>JBDKTJ010000171.1:0-25744 GCA_039698075.1 Thermoguttaceae bacterium | reverse complement strand
TCAATCCCTGGACGTTCACCCGACCGTACAATGGCCCCAAAGCGACGTTGCCGTCCGGCTCAACCAAATAAAAACCGTCGATCGGCTGATCGATCATGGTGCCCATCACACGGATTTGAAGCACATCGAGCGGTTGAACGGTGGTCAATGCGCCTACGGTCGCCGGAAATTCGGCGTTCTTGCCGGCTTTCGCCTTTTGTTCGGCGTCCTGCAATTCCGCTCGGGCCACCTCACGAGCAAGTTTTGCCTTTTCACGGTCCAGAGGCGTCACACGATAGCCGGCGTTGAATTGCAGCTCAATCCACGTAAGCGTCTGCTCGGCACAACGAAGCTTGGCGCGTGCCGCGGCGACAACATCCCCTTTCATTTCTGCCGCGGCCAAATCTCGGGCAAGCTCCGCCTCATACAATTTATCAACCGCCACGACGCCTTTCTCGTATTGTGCTCGGATCAACTCAAGCTGTCGTTCCGCCGACTGGAACTTTTGCCGAGCGACACTGGATCCTCGTTCGCGGCTCTCGGAACTCGCAATGTTCGACCGTTCTGGGACTCGTGCTGCTACGACCGCGCCGCTGCGAAGCTCTAAAGGCTCGCACAAAAACGAAACGCCCAACTCCCATATCGAGACCAATAGGAGATTGATCGAAACGATCACGGCAGTCTTTCCCACCCCGGAGCCCCAATTCATGATTCCCAAAACCAACGTGATGATTCCGAGAAGAAGGAATAGGGCAAAGACGTATACCACCGAAGATCCACCGACACTACCGATCAACAGAGTAATGGGAACGGCAGCGAGACAAAGCACCAGCGCCACCATGCCTGTTGGCGTGCCGGTTGGTTTCTTGGCAACGGATGATACAACGCCCCTTGAACTCGCAAATGCCGCTCGCACCTCGCGTTGGCTCAACACGACCAATGCCCAGATGCCGATGGGCAATCCAATCAAATTGGTCGGCGAAATCAGGATCGCCAAAATGCTGGCGGCAATGGCCAGACCGTAGGCTTGTAGCCGCTCCATCTTCAACGCGGCAACAATCATCAGGCTGCTTAACACCATGAGCGAGAGCGGTATAGCGACAAGCAAGACACCAGGCTTATTGTTTGTGGTCAGATCTGCCACCCTAGGTATTAAGGCATATACCACCACGGGCACCACTACAAGCCAGTTGAATATCCCAGTAACCAGCAGTCCAATGGCCGGGCCATGCACCTGTCGCTTGGCCTCAACCATGGGATCCGTCGGCTGGACGTCACCGGATTGGTCCACGGCAAACTCCGCCGGCGTTGCGACAATACTCTCCACTTGCGTTTTGATTTCACTGGCTTGCTGATAGCGACGCTCCGGCTCTTTCTCCAAGGCCCGCAACACCACTTCGTCGAGCCGCACATCGATCTGCACCTTTCTCGACGGCGGAGCGAAACGGCCAATCGGCAACTCGCCGGTGAGCATCTGGTAAAACACGACGCCCAATGAATAGATGTCGGCGCGATGATCCACCTGCAGCGGATGCTCGATCTGTTCGGGCGCCATGTACTGCGGCGTACCAACGATCTGGCCCGTACTGGTCAGCGTCAGCCCCTTCGCCTCCTTACCGACCAGTTTGGCGATGCCGAAATCGGCAATCTTAACTCGGCCGTCCTTGTCCAGCAGCACGTTTTCGGGCTTGATGTCGCGGTGGACTACGCCGTGGTTGTGGGCATACTGAAGCGCCTCGCAGATCTGCGGCACGATGGCCAACGCCTCTTCGGGCTGCAACTTGCCAGCCTCCATCAGTCGCCGAAGGTTCAAACCGTCGACATACTCCATGATGAAGTAGTAGAGAGGCGATGTAGGCGCAGGCGACGGGGGCGCGGGAGACGGAGGAGCGCTGGCCTCACCCTGGCTCTCTCCCGGAGGAAGAGAGGACGACTCGCCGGCCACCGGTCCTACCGCCGTCTGGCCGAAATCGTAAACCGCCACAATGTGCGGATGGCTGAGCATGGCCATCGCCCGGGCTTCACGAGCAAACCGCTTGGCGAAGGCCTCGTCCTGACCGACCCTAGGCGCGAGGATTTTGAGCGCCACCAATCGGTCAAGTCGTTTTTGCCGGGCCTTGTAGACCACGCCCATGCCGCCGCGGCCGACAAGCTCCAAAATTTCGAGGTCGGGAAATTGGGCCGCGATCTGTTCGGGCGTGGGCGTCGGGCAATAAGGACCCGTTGGATGACTCGACGGATCCACCCCCGTTTGGCTTTCGAGCCCCCACTTCAGCAAGCACCCGGGACAGAGCCCCTGCGGCGAATCGAACGGCAACACGGCCCCACACTGTGCGCATTGGCGTTGGTCGCTCATGGTCATCGTCCCGTCCGTTTGGTGTCCATTCTTCTATGAAGCAAATGGACGAAAAAGTTACACGAAGAGTTAGCGATTAAAGACAAGTGAAAAGGTAACGGATTTCTTCTTCGACGTCTTCCGAACTGGCGACCGTCTGGGCGATCTCGTCCCGCAGCAGCTCTCGGTAGCGTTGACGGAGCCGATGAGCGGCCACCCGAACGGCTCCTTCGGTCATGCCCAGCTTTCCGGCCGTTGTGGCGTATCCGACCGCCTGACCGCCGGTCAGATGCCCCTTCAAAGCGTCAAACAACGCCGCTTTGCCGCGGGCGGCCATTTCGGTCTGCAATCGTGTCAAAACCTGCGACAACAGAGTCAGAGCCCATTGTTGCTCGAAAATGCGTTCGGGCGTCCGTGTGTCGGCCAGCTCTCGACCATAGCGGTTTTCAAAACCGTCCAGCGCGTCCAGCGACACAAACTGCTGCAATCCGCCGCGTTTTTGGGCCCGGAGGCGATCGTATTGGTTCGCCATAAAATGCTTGATGGCGGTGATCAAAAACGTGCGAAAACGCCCCTTGTTGGCGTCGGCCGCCGCCAAAAAATGCTTATCCAACAGTCGAACGAAGAACTCCTGCGTGAGATCCTGAGCGTCTTGGGCCGAGCGGCCGCTCCGACGCACAAAGACGTAAAGCGGAAACCAGTAGTTTTCGCACAAAATGGCCAGCGATCGCCGAGCTTCGGGCGACCGTCCAGCTCCGGCCCGAACCACCAAGCTCCAATGAGTCGTGGCAAATCGGTCCTCGCGCGCCGGCAACCGTGCGAGCTTGCTGTGATGAGTGGCCATAAAACCCCATTGTAGAACGGCAGCGCCCGGGTCACAATCAAGGAGTCTGGAATCCCGACGGAAGACCCCATCTAGAGAATAAAAGAACACCCCTCCTGAGTGCAGGCATCATTGACCGGTTGGAGGCGTCGAATTAAACTGTAGGGAATCGACTTGCGCGATCTTGGGCCTGAACACAAGAAACCTTGACGGCGTCTTTGGCAGAGGACGTGGACGGACTTTAGCAAGTCCCAAGGTCACAACGGTTAATTATGTTTGCGAAACGGGTGATTCCGTGCCTCGATGTGAATCGAGGCCGCGTGGTGAAAGGCACGAACTTCCTCAATCTCCGCGACGCCGGAGACCCGGTGGAGGTTGCCCGACGGTACGAAGAAGAGGGGGCCGACGAGCTGGTCTTCCTCGACATCACCGCCAGCCACGAGGGACGCGACATCATGCTCGACGTGGTCCGCCGGACTGCCGAGGTGATTTTCATGCCCCTGACGGTCGGCGGAGGGATTCGGACGATCGACGACATTCGCGCATTGCTGAAAGCCGGCTGCGACAAGGTGTCGATCAACTCGGCGGCGTGCCGCGATCCCGACTTCGTCCGCGAGGCCGCCCGGCGATTCGGAAGTCAGTGCATCGTCGTGAACATCGACCCGAAGCGAGTCTTGCGAGACGGAAAGGAATTTTGGGAGGTGCACATCAACGGCGGCCGCATCGGCACCGGTCGTGAGGCCGTCGCGTGGGCCCGTGAAGTCGAGCGGCTCGGCGCCGGCGAAATCGTGCTGACCTCGATGGACGCCGACGGCACTTGCGACGGCTACGACCTGGAGATCACTCGGGCCGTGACCGACGCGGTTTCGATTCCGGTGGTGGCCAGCGGAGGCGCCGGATGTCCGGAACACTTGGCCGACGCGATCCAACGGGGCGGAGCGGACGCGGCGTTGGCCGCCAGCATTTTCCATTTTGGGCAATATACGATCGAAGAAACCAAACGGGTCATGCAAGCCCGCGGCATCCCCGTCCGGCTGAAACACTCAACCAACGCGGCTTAAAAACCCTAAAACGCAAGCGGTTTCCTCCCTGACCGCTGACTGCAAACAACCGATCACGGCGTTCCTATGGCCGAACAAGACCGTCAACGTTTTTTAGGCAAACGACAAGAGCTTGAGGTCGACAAGCTGTTTCGGGCGCTTGTGAAACTCAAGGGCAGCGACCTGCATTTGAAGGTCGGCAGCTCGCCGATCATTCGCGTCAACGGCGAATTGTGCCCGTTGAAGCACGAGCCCATCAGCAGCGAGGAGATGGTCCGGCTGATTTTCCCGATGCTCGAAGTGCAAGAGCGTCGGAAACAGATCTTTGATGAAGACGGCGGAGTGGACTTCGCACACACGCTCGACGTCGACGGCCGTCGCTGGCGATTCCGCGTGAACGTCCTGCAACAGATGGGCAACGTGGGCCTGGTCGCTCGCCGGGTGAACAACACAATTCCCGACTTCGAGCATCTGTTTCTGCCGTCCGTGCTGTCCGAGTTGTGCACATTCAGCCAGGGGATGGTTCTTTTGGCGGGCATCACCGGTTCGGGCAAGAGCACGACGATCGCCTCGATGCTCGATTGGATCAACCACCGCTACCGCAAACACATTTTAACGCTGGAAGACCCGATCGAGTTCACGTTCACCGACGACAAGTGCCTGGTCAATCAGCGCGAAATCGGCATGGACGTGAAGGATTTCGGAATCGGTATGAAGCACGCGGTCCGCGAAGACCCGGACATCATGCTGGTGGGCGAAATGCGCGACCGCGAGACGTTCGAGACGGCCATTCAGGCGGCGGAAACCGGCCACTTGGTGTTCGGAACGATCCACGCGTCGACGGCTCCAAGCACGATCGGCCGTATTTTGGACCTTTTCCCGCAGAACATGCACCCGGCCCTGCGCAGCGCGATGGCGTTCAACATGAAGGCGATCGTCGCACAAAAGCTGCTGCCGTCGATCAAGGAGGGCGTCGGGCGGGTGCCCACTTGCGAAGTCATGACCTTCAACCCGACCATTAAAAAGCTGATTCTCGAAGCCCAGGACGAAAAGCTTGCCGACGCCATCCGGATCAGCAAGGAGGAAGGGATGCAGGATTTCACGATGAGTCTGCAAAGCCTGGTCGAACGCGAAATGATCTCGCGAGAAACGGCGTTCGAGGTCGCTCCCAACCCCGAAGCGCTCAAGATGGCGTTGAAGGGGATCATGCTCAAAGAATCGGGAATGTTGTAGTCAATCAATCGCTTTGGAAATTGATGCCATGTCGAACGTGCGTCGCGTTTCGCGGATCGTCGTGCTGGTGGCCGTCCTGCTGGCCTGTTGGACCGGAGCGGCCCTGGCGGCCGGCGATTGGGGCAACACGTCGCTGGCGAAGGATTTCCGCGGGTCGGGCTACTATCTGAGCTGGATCAAAATTGTCGCCTGCTGGCTCATTTTCGCCGCTTGGGTCTACACAACCGATTGGCTCAGCACCGATTGCCAGGCGGTGAAGCTGGACGCCCTGCGGTGGATCCCGATCGTGTTTGGCTCGTTCATGGCGGCGTTCATTCTGTCGTGGCTAATCCCCAATTTTTGGATCGCGTTTCTCTTGTTGATGGTCGCATACGTCGCGCCGCTGACCGCCTACGTGAGCTATCGAAACAAACAGGTCGGAATCGACGAACAGGTGCTGACGCCCGATCATTTACGGTTTTGGCTCGCCTCGCGATTGAAAAAGGTGGGCGTCAAGATCAACGCGGAACGCCGCGACATGAACGAGAGCGGCGTCCCGTTGAAATTGCTGGCCAAAGGCGGCCTCGACGAACGAACCGACAACGCCCGGTTGCTCCTGGCTCGCCAATCGCCGGGGTTCGGCGCCGCCCGTGAAATTCTCGCCGAAGGCGTCTGCGGTCGAGCATCGTCGATCATGCTCGACTTTACGCAGCAAGGCGTGGCCATGCGCACCATGGTCGACGGCGTGTGGATCGCCCGCGAGGCCAAAACCCGCGAGGTCGGCGATCCCGCTCTCGAATCGCTCAAGCTGCTTTGCGGCGCGAATCCGCAAGATCGGAAAAGCCGCCAAGCCGGCGAGTTCGGCTTCGAGTACGAATCCACCCGCTACTCGGCGACGTTGGCTTCGCAAGGCACGCCGACCGGCGAACGGGTTTTGCTCCAGTTTGAAGCCAAGAAAGTGCCGTTCAAAACCCTCGACGAGATCGGCATGCGGCCGAAACTCCAGGAGCAACTCAAAGGCCTGCTTGATCAGCGGAAGGGGTTCGTGTTGTTTTCGGCGGCGCCGAGTGCGGGCTTGCGCAGCATGGTCAACGTCTCGCTGCGCGTTTGCGACCGCTACACCCGCGAGTTCGCCGCCGTCGAGGATGAAAGAAAGCCTTACGAGCCGGTTGAAAACGTGCCGGTGACCTTCTACGATTCGGCGGCGGGCCAATCGCCGGCCGACGTGTTGACCAGTCTGTTCCGCAAGGAGCCGAACGTGGTGGTCGTCCGCGACATGGTCAACGCCCAGACCGTCCATTTGATGTGCGACGAGATCCAATCGAACCGGATGTTGATTGGCACGATCCGCGCGCGAGACGCCGCCGAGGCGATTTTGCGGACGTTGATGCTTGGCGTTGCGCCGGCCGAACTGGCCGACTCGCTGAGCGGCGTGATCAGCCAGCGGCTGGTTCGGAAACTTTGCGATTCGTGCAAGGAAGCCTACACGCCGCCCCCGCAAGTGTTGCAGCAGTTGGGCATCCCCGAAGGCCGCGTCCAGTCGTTTTACCGTCCGCCGCAGCCGAATCCCGAGGAGCCCAAGGAGCCTTGCCCCGTGTGCGGCGGACTCGGTTATCTCGGCCGGACCGCGATTTTTGAAGTGCTTACGATCGGCGACGCCGTGCGCAACGCCATCACCTCGGGCGCGAAGCTTCCTGCGTTGCGACAAGCCGCCCGCCACGATGGCATGAAAACCTTCCAGGAGGAAGGCGTCCTGTTGGTCGTCAAAGGCGTGACGTCGTTGCCCGAGCTGATGCGCGTGTTGAAATAAACAAGGACCCTATCGCTCCCTGAAGCGGACCATTCCACTCCAAAACTTTCTTCCAACCCCGTTGACCTCCGCCCATGAGTTCCATCCTAACCCTGCTGATGTTGGTGATCGTGTTTGCGTGCGTGGCCATGCTCTACACGGAAGGGATGTGGAGCAACGCGATTAGCCTGATCAACGTGGTGACGGCGGCGCTGCTGGCCACGAATTTTTTTGAGCCGGTCGCCCGTTGGCTCGAAAGCTCTTCGCCCTCGTTGACCTACGCCTGGGACTTTTTGGCCCTGTGGGGGCTTTTTGCGATTTTCATGGGCGTTCTGCGCGCGGCGACCGACCAGCTTTCCAAGGTGAAGGTGCGATTTTTGAACATGGCCGACCGCATCGGCAGTGTGTTTTTCGCCATGTGGGTCGGTTGGGTTCTGGTGTGCTTCACGATGATGACCCTGCACGCCGCCCCGCTGTCGCGAACCTTCCTGTTCGGCGGATTCACGGCCGAGCAGCCGATGGTCCTCGGCCTGGCGCCCGACCGGCAATGGCTCGCGTTCATGCAAAAAGAGTCGATGGGCGTGTATGCCCGGTCCGCCACGCCCGAACAGTGGCAGCAAGAAAAATTCATCTTCGATCCCAAGGCGGATTTCATGCCGAACTACACGGCGCGCCGCGTCAAGATCGAAGAGAACATCACCAAATACGACAGCCTTTGTCCCAAGTGACCCGGCCGTTCAATGATCGGGCGAACTTCGGCCCGCTTTGTTCCCATGCGTCCCAGCGTACCTGACGTCCGCATCACCGATTCGCAAGACGCCGAAATGGCGTCCTACCATCCGTTGGCCGTGCAGGCCGTGGCGGGCTTGATCGCCGGTCTGGCGTCCCCGTTGGCCTTGTTCGATTCGTTGTTCTGGTCCCTGCCGATTCTCGGCCTGTTTTTCAGTGGGTGGGCCGTTCGGCGAATCCAAAAAAACCCTTCGCTGGCCGGCCGACCTCTTGCCACGGTGGGCATTGTGCTCTCGCTGCTGTTTCTCGCGGCGGCGCCGACCGAGTGGCTGGTCTATCGAAAGGCCGTCCGCGACGAGGCCCGCGTTTTTTCCGCCGCATGGTTCAAGTACCTGGCCCAAAACGAACCGCAAAAAGCCACACAGTTTGTCTCGCCGCTCCAAAAACGTCAACCGTTGAATGACCAACTGTGGCAGTACTACCGCACCCATCCCCTGGCCCGAGAGGAACTGCAAAACTACGTTCAGCAGCCGCTGATACGCACGCTTTTGGCCTTGGGTCCAAAGGCCGAAACCCGATTCTACCAGACCGCCTCGCAGGCCCGATGGAACACCGCCGATCAGGTCGACCAACTCTACGCGGTCACTTATGAAGACGACGGCGAAAAGAAATCGTTCTTCGTCAACGTCAAAATGGTTCGGGCGCCCCAGGCCGACGGCCACGTTGAGTGGCAAATCATGCAGACCGAGGGTGGGGTCCGCCCCGAAGGATGGTAGGCTTCCGGACGAATAGCTAGTCGTCTTTTCCCGGATCGCTTAGATTGCCTATTGTGCTGCAACGTTTTCAACCGAAAAACTTCGCCAAAGTCGGACGCCATCGCAATCCGATGATCTCATACCAACAACAAAGCTTATCCGTTCAAAACGTCGCGTGTTTCCGTTTTTGAAAATCACTCGGCTTCCCGGCGGGGGGCACCAGGCGGCGACGCGCACGCTCGACTCAAAAATAGGCGCTCCGGCGCACTCAAAACAATACCGATTCCCAGGGGGGGAAACAGTCCGGAGACGGCCCGGCGATGGGCCGCCCGGACTGTTGGTTTTTTGATCGGATCGCTTGCGATTTCTCGCAAGTCACGCGGCCCTACGACGCTCGATAGACCGCCCGTTCCGTCACGACCGCATCCACGACGATGTCGTGCGGAAGGACGGGGATTTCGGGAAACAGTTGGCTCTCGAAACAGACGCCGAGTTTCACCGTGTCCGAACGGATCTGGTGCAA
Organism: Thermoguttaceae bacterium; assembly: GCA_039698075.1. Lineage (GTDB taxonomy): Bacteria > Planctomycetota > Planctomycetia > Pirellulales > Thermoguttaceae > JAJFVC01. Next base: position 16,559 of record JBDKTJ010000171.1, on the reverse strand, counting down.
AAACTTGTCGTAGTAGCCCATGCCGTAGCCCAAGCGGTGGCCTTCGCGGTCGAACGCCACTCCCGGCACGACAATCAAATCGAGTTCGGCCGGATCGACGTTCCGGTCGTCCTGCTCGCGCAACTCGGCCCGCGGCTCCAAAACGCCCATCGTGCCCGGTGAAAGCTCGTCGAGCCGTTCGAGCTGAAATAGTCGGAGCTGGCCCTCTTCACAATACGGAACGATCAGCCGGCGGCCCTGATTCCAGACCGAGTCGAAAAACCATCGCGTGCGGACCTCGTTGCGCACGTCGACGTAGAGCATGACGGCGGTCGATCGGGCGAACTCGGGCAAGGCCGCGAGCCGGTCGAAAATCTGTCGGCTGATCCGATCGGCGTTCGGCTGTCGGGCCCTTCGCGACGAGGCCTCTTTCCGCATCCGTTGTTTCAGTTCTCGAAGCAAGTCGGTCATGGCGACGATTCCACGGAAGACGCCGGCGGCGACCACTCGGACTCGAAGCGATACCGTCCGCCGGACACGCGATACACGGCGCCTTCCGGGGCGGCCAACCCTTCGACGCCCGGCGATTGCGAGGCCGGACGCCCGCTCTCGACGACCGACGACGGATCGGTCGTGGGCACAAACACCGTCGCCGTAACGCCCGGCGGAACGGTCACGTTCATCCGAAGCCGGCGATCCTGAATCTGCCAATCGCAGGCCACGGCGCCGCGGATGCTCTCGTAGCGAACTTTGGCCTCGGTCAGGTCGCCGACCACTTGCGGCTGGATTGTGATTCGATCGAATCCGAAAGCGTTCGGATCGGCCCGGATGCCGCCGAGGTCCTCAAAAAACCACGTGCTGACGCTGCCGAACATCGGGTGATTGTGGGAATACACGTTGTCGTCGTACTGCCAATGCTCCCAAAGGGTCGTCGCGCCGCGAGCGAGCATGTAGCCCCAGCCGGGAAACGTGTCTTGCTGGGCGATCTCGAACGCCGTCTGTGCGTGGCCCGACCGGCTCAGCGTTTCCATCAAATACCGGGTTCCGAAAATTCCCGTGGCCAAATGGCCCTCGTGACGCCGCACCTCGTCCAAAAGGACGTCGACCACCGCCTGACGCTGCTCCGGCGGCAGCAGATCGAAATGCAGTGCGAACGCCTGGCAGGCTTGCGTGCCGAGGTCGAACCGCCCGGTCTGTGCATCGAAAAACTTCGCGATGAACGCCTGGCGGATTTGCTCGGCCAGCCGGCGATACTCCGCGGCGTCGTCCCGCTTGCCGGCGATTTTGGCCAGCCGGGCGGCGATCGCCGCGTCCTGATAAAAGAACGCCGTCGCCGTGAGTGGAATCGCCTTGGGGTCGAGGCTTTCGTGGTCGCCCAAACAGCGGTCGATGATGAAATCTTTCGCCTGACTACGCAAAAATTCGACCTGACGCCGAACGGTCGGATACTGTTCGCGCACGATCCGCACGTCGCCGCAATACTGATAGAGTTTTTCCAACAACAGCGGATAGGTGGTCTGCCAGCCGATCGGGCCCGATTGCCCGCCGAGCCCCTCGCTGGCGATGCCCACGAACGGAGCGGTCTCGGTGATTCCGCCGTTGGATCGCGCGGCGTCACCGAAATCGCGCACGACTTTTTCATAAAACGGGGCCATGTCGAACAAGAACAAAAACGCCTCGCAGGTCGGCGTCGGATCGCCGCCATAGCCGAATCGTTCTCGGGCGGGGCAGTCCGACTGCACGCTGAACAGATTGCTCAAGAAGGTCCAATGCACCATCTTCTCGATGTTGTTGAACCGCTGGTTCGAGCACGAAAACTGGCCCGCCTTGCCGACGTCGGCCGAAAGCCGCAGCCCCTCGATCGCGTCCAACGGCGGCGTGCCGGGATATCCGTTCACCTGGACGTAACGAAATCCGTGCCAGGTGAATCGCGGCAGGTAGCTCTCGTCGCCTTGGCCCGACAAAATGTACGTGTCGCTTTGACAGGCCAGCCGAGGCGGCTCGCCGTCGATGTTTTCCTTCCCGTGTTTGATCTGACCGCAAACGCCGGTCATGACGTTGACCGTTCCGTCGGCGTTCAGCAGTTCGCCGAACCGAAGCGTGACGACCGCGCCGGCCGGTCCTCGCACGCGCAAGCGGGCCAATCCGGCGAAATTCTGGCCCATGTCAAACACGAACACGCCGGGCGACGGCTCCGTCCGCCGGACCGGCTTCAGCTTGCCCGTCGCCACGATCGGCGGCTGCGGTTGGGCCTGCAACAGGCCGACCGATTCCAATGCGAACTTGGCCGGCGTCCACGCCGCGTCCTTCAACCCCGGCCGATCCCAGCCGGGCAATTCACGCCGGGCGTCGTACACCTCGCCCAAATAGATGTTGTTCCGCAAGATCGGGCCCGGCGCGGTTTTCCACGTATCGTCCGTGGCGATGATCTGCCGCGTGCCGTCGGCCAATTCGATTTCCAACTGGGCCAGCACCCGCGGACGACCCACGGTGAGATAGTTGCGAAGATTGAACCGCCCAAACATCTTCATCGGAAGCGGATTGTACCATCCGTTGCCGGCCACAAGCCCCAGGCAGTTCCGCCCCTGCACGATTCGCGACGTGACGTCGTAGGTGCTGTAAAACACGCGCTTTTCGTAGTCGGTCCAACCGGGATCGAGCAGACGATCGCCCACGTCGGCGCCGTTGAGGCGTGCGGCGTAGTAGCCCAATCCGGTCACGTACAGTCGGGCCGAGCGGACCGGCTTGTCGATCGGAAACTCCTTGCGAAACAACGGGGCCGGATCGTCGCGAAAGAAGTCGCCGACCTGATCGGGCGTGGCGCGGCCGTCGTTGATCCAGCGGGCCTCCCAATCGGAAGGATCCAACAAGGCGGTTTCCCAAAAGGCCTCGGGACTCCACGCCGACGCCTTGCCATCGCGATCCCACACGCGCACCTTCCAATAGCATCGGCATCGACTGGCCAGCGGTTTGCCGGCATATTCCACGCCGAACGTGGCGTCGGACTTCACGCGACCGCTGTCCCAAAGATCGCCCGCGTTTTCGGCGAGCCGCGAACGACTGGACGCGACCAACACTTGATAGGCGGTTTGACGCTGCCCGCGATGGGTCGCCGCCTCGGAAATCGTCAATGCCCAACTGAGCCGCGGCGTCGCGACGTCGATGCCCAACGGGTCGACCAGATACTCGCACTGCAACCGCGTCGGCTCCAAGCGTCCGTCGGGCGCCGATGCTCCAAGAACCGAGACGCACACCGACGCGAGGACCAACGTCGAGATCGTGGTCACGAGCGATTTTGTCGTAATCATAGTCGTGCGATCCTGGGCGACGACGTGCGGTCCAGACGGTCAATCACCCCTTATTGGTGTCCTCTCACGGCGATTTCGCCAGGGCTCTCCCACAAAAAAACTCCGATCTTCCGCGGGCCGGTCCCGCCGCATGTTCCAACGCTTGAAATTGTCGACAACGGTGTACCATACCCCAGAACTTCTCCTGGAACAAGGCGGGCAGAAAAACAGTTGCCGGGTTGGCAATGGCGATATTTTTCCATAAGATAATGGCATCCCTCCGCGCGCCGGCCGTTTTCGATTCACCCTCGCAGGAACCCATCCGATGGCAGGTTTGACGAGAAGACAGTTTCTTGGCGATTCCGCGCTGGCCGCTGCAGTGCTGGCCGCGATTCCGAGTGGCAACTTGCTGGCCGGCGCACCGGACGAGCCGATCATGCCTCAACGGGAGAAACGGGCGGGCGATCTGCTGCAATTGGCGATCGTCGGCGCTCGCACGCGGGGTCTTCAACATGTCGACGCTTTTCTTAGAAACCCGAACACCGAAATCGCCTACGTCGTTGACGTGGACGAACGGGTCGGCCAAGCCTGCGTTGAGTCGATCGGCCGACGGCAGCGTCGCAAGCCGAAGTTCGTCCGCGATCTGCGGCACATGCTCGACGACCGATCCGTCCACATGGTTTCCATCGCCACGCCGAACCACTGGCATGCCCTGGCGGCGATCTGGTCCATGCAGGCCGGCAAAGACGTGTACGTCGAGAAACCGATCAGTTACAACGTGAGCGAAGGCCGCCGCATCGTCGAGGCCGCCCGCAAATACAACCGCATCTGCCAAGCCGGCACCCAATGTCGTTCGATGCAAGGCACGATCGACGCCATCGAATACCTCAAGGCCGGCAAGCTCGGCGAAGTGAATTTGGCTCGCGGCCTCTGCTACAAACGCCGCAAGTCGATCGGTCCGAAGGGTAGTTTTCAAGCGCCGCCGGAAGTGGACTACGACCTGTGGTGCGGCCCGGCTCGCAAATTGCCGCTAACCCGATCCAAATTCCACTACGACTGGCACTGGCAACGCGAGTGGGGCAACGGCGACATGGGCAATCAGTCGCCGCACCAGATGGACATCCTCCGCTGGGGACTCGGGCTCGATCGATTGGCAGACCGTGTGATCACGTTCGGCGGGCGGCTCGGTTACGAAGATGCCGGCGACGTGGCCAACACGGAAGTCGCCTTGCTCGATTTCGGCGGCAAGACCCTGGCGTTTGAAGTTCGCGGATTGGCCGCCGACCCGCTTCGCGGCGCGCAGATCGGCGTGATCTTTTATGGCAGCGAAGGCTATCTGGTGATGACCAGCTACACCGCCGGCGCCGTGTTCGACCCCTCCGGCCGATGCGTCCGAAAGCTCGACGGCGGTGGCGATCATTTCGGCAATTTCGTCGACGCGGTCAAGGCCCGCGATCCGAAACTGCTCCGGGCCGACGTGCTCGAAGGACACTTGTCGTCTGCGCACTGTCACCTGGCCAGCATGTCGTATTATCTCGGCCAAAAAGCCTCGCCCGGCGAAATTCGGACCGCGCTGGCGGCCCTGAAAACCCGGGAAGACGCAGCTGATTGCCTCGATCGGACGCTCGCTCATTTGAAGGCTAACCACGTGGACGTCGAAAAGACGCCGCTCACGCTGGGCCCGGTGCTTCAGGTCGACGCGAGAAACGAAACGATCGTCGGCAACGCCGCCGCCAATGCGATGCTGGCCCGCGACGGCGGCGGTCGAGCCCCGTTCGTCGTGCCCAAGGCCGGCCAGGTTTGATTATCCGGGCGTGTCGAGATAGGGGTCTTGCCCCATTTGTCGCTGGGCTTTCTTGCGTTCGCGCTCAAAGTACATCAGCGTCTTGCGTTGGCGGAAATGCCGGCGTTCGACCTTTCGCTGCGCCTTCAGAAACCATCGGTTGAGCGCATCGAACGAGCCGTCGATCTGACCGCCCAGCGATTCGAGCTTTTTCGATTTTTTGGGACCGAGCCCCGCCAGCAGCAAATCGTCGTCCAATGCGAGATACTGGCGGAACGTGCCCGGATCGCCTTGCCGTCCGCAGCGGCCGATCAGTTGCCGGTCGATGCGGCTCGAGTCGTGCATCTCGGTGCAAATCACATGCAGCCCGCCAAGCTCCAACACGCCGTCGCCCAGCTTGATGTCCGTCCCGCGGCCGGCCATGTTGGTCGAAACGGTCACGCGTCCGCGCCGGCCGGCCTGGGCCACGATGTCGGCCTCCGTTTCGATGTGGTTGGCGTTGAGCACCTGATGCTCGATGCCCACCGACTTGAGCAACTCGGACAATCGCTCGGACTTGTCGATCGAGCGGGTGCCGATCAGCACGGGCCGTCCTTCGGCGTGCAATTGGCGGATTTCCTCGACCACGGCGTTCCATTTTGCCTCGGCCGAGCCGAACACGACGTCGGGCAGCCGCTGGCGAATGGCCGGCCGGTTGGTCGGAATCGGCAACACGCGGCAACGATAGATCCGCCGCAGCTCGCCGGACGAGCCCATCGCGGTGCCCGTCATGCCGGCCAGATGTTCGTAGCGGAGAAAGAAATCCTGCACGGTGATCCGAGCCGCCTGGCCCGTGGCCACGGTCACTTCGACGCCCTGTTTGGCCTCGACCGCCTGATGGATGCCGTCGCGCCACTTGCGGCCCTCGGACAACCGGCCGGTGAACTCGTCGACGATGACGATCTCGCCGTCGCGGACCACGTATTGCTGGTCGAGATGATACTCTCGCTCGACCATGATCGCTCGTTCGATGTATTGGTAAATGTTGACCATGCCGACCGTGTCCATCGCGGACGGTTTGGGCAACAGGCGGACTTTTTGGCGACCCTCGCGCGTCAACTCGGCTGTTTTCTTGTCGTGGTCGTACTCGTAATCCTCGTCCTCGACGAATTGGCCGGCGATCGACGCGCTCCACCGATAACATTCCACTTCGAGCTTTTGTTCTTCGGTAGGCAGCGCGCTGATGATCAGCGGCGTCCGGGCCTCGTCGATCAAAATGCTGTCGGCCTCGTCGACCAGCGCGAAATACGGCTCTCGCTGCACCGGTTGTTCGTCGTTCGACGAAGATCCCTGGCCCAACATGCCGCCCAACAAATCCTTCTGGCCCTCGCGGATGCGTCGCAACAACAACCGATCGCGGAGGAAATCGAACCCGAACTCCTTGGCCGTTCCATACGTGATGTCGCAGGCGTAGGCCTCTCGCCGCTGCGGCTGCGACATGCTGGTTTCGATGACGCCGACGGTCAAGCCCAGCGCTTGATAGATCGGCCGCATCCAATCGGCGTCGCGCCGGGCCAGATAGTCGTTCACGGTCGCCAAATGGCAGCCCTTGCCCAGCAACGCGTGCAAATAGAGCGGCAGCGTGGCCGTCAACGTCTTGCCCTCGCCCGTCTGCATCTCGACGATCGAGCGATGGAAAATCGCGATGCCGCCCAACATCTGCACATCGAAATGCCGCATATTCAACGCGCGTCGCCCGGCCTCGCGCACCAGCGCGTAGCCCTCGGGCAGCAATCGAGCCAGCGGTTCGCCGCTTTTGGCCCGATACCGCAACGAAAGACTCCGCTTCCGAAGCGGCTGGTCTCCAAGCCCCTGCAACTCGGATTCAAAGGCTGCAATCTTCGGCAGCAACGCAGTCCAACGCGAAAGCCGCCAACGGTCCATCGCGTTGGTGACCACCGTGAAATGCGACGCCACATCGCGGAAAAACTCATTCATGACCGCTGAAAACCGCCAGCCGGGGGGTGAATGTGAAAAAACAGCCCCAAAAAAACACCTTTCCATCATAGCACAAAGACGACCTTTTCCGGTACACCGTTTTACGATCCTTGCCGCAACGCACCGATGGACGAAACCGTCGAAAGCCATTATATTGCTGTCGAACCCACGTCCACCGTCCAAGGAAGGAGCGCCGCCGTTTCGTGGATATCGTCGAACTAGTCGTCATCATGGCGATGGTGCTTTGCAACGGGGTGTTCGCCGGCTACGAGATCGCGCTGGCGGCCGTCACAGTTCCTCGCTTGCAGGTGTTGTTGCGCGAAGGACGCGCAGGCTCGAAGGCCGCCCTCTACATGAAAGAGAACATGGAGGCCAGTCTGGCCGGCGTGCAACTGGCGATCACGTTGTGCGGAGCCCTGGCCGCGGCCATCGGAGGCGTCGGCGCCGCCGAGGACATCAAGCCGTTTCTGCACGACCGCGTCGGACTCTCGCCGGTCGCCTCCGCCGTGCTGGCCGTTGCGGTGGTCGTCGTCCCGCTAACATTTTTGACCATCATGTTCGGCGAGTTGATGCCCAAGGTGTTTTCCTTGCGCAACAAGGAATGGGTCTGTCTCCGATTGTCGCCGGTCATGCGATGGTTCTGTCTCAGCGTCTGGCCGATTGTTTGGCTGTTTGAAACGGCCGTGATGGGCTTGATGGCCTGGAGCGAGCGGCGTTGGCGTCCGAAGGTCGATGCCTCGGCCAAGCGCGAGGCCGCCCCCTTGCAAGAGCTCCGCGCACACGCCGCCTACGCCCGGGCGTCGCGATTGATCGGCGAGCGCGAGGAGCACATCATTCTCGGCGCCGCGCGGTTTTCGAGCCGCACGGTCCAGGAAATCATGCTTCCGGCCGAAAACATCAGCATGTTGAACGTGAACGCCTCGCTGGGCGAAAGCCTCGTCGCGGCCCACCTCGACATGCACACGCGATTTCCCGTGGCCCAGCAGCCCGGCGATCCGCAGTCCATTCGCGGCTATGTGAATTTCAAGGACCTCGTGGCGCTGATGCGGTTGAGCCCGCACGAGGCCTCGTTGAAGGCGATCTTGCGTCCGCTGCCCAGCTTGGACGCCAATCTGAAATTGACGGCCTGCCAGGAACGCATGATTCGCGAGCACGCCCACATCGCGTTGGTCCGCGACGCCGCAGGATTGGTCGTCGGTTTGATCACGTTGGAAGACATTTTGGAGGAGTTGGTCGGCGACATTCAAGACGAATACGATCGGTTGCCGGTCCATGTGGTGCCGTCCGGCTGGGCCTGGGTAGTCGGCGGCGGGCTGCCGCTCGATCGACTGAAAGAGTTGACCGGCATCGACCTGACGTCCGATCCGCCGCCCAAAGAACACTCGCCCGAGGGCGGCGTCCGTACGCTGAGCGATTGGATTCTCGGCCATTTGCCTGACGTGGTGCACGGCGGCGAAATCCTCGAACGCGGCGACGTCCGCATCGTGGTGCGCAAAATCCGCCGCCAAAAAGTGCTCGAAGCCCAAGTCGAACGAACGACCAGGGATAAGCCGTCCGACACGACGGGCGAGGCGACGAATTAGGATCGCGTGGCAGAAAGTTCGCCGGCCGTGCAGCATTGCCATCCAAACCACGCTACGGCAAGGCTCAAACACTGAACGCCCACGGCGGCCGAAATCGGTTGCGAAAACCACGCGACCAGATACAAAATCGTCAGGCCCCGGAAAAACCACGGCGTCTCGCGGCAGCTCGGCGTCAAAAGCACCGCGGCGGGAATCAGCAGCACGGTGTCGTAAATCGCAAAATGCGGACTCAGGACCGGCGTCCAAACCATCGCCGTGGCCCAAGCCACGCGCCAGTCGGTCGAGCGACGCCAGGTGCGCCATAACAACAGGGCGGCGACCAACGCCAACACGGCCATCAGCGCGACGGCCCAACCGGCCGGATGGTAAAAGATCGGATAGGCCGCCGATCGCAGGTCCACGTATTTCCAAGGGTGCAGCGACTCGGGCGCCCGTTGACGCACTTCGGCGTACTTGGCCAAAAACTCCAAAAATCGCCGGCACCCTTCGCCGCCGACCGCGCAGACGGAGACGCCCGCAAAAACGAGCCCGCCCAACGCCATGCCCTGCAACACCCGCCAGGCCCGGGTCGCCAACAACATCGGCACGAACAACAAAAGCAGCGTCGGTTTGAAGGCCAAGGCGGCCATCGCCACGCCGGCCCAACGCGAACGCCCCCGTTGTTGCAGATAGATCGCCAACGAGACGCAAAACAACACCAACGCCGAGGTCTGACCGCCGATCCAACCCTCGACCAACAGCGGCGTAAACGAACAACCGGCCAGCACGACGGTCGGCCAATCACTGGCCAGCTCAGGCGTCGACCGCTTGAGCAACAGAAAACCGGCCAACGCCAGCCCGACGCCGATCACCAGCCAGCCGAAATACGACCACGCATAGGGCAGCAGCGCCAACGGGCGGAACAGCACGGCCAAAAACGGGGCGCTGGGATAAAACAGCAATTGATCGGCCGGCGCGCCGGGAATCAACTTATGGAAAAGCCGATCTTGAAGCTCAAGGTCGTAAAGCCTTTGTGGCGTGGTGTTAAGGATGTGGCCGGCCGTGTAAAACGCCGGGTAGTCGGCCCCTAACTGCGGCCCAAACGGCGTTAGCCCGTTGCGCTGGCCGATGAAATTGACCGCCAACAACACCACCGCGCAGCCGATCGTCGCGGCGGCAACCATTCGCACCAGCCTAGCTTGCGGAGGAAACATATTCAAAGCTAGCATAAGGATTTAGAGCGGCTGTCAAAATGAAGGGCCCTGCCTGCCGACGGGCGTTACGCGGCCGCCGGTGGTATAAGGTCGTGGAAAAGTTTTCGTTTTGTTGGACGCTCTCGGGATTTCCATGCGACCCCCTTTGACGCGTCCGCCGGAACCGCGTACAAAGGAGAAGGAATCGACGATCCATCACGTCATGGTTCCACGATTTCCGATGAGGGGTCCCCGCAATGGGGGCCTGCAAACCTGGTCAGGGACGAAAGTCAGCAGCCATAAGCGGTTACCTCCAGGTGCGGTGGGCCTCTCATCGGGAATCGTGGAAAAATAAGAGGGGATTGGGGATTAGGGATTAGGGATTAAAATAAGTGGACTCCAATCCCTAACCCCCAATCCCTAATCCCTGGTATGGCCGAACTCCCCGCAAACGCCGGTACGACACAACCCGAGGGCAACGCCCCGCGACCGTATGTCGTCGTTGCCCGACGTTATCGGCCGCAGACTTTTTCAGAGTTGATCGGTCAGGAGCACGTCGCCCAGGCGTTGTCGAACGCCATCGCCAGCCAGCGGGTCGGCCATGCGTATCTTTTCACCGGCGCTCGCGGAGTCGGCAAAACCTCGGCCGCCCGCATTTTGGCCAAGGCGTTGAACTGCGAGCATGGCCCTTCGCCGGTTCCGTGCAATCAGTGCGACATCTGCCGGAGCATTAGCGCGGGCGAGGACGTCGACGTGTTGGAGATCGACGGCGCCAGCAATCGCGGCATCGACGAGATCCGCCAGTTGCGTCAAAACACCGGCGTGCGGCCGAGCCGCGCCCGATTCAAAATCTACATCATCGACGAAGTCCACATGCTCACGCGCGAGGCGTTCAACGCCTTGCTGAAGACGTTGGAAGAGCCGCCCGAGCATGTGAAGTTCATTTTCTGCACGACCGAGCCGACAAAAATTCCGATCACGATCCTTTCGCGGTGCCAGCGGTTCGATTTTGCCGGCATCTTGACCGGTTCGATCCAAAAACGGCTTCAGCAAATCGTCGAGACCGAGGGCGTCGAAGCCGAACCGGAGGCGCTCGAAGTCTTGGCCCGACGCGCCGCCGGTTCGATGCGCGACAGCCAATCGCTGCTCGAACAATTGCTGGCGTTCGCCCCGGGCCGGATCACTGTGGCCGACGTGCACGGAATGCTCGGGACCGCCGGCGAACAACGGTTGGCCGCGATCGTGGGCCATCTGATCGAGCGAAACGCCGCCGGGGCGTTGGCCGAATTGGACGCGGCGATGAACGCCGGGGTGGATCCCGCCCAGTTGATCGAGCAGTTGTTCGGCTACCTGCGCGACTGCATGGTCGCGGCCGTCGGATGCCCGAGCGAGACGTTTTTGTTTACGTCGCCGTCCGGGGCCGAACAAGTGGCGGCGGCCGGCCGTCGGCTTGGGCTCGACACGCTGTTGGCCATCATGCAGATTCTCGACCAGACGCTCTCTCGCATGCGTTACAGCACGCAAGGACGCATTTTGGCCGAGTTGGCGTTGGTGCGCATCAGTCATTTGGAAGACTTGGCCGAGTTGGCCGACGTGATCGCGCAGTTGCAGTCGGGCGCGACGGTCCAGCAGACGCCCACTCCGGCTCGACTCGCGCCGCCGGCGGCAAAAAAAAAATGGGATTCCCCGGTAGCCCCCCCGGTTGAAAAAACCCCTCCCGTCGACGATGGAGAGCCGGAACCGTCGGCGTCCGATGCGCCCCGCGTGACGCTTTCGGACCAAAACGCCGTCGAAGTCTGGTGCCAAGCGTTGGATCGGATGTCCGGCATGGTCGTCGATCAGGCCCGGCATTTCGACTCGGTCGCGGTCCCCTCGCCCAACCGGCTGGTCATTCGCTTCAAGACCGGGTATGCTTTGTTCAAGACCGCGTGCGAGCGGCCGGAACAGCTTGCCCGATTCGAGCAGGCGTTGGCCGACGCGACCGGGCAGCGGATTCGCGTCGAGTTCGGACTGACCGACGATCCGGCGTCGGAATCGCTCCCGACGACCTCCGCGCGAACGGTTTCGCCGCATCAACGAATGCTCGAAGCCATGCAGCATCCGATGGTGCATCGCGCCGGCGAGTTGTTCGGCGCGCAGCCGATTCGGGTTGACGATTCACCCTCTTGACCGCAGGGTTCCAAAAATGTTCGACGGACTGAAAAATCTCGGCGCGTTGTTGAAGCAGGCCCAGCAAATCGGCGGCCAGATGGGCAAGGTTTCCGAAGAGATGCGCCGGCGTCGCGTCGTCGGCACGGCCGGCGGCGGCATGGTCGAGCTCGAAGTCAACGGCATGATGGAAGCGCTCCATTGCCGGATCGACCCGAAGCTGCTGAACCCCAACGACTCCGAATTGCTCGAAGACATGGTGGTCGCGGCCGTCAATCAGGCGTTGACCAAGGGCAAGCAGATGCACGCCGACGCGATCCGCGACATGACCGGCGGCCTGCCGCTGCCCGGCGGACTTCAAGACATGCTGGCGAAGTTCGCCGGCGAGGAAAAAGACGATCGCCCCGACGACGACATCACGGCGTAGCAGGCGCAAGAAGTGGAAAAATGTCCGAACTGACGCAATCCGTAACACGACTGGTGAACGAGTTTTCCCGACTGCCGGGAATCGGCAAGAAATCGGCCGAGCGGCTGGCCTATCATATCCTGCGCATCCATCGCAACGAGGCGCTGGAGTTGGCCGACGCGATTCGGGCGGTGAAAGACAACGTCCAGTCTTGCCAAAAATGCTATAATTTGGCGGAAGGCGACCAGTGCGCCATCTGCCGCGACCCAAGTCGCCAGCAGGACGTGCTTTGCGTCGTGGAACAGCCCCGCGATTTGATGGCCATCGAGCAATCGGGCGCGTATCGCGGCCTGTATCATGTGTTGCTGGGTCGGATTGCCCCATTGGACGGCGTCGGGCCCGAACAATTGACCATCGACGCCCTGGTCCGTCGCGTGCGTGAAGGCTCGTTCAAGGAAATCATCATGGCGACCAATCCCACGGTGGAGGGCGACGGCACTTCGCTGCACATCTCCAACTTGCTCAGCGGCATGCCGGTCCAGATCACCCGGCTGGCGCGCGGAATCACCAGCGGCAGCGTGTTGGAGTTCGCCAACAAGGAAATCCTAGCCGACGCCATGAGCGGCCGCCAAACCTTTTGAATGGTTCTAACCCCTAGCCTCTAATCCCGAATCCCTGCTTCCATGCGTCTCTCCTTCGGCCAAGAACTTCGACTCGTTCAGAAACAGGTGCTGGCGCCTCGGATGATCCAGTCGATGGAGATTTTGCAGTTGCCGATTTTGGCGTTGCAAGAGCGCATCGAACAGGAGATGGAAGAGAACCCGGTGCTGGAGGTTGTAGAGGAAGAGACGGAAGCCGCGTCGGACGACTCGTTCGACGAGGATCACCAAGCGCCCGACGCCCCGAGCGAGGAAGAACGCGAACTGGTGATCGACGACAACCGTTCGAACGAAGACGATTTCGAGCGGTTGATGAAGATGGACGAGGAGTGGCCCGACCATTTTGAGGAACGGCCGCACGCCTCGCACGGCGAGATCGAAGAAGCCGGCGAACGCAAGCTCGACGCGATGGCGAACATGATCGCCCGGCCGCAATCGCTCCAGGATTATCTGCACGACCAGTTGAGTTGGTTCGAGATCGATCCGGCGTTGCGGACCATGGCCGACCGGATCATTTACAATCTGGATGCGAACGGCTACATGCAAGGCCGGCTCGAAGATTTGCTGGGCCCCGACGCGACGCCCGAGGACATGGAGCTCGCCCGCCAGGCGTTGGCGCTGGTGCAGAAGTTGGACCCGCCGGGCGTGGGCGCTCGCGATTTGCAGGAGTGTTTGCTGCTGCAAGTCACCCCCGGCACGCCCTACGCCGAGCAGCTTCGCACGTTGATTTCCAATCACCTTGAGGATTTGGAGCACAACCGGCTTCCGGCGATCGCGCGTCGGACGGGCTATTCGATCGAGTTGATCCAGGACGTGTTGCAGGAGCTGCGCAAGCTGAGCCCGAAACCGGGCGCCGAGTTCAACAACGCCACGGCCCCGCCGGTCACGCCCGACGTGTTCGTCGAGCTGGACGACAACGGCCGCTATCGCGTCCGGCTGGAAGACGGCCAAACGCCGAGCCTCTTCATCAGCCCGTACTATCGCAAGCTGTTTCAAGACCCGGCCACCAGCAACGAGACGCGTGAGTACATCAAGCGCAAAGTGAACTCGGCCCAATGGCTGATCGACTCGATCCAACAGCGCCGCGCCACGTTGACCAAAGTGGCCCAAGCGATCGTGGACCATCAAAAAGAGTTTTTGGACAAGGGGCCCGAGGCGATCGAGCCGCTCAAGATGCAGCAAATCGCCGACAAGGTGGGCGTCCACGTGACGACGGTCAGCCGCGCGGTCGACGAAAAGTGGATCCAAACCCCGCGCGGCATTTTCCCGCTGAAACGATTCTTCTGCGGCGGCACGACCAGCGCTCAAGGCGAAGAAGTCGCGTGGGACGCCGTCCGGCTGAAACTCCAAGAGATCGTCGACGGCGAGGACAAGGAGCATCCGCTGAGCGACGACCAACTGGTCCAGCAACTGGCCGCCGCTGGGCTGACCGTGGCTCGCCGCACCGTCACGAAATATCGCAAGGCGATGGGCATTCTCAGCTCGCGTCAACGCCGCGATTGGAGCAAAAAAGGCGGGGACGCCGGTTCCACGGAGGACAACCAGGAGTAACGGAGTCGTCGTGAACGCATTGGTGACCGGCGCGGGCGGCTTCCTGGGGCTGTACGTCGTCGAACAACTTGTTGCCCGGGGCGATCGGGTCCGCGCCATGTGCCGCGGCAACGATCCCCGACTTGAATCGCTCGGCGTGGAGATCGTCCATGCCGATCTGCGCGACCGGACGGCGGTCGTTCGCGCGTGCCAAACCATGGATGTGGCTTTCCACGTCGGGGGCGTCGCCGGCATGAACGGCCCTTGGCTGCCCTACTATGAAACCAACGTGTTGGGCACAAGCCACGTGATCGACGGCTGCCGCACGCACGGCGTCGGGCGGCTCGTCTACACCAGCAGCCCAAGCGTCACGTTCGACGGCCGCGATCAGAACGGCATCGACGAATCCACGCCGTATCCCAAACGTTGGCTCTGCCATTATGCCCGATCGAAAGGCTTGGCCGAGCAGCAGGTGTTGGCCGCCAGCGGCTGCGACGGGCTGTTGACCTGCGCGTTGCGTCCGCATCTGATCTGGGGGCCGCGCGATCGGCATCTGTTGCCGACCATTTTCGACCGGGCCCGAACCGGCCGGCTCTGCCGCGTCGGCGACGGATCGAATCGGGTCGACACGAGCTATGTGGAAAACGTCGCCACGGCCCATTTGCAGGCCGCCGACGCATTGCGGCCGGGTTCTTGCGTCGCCGGACGGGCCTATTTCATCAGCCAGGGCGAACCGGTCAACTGCTGGCAATGGATCAACCGGGTGCTGACGATGGCCGGCCTGCCGCCCATTCACAAAAGCATTTCGCGCCGGGCTGCTTGGTGGCTCGGCGCAGGCTGCGAGGCGTTCTATGGGCTTTTGCGACGAAAAGACGAGCCGCCGATGAGCCGATTTTTGGCCGCCGAATTGTCCTCCTCCCATTTTTTTGACATCCGTCGAGCCCGCCAAGATTTCGGCTACGCACCGAGAATCTCGACCGCCGAGGGATTGCGCCGGCTCGCCGCCTCGTGGAACGCTTCTTCGTAGGACCGACGGCCAGTTTGTTCAACAGGGCCCTCGGGGGGTGCGACACTCGCCCGCTTGCTATTTCCCATCGAAACCGTTAGGCTTAATGGTTTCTCGTTGGCGCAATGCGGATTCCAGTTCGACGTTGCGTTTCTCGGTAGGAAAAACAGCCTGCTTTCCGAAGCGGTAAACGGGCCGTAACGCGCGGATTTTGAATGGTCCTTGGTATAAAGCGATGGCCGTGGAACGACCGGATCATCAGCGAATTGTCATCACGGGCGTGGGACTGACCGCGCCGAACGGCAATTCGTTGCCCGAATTTCGCCAGTCGCTCCTGGAGGGCCGTAGCGGCGTCTGCGCCTACGAGACGCGCTATTTCGGCGCCACGTTGGCCGGCGTCTGCCAGTTCGACGAGCTTCGCTATCAAAAGCGGAAAGAAGTGCGTCGCGGCACACGGGCCGGCGGCATCGGAATCTTCTGCGCCCACGAGGCCGTGATCGACGCCGGGTTGGACTGGGAAAACGTCGATCGCTCGACCGTCGGCATCTACGTCGGCGTGACCGAACACGGCAACGTCGAGACCGAAAACGAAGTCTACCAGTTGAAGGGCTACGACTACGACACGCAATACTGGTCGCACCACCACAACCCGCGCACCGTGGCCAACAATCCGGCCGGTGAGATTTCGCTGAACCTTGGCATCACCGGTCCGCACTACACGTTGGGCGCCGCCTGCGCCGCGGGCAACGCCGGCGTGATTCAAGGCGTGCAGATGCTTCGGCTCGGCGATTGCGACTTGGCCCTTTGCGGCGGCGTCTCGGAAAGCATTCACACGTTCGGCATTTTCGCCAGCTTCAACAGCCAAGGGGCGCTGGCCAAACACGAAGACCCGACCAAGGCGAGCCGGCCGTTCGACGTCGATCGCAACGGCATCGTGGTGGCCGAGGGCGGCTGTCTGTTCGTCTTGGAGCGGCTTAGCGACGCCCGGGCCCGCGGCGCGAAAATCTACGGCGAGGTGGTCGGCTACGC
>JBDKTJ010000170.1:0-1597 GCA_039698075.1 Thermoguttaceae bacterium | reverse complement strand
ATCGAGTTGCGAGCCGAGGCCCGCAAGAAAAAAGATTTTGCCACGGCCGACCATATCCGCAAGACGTTGACGGAAATCGGCGTCGTATTGGAAGATCGTCCCGGCGGCACCGAGTGGAGCCGGAAGTAACGGGTTCTAGTGGTCAGTGGCCGGTGGCCAGTGGCCAGAAAAGATCTGACTACGGACCACGAATGCCACACCGCATCCTCGGCATCGATCCCGGCCTGAACATCACCGGCTACGGCGTGTTGGAAGTCGACGCCGGCCGGCTTCGGCTTTGCGAGGCGGGCGTGGTGCGCGGCCGATCGAAGGGATCGTTGACCCGACGGTTGGTCGAAATCCACGAAGGCGTGGCCGAGGTGATCGCCAGCCTGCACCCTTCGGCGATGGCGTTGGAAGAGTTGTACTCGCATTACGAGCGGCCGAAGACGGCGATTTTGATGGGCCACGCGCGCGGCGTGATTTGTCTGGCCGCCGCCGAGGCCGGCATTTCCGTTTCGCACTATGCGGCGACGCAAATCAAACGCATTTTGACCGGCAACGGCCGCGCGCCGAAGTCGCAGATGCAAAGGGCCATTCAACGCGAGTTGTCGTTGAGCGCCGCGCCCGAGCCGCCCGACGTGGCCGACGCCCTGGCCGTGGCGCTGTGTCATTATTATTTGAAAGATAAACTAACGGCCAGCGGCCCAAAAAATAAGACGCTCCCATGATCACGAAAATCACCGGTCAATTGGTCGCGCTGCACGGCGACGGCTTGATTCTGAAAATCGACGCCTTCGAGTACGAGGTGTTGATTCCCGAATGCAATCGGCGTCAACTGCAAAACGAGTTGAATCAAACGGTCAGTCTGCACACAATCGAATATCTCGAAGGCAACCCGATGCAGGGCCGCATGACGCCGCGGTTGATCGGATTTTTGAGCGAAGCGGAACGGGAGTTTTTCGAGTTGTTTTGCTCGGTCGACGGCGTCGGCGCAAAAAAAGCGTTGCGGGCGATGGTTCGTCCGGTCAAGGAAGTGGCCACGGCCATCGAAGAACAGGACGCGAAAGGGCTGGCCGCGTTGCCGGGCATCGGGCCGGCGATGGCCGAGCGAATCATTGCGAAGTTGCGACGCAAGGTGCCGAAGTTCGCACTGATGGTCGCCCAGGACGAAGTGCGCGAGGCGGAGGTCGAGTCGGACGTCATCTCCGAGACGTACGAAGTCTTGCGGTCGTTGGGCCACGGCGAGAGCGAGTCGCGGCGGTTGCTCGACACGGCCCTGTCGGCCAAGAAAAAATACAAGGACGTGCAAAGCCTCATCGAGGCCATCTATCAGCAGAGCCACAAATAAGAGGTCGCCTTTCGTTCTCGAAGATACTGCGGTGGAACCGCGAGGCCCGTTCATCGGGCAGCGTCAATCAGGACGGCGACGGGCGAGTCGGGAGGGCCCAAGCTCCGCCGCGAACGTTTTGGCGTCTTTGGCCAGATCAGGGGTGCAGTAAAGTCCTATGGCGCGACTGCGAAGAATAGGTTAAATTGGTAATTTCTTGATTAAAACCAGTATCAGGATGTTGCCATGAGTGCCCGTGATATTCACATTGCAGATCCGGTAGAAGCG
>JBDKTJ010000169.1:0-24607 GCA_039698075.1 Thermoguttaceae bacterium | reverse complement strand
TCAATTCAACGAGGAATGCAGTTAAAAGCGGCAGGATGGATCAGCCGAGAACAACACGTCTATTAAATCACACAACAACGACTGCCGCAACGGCGTCACAAAACCCGGCCGTCCGTCAATCGTATGTATTTTGAGGCTTCAAAAAGTCTTGGGCGGCGTCTGATTGAATCGCCGCGAGACCAGTACAAAGGCCAGTGTCACTGGGATCATCAGCGTGGCGAACAAGGCGAAATACGGACCAGGCTTCAGGGTCCAACCCAACCAGGCGATTTCGGACCCGTAAAGCGGTGTAATAAAACTGTTCAAAATGTTGCCGAAAAAAACCGTCAGCAACCAGCAGGCCGTCACGAAGCTCTTCATCGTGGCCGGGGCGGCCGAAAACGCCAATTCCAGCCCAACGACCGAAATGCAGATCTCGGCTGTCGTGATCAACAAGTAAGCGACGGCTTCCCAAAGCACCGACACGCGGCCTAACTCCGCCCAACGGTAGCCGGCCCACGACATGATGCCCATCGTGATCGCCGTCAGCACGAATCCGATCAGCATTTTGTCCGTCGGACGAAGTTTGATGCCCAGGTTGGCCAGCAGGTGCCAAAGCAAGGTGATCGGCGGCAGCAAGATTAAAATCAAGATCGGGTTGAGCCCTTGAATTTGATCGGGCGTCAGCGTGAAACCGAACAGGTGCAGGTCCAAACAGTCGCGGGCGAACAGCGTCCATGTGCTGGCCGACTGATCGAAAATGCTCCAGAAGAACGTGACGACGACGAACAGTCCAAAAATCCGACGCAGCACGACGCGGCGTTCCCGACGCTCGTCCGACGAAAGCGTGCGGCGTTGGATCGTCTCGACCGCGTAAAACGGTTTGCCGACGGCGAAAAAAAGCAACGCCAACGCCATCAGGCCCGCCGCCGAGAGAAACGCCACGGGATATCCGAAATGGCTGCGCAAGGCCGGCAGCGCGAACGACGAGATCGCCGCTCCGATGTTGATCGAGCCGTAAAACATCGCGAAGGCGTCGCTGCGCAGCTTTTCTTGGCCGGGCCGTTGTTGGTCGTACGTCATGCCCATCAGCGTCGAGATGTTCGGCTTGATGACGCCGCTGCCCATCGCCAACAGAGCCAGCGAGCCGAATAGAAACCAGCGGTTTTCGATGCCGATCATCGCCTGGCCGACGATGTAGGGAATCGAGAATAACACGATCGTGCGGTATTTGCCCAAGAAGTTGTCGGCCACGTAACCGCCCACCAGCGGCAACAGGTAGCAACCGGCGATGAACAGCGACATGATCCGATTGGCGTCGCCGTCGAGAAACCCCAGCCGATCGGTCATGTACAACAACAGGATCGCCCGCATCCCGTAGTACGAGCATCGTTCGGCGAACTCTCCCCAGAAGAAGAACCAAAAGCCCAAGGGATGATCGAACACCGAGGAACGTTTATTATTGTCTGTCATGGAAGTCATTCTTGCAGAGTAAAAACAATGGGTCTTCTTTCCCTTGAGACGAGGGGATGCGTTCGCGGCGTCACGGCTTCAAGTCCTCCGCGAACGCCTCCGGGCTGAGCGGCTGTCCGGTGGCTTGCCGGGTCAAATCGTCCCATCGCAACGTCCGACCGGGCTCGAACACATTGCGTTTCAAAAACTCACCGGCCTTGCGATTGCCGACGTAGCTGGCCCCGGCCGGCGAAACACCGGGCAGCACGTCGCGCACCAGCGCGTGATGCACTTGCGAGGCGAACATCTCGCCCAACAAATAGTTGTGGTAATAGATCGGTGCGCCGACAAAGTGGTATTTCGCCGCGAAGTCGGGCCGCTCGCGGTCGTCCGGAGCCCGAACGTTTTGGTACTTTTCCGACAGATCCCACCACAGGCGGCTCAGTTCTCGTTCGGGATCCGCCATCCGATCGGCCGATTCGTACAGTTTCATCTCGAACCGGAACATCAGTTGGCAAAATCGCGAAAACACCAGCAAGCGATCGCGTTGCAAGCGGGCCGCCGCCTCGCGGAACTGTTTCGGATCCGGAACTTTCGCGCCCATCGCGGTCAACCACGCTTCGTTGCGCGCAAACCGCTCGAACATCATCGCGATGCCTTCGGTGCAAAGCGGATGCGCGTCGGTCCGCAACACGTAAGGCAGCCGCGGCGACACATTGGTGCTGTAAATCCCGTGGCCCAACTCGTGCAGCGTCGTGGCCATCCACTCCCAACCCGGCACGATGTTCTCCAATACCCGCACGTCGCCGCGGCGATTGATGTCGATGCAAAAGGCGTGCGGATTTTTGCCCGGCTGCTCGTACAAGCTGCTGCGGCGCAAGATGTCGTCGACCGGCAGTCCGATGCCTGCGTAAAACGTTCGGCACGTGGCGACCGCGTCCAACGGCGTGTAAACCGACTCGGGCAGCGAGCCCAACACGGCGGGAACTTCTTGGAAGAACGGATCGTGGTAGTGCCAAGGACGAAGCTCTGCGACCGAGACGCCATAACGACGCGCCAATTCGGCGTCGATCTCGGCTTTCGCCTTCAAAAACGGTTCGCGCGTCAACTGGTCCAGTTCGTCGAACAGTTTGAGGAGTTGTTTCGGATCTTGTTCGTTGCAGTGGAGCCGCAGGACGAAGAAATTCTCAAAACCGAGTTTTCGCGCGGCTTGGTTCCTCAGGCGGACCAGCTCGATCAAGTCGCCGAAGAGGACCCGTCCGACCTGTTTGCCGGCCTGCCACGCGGCTTTGCGTTGGGCCGAATCGGTCGAGTCGCGCAGAATCGTGCGAAGGTCGTTGTCGGTCGTCGGTTTACCGTCCAGCGTGGGCCGAAACACGTTGAACGCCCGTTCTGCTGCATTCGATCGGACGGACATCTTTTTCAGCAACTCGGGATCCACCTGCTTTTCCAGACAGCCGAGATACAACACCTCGATCTGCCGGGCCAGAAGCGGATCAGGGACGCCGGCCTGGCGGATCGCCTTCAACTCGGCGAACCGTTGCGGATCGGCCAGAAGCAAATCGAGCCGTTCCTCGGCCGCCTGTTTTTTCTGAAAATCTTCTTCCTTGCCGGTCAGATTGGCGGTCCAATAGAGCCGGGCGGCCTCGATTTCCGCCGGTCGAACCGTAGTTTCGTAGTATTCGACGAACCGTCGAGCCCGAGCATCGGACGCCCAACCGTCGGTCGGCCACGCGACGACCGCCGTCAGCGCCAAGGCCAGAGTTCCCGCCACTTGGAAGAATGACATCAAAGCGACCTCCCCGGCAAAGGTTTTGCGTTTCGCAAAACGGCTATGCTACGGGAGTGGACGCTCTGGTGCAAGTGTTGGCCGTTTCAATTCGCGCGATAGGGTGATTGCCGATCCTTGCGACGGGCCAATTCGTTGGCGTAATGTCGGCCGAGCTGGTCCGCGTGTTGTTTGGCCCATTCCATGAGCGAAGTGACGCCGGTGGGCGGGCCGTCGACGTCCAATAAGTTGGACATGAGCCCTTCGATTTCGTCGCGGGTGACGACGATGTCGCCCATCCACCGGCCCAACAGCCACGCGGCGGCCAAACCAAACCACGGTGGCACCGGCGTCATCGGACGCCAATGGCCGATCGCCCGGGAGATGGTTCGGACGAGCTCACGATACGTAAAACGATCGGGGCCCACGGCGTTGAGCGTCACGTTGTCGCGGCTGCGACCTTGTTCAACGGCCAACGACGCCAAGTCGTCGACGTGGATCGGCCGCAAACGATAGCGACCGTCGCCGAAGATGCCGAACACCGGCAAGTGCCGCAGCATCCACGCGATGTTGTTGACCAGCACATCTTCTTCGCCGAACAACACGGCGGGCCGAAGGATCGCGTACGAAACGCCGGAGTCGATCAACGCCTTCTCCAGAATCGCCTTGTTCCGAAAATATGGAAGCGGCGAGTTTTCGGACGGGTTTGTGATGCTGATGTGAACGATGCGCTGGACGCCCGCCCGTCGCGCCGCCTCGAACAACACGAGCGTGTTGTGAACCGCGTCGGCCTGTGGCGACGACGGATGGTTGAATCGAATCCAATAGGTGTTGTAAAGCGTCTCGACGCCGCGCAACTGATCGGTCAGTGCGTCGGGCGCGTCGAAGTGAAACGGCATCGTACGGACGCGGTCTCCGAACGGATTCGGCCGGTTGGGCGAATGGGTCAGCGTGACCACGGTCCGTCCTTGGTCGAGAAGCCGCCGGGCGATGTATTTGCCCGAGTAGCCGAACGCCCCGGTCACGGCATGGATTGCGTTGTCTGACATGTTTCCTGCCCCACTTCCCGTCGCGTTTCACGACAATGGCTCAACATTCCGCAGGCGGCGTGGATGTCGCGGCCGCCGCTGTAACGACGGCCCACCGGTTGGCCGAGTTCCGCGCTCAAGGCGTCGCGAAACACGGCGAGTTCCTCGGCTGATGGTGGTTTGCACCGGCCTGTCGGATCGTTCACGTCAATCAAGTCTAGCTTGATCGGCAGTCCGCGGGCGAGCGCGGCCAGTTGTCGGGCGTCTTCCGGTCGGGTGTTGATGCCGGAAATCATTGTCCAAGCCAAGATGACCCGCCGCCCGGTGGCCGCGTGATATTCTCGCAAGGCGTCGAAAAGTTCGGCCGTCGGGTATTGTTTTTCCACCGGCATCCAGGCGCGTCGCAATTCGGGATCGGCCATGTTCAACGAGACGACCAGCCGATAGGGCTTTTTTAGGGCGGTGAATCGTCGGACGCCGGGCGTCACGCCGGCCGTGGAGATCGTGATGGCTTTGCCGGCGATGGCCAATCCATAGGAGGCGGTCATCAATCGCGCGGCCTGCACGACGGCGTTGAAGTTGAGCATCGGCTCGCCCATGCCCATAAAGACCACTCCGCGCACGGGATGTTCCGAGTCGGCCTGGATCTGAATAACTTGGTCGAGAATCTCCCACGGCGCGAGATTGCGTCGAAAGCCCATCTGACCGGTCGCGCAGAATCGACAACCCAACGAACAGCCGACCTGCGAGCTGACGCAGACGACGTATTTTGGATCGTCGGGCCGGTGCAACAGCGGGATGCGCACGGCCTCGAGCGTGTCGTCGTCCGCGCCGCGAAACAGATATTTGGCGAACCCGTCCTGCGGCGACACCTTGCGTTCGATCCGCGTCAGGCTGGGGATGACGGTGCAGCGTTGCAGTTGGTCGATCATCGCGGCCGGCAGCCCGTCGGCCTGGGGCGTCGGCCACTGTTGGCGTCGCACGGCGGCGGCATGGATTTGTCGAGCCTGTCGCAACGTGACGCCCAGCGGCGAAAGCCGTTCGCGCAACTGTTCGGCGTCGAAATTGGTGAGAACGATCGGCGATGGTTCGAGGATTCCCACGATGGCGAAGCGACCCGTGGTGCGACGGCCAAAAGACGAGGTCATCATCTCGCGCCGGCCTGAGGGTGTCAACATGGCGACCCCCCTTGTAACATGGGTGGGCGGCATGTTAACATTAGGAAATTTTATACCGCATTCTACCCCCATTGGTTGGGAAATTCCGCAGGGGGCTCGTTTCCACGCAATTCAGGGAAATCCACGCTGTGCCACGCCGCAACGACATCCGAAAAATCCTGCTGATCGGTTCCGGACCCATTATCATCGGGCAAGCTTGCGAGTTCGACTATTCCGGCACGCAAGCCTGCAAAGCGTTGCGCGAAGAAGGCTATGAGGTGGTGCTGGTCAATTCGAATCCGGCCACGATCATGACCGATCCCGAAATGGCCGACCGGACGTATATCGAGCCGCTGACGTGGGAGATGGTCGAAAAGGTGATCGCCAAGGAGCGGCCCGACGCGCTGCTGCCCACGCTCGGCGGCCAGACGGGCTTGAACCTTGCGATGGACCTGCATCATCACGGCGTTCTCGAAAAGTATCACGTCGAAATGATCGGCGCCAACGCGGCGGTGATTGAGAAGGCCGAGGCCCGCGACCAGTTCAAAATCGCCATGGAGCGGATCGGGTTGGAAGTGCCGCGCGGCCGGACGGTTCGCACGTTGGACGAAGCGCGTCAGGCCGTTCAGGAGATCGGGCTGCCGTGCGTCGTTCGGCCCAGTTTCACGTTGGGCGGCACCGGTTCGAGCATCGCGTACAATCGCAGCACGTTCGACGAATTGGTTCAGCACGGGCTCGATCTGTCGCCCATCCATCAAGTGCTCTTGGAAGAGTCCGTCATCGGCTGGAAAGAGTTCGAGATGGAGGTGATGCGCGACAAGGACGACAACTGCGTCATCATCTGTTCGATCGAGAACTTCGACCCGATGGGCGTCCACACCGGCGACTCGATCACCGTGGCCCCGGCTCAAACGTTGACCGACAAAGAATACCAACGGATGCGCGACGCTTCGATCGCCGTGATTCGCGAAATCGGCGTCGAAACGGGCGGATCGAACATCCAGTTCGCCGTCAATCCGAAGGACGGGCGGATGGTCGTCATCGAAATGAACCCGCGCGTGAGCCGTTCCAGCGCGCTGGCGTCGAAGGCCACGGGCTTTCCGATCGCCAAAATCGCCGCCAAGCTGGCCATCGGCTATCGGCTGCACGAGCTGCCCAACGACATCACCCGCGAAACGAAGGCCTGTTTCGAGCCGACGATCGACTACGTGGTGACGAAGGTGCCGCGGTTCGCGTTTGAAAAATTCCCCGAGGCCGATCCCGAGCTGACCACGCAAATGAAGAGCGTCGGCGAGACGATGGCCATCGGACGCACGTTCAAGGAATCGTTCCAAAAAGCGCTTCGCGGGCTGGAAGTGGGCAGCTTCGGGTTCGGCTGCGACGGCAAGGACCTTTGGGGCACGCCCGAACAGCCGACGATCGAAGAGGTCCGCTCGAAACTGGTCACGCCCGGCGACAAACGGGTCTGGTGCCTCCGCTATGCGATCAAATACGGCATGACGCTCGACGAAATCCACGAGTTGACGGCCATCGACCCGTGGTTTTTGGAGAACCTGTTCGAGATTGTCGAGATGGAAGACCATCTGCGGGGACTTGGCGGGATGGCTGCGTGCGACGACGCCACGTTGCGGCGGGCCAAGCAGTTCGGCTTCTCCGATCGTCAGTTGGCCGCGATCTGGGGCACGCCCGAAATGGACGTCCGCCAAGATCGCAAACGTCGCGGCATCACGGCCGTGTTCAAATCGGTCGACACCTGTGCGGCCGAATTTGAAGCCTACACGCCCTACTATTATTCGACCTACGAGGACGAAGACGAAACGCCGCCCAAGAAGCCGAACAAGCGGCGGGTCATCATTCTCGGCGGCGGACCGAACCGCATCGGGCAAGGCATCGAGTTCGACTATTGTTGCTGCCACGCCAGCTTTGCGTTGCGAGAACTGGGCATCGAGTCGGTCATGGTCAACAGCAACCCGGAAACGGTGTCGACCGACTACGACACCTCCGACTTGCTGTTCTTCGAGCCGCTGACGACCGAGGACGTGTTGAACATTTGCGACCGGGTGAAGCCGGACGGCGTGATCGTACAGTTCGGCGGCCAGACGCCGCTCAATCTGGCTCGGGCGCTGAGCAACGCGGGCGTGCCGATCATCGGTACGAGCGTCGACACGATCGAGGACGCCGAGGATCGCGAGAAGTTTTCCAACGTGCTGCGGCGATTGAATCTGAAACAGCCGGCCAACGGCATCGCCCGCACGATGGCCCAAGCGCGCAACGCGGCCCAGCAGATTGGGTTTCCGGTGTTGGTGCGGCCCAGTTTCGTGTTGGGCGGTCGGGCCATGGAAATCTGCTACGACATGATCCAGTTCGAGCGGTTCGTGGCCGAGGCGTTCATCGTCTCACAGGGCCAGCCCGTGCTGATCGACCGCTTTTTGGAGGACGCCACGGAAGTGGACGTCGACGCCATCGCCGACGGCAAGCAAGTGATCGTGGCCGGCATCATGGAGCACATCGAAGAGGCCGGCGTGCATTCGGGCGATTCGGCCTGCGCCATCCCACCGTACAGTCTGGCGAAAGCCGTCGTCGACGAGATTCGCGAATCGACCGAGTCGCTGGCCCGCCGGCTGAAGGTCAAAGGGTTGATGAACATTCAATATGCCGTGAAACGCGAGGACGGCCATGCGAATGTGTACGTGTTGGAGGTGAACCCGCGTGCAAGCCGCACGGTGCCGTTCGTGTCGAAAGCGACCGGCATGCCGCTGGCCAAGGCCGCCGCCAAAGTGATGGTCGGCGTCTCGCTGGCCGACCAAGGCTACACGAAAGCGCCCGTGCCAAAGCAGTTTTCGGTGAAAGAGGCCGTCTTCCCGTTTGTCAAGTTTTCGGGTGTCGACATCGTGCTCGGGCCTGAGATGAAATCGACCGGCGAGGTGATGGGGATCAGCGAACATTTTCCGATTGCGTTCGCCAAGAGCCAACTTGCGGCCGGCACGCTGCTGCCCCAAAGCGGCAAGGTGTTCATCAGCGTCACTAATCGGGCGAAAGAGCATGTCGCCCAATTGGCCCGGCGACTGGAGGCGATGGGTTTTGAGTTGCTGGCCACGAAAGGTACGGCTCAACGGTTGGAGGATGCGGGCGTTCGGGTGCAGTCGCTCAAAAAGTTGCAGGAGGGCCATCCGAACGTGCTCGATTACATCATCGACGGCAATCTGCAACTGGTCATCAACACGCCGAGCGGCAAGGGCGCCCGAACGGACGAGGGCCGCATCCGCGCGGCGGCGGTGTCGCATGGCGTCTCGTGCATCACGACGTTGCAGGCCGCCGATGCCGCCGTCGGCGCGATGGAGGCGTTGCGCAATGAGACGATGACCGTCGAGGCCGTGCAAGACCGCTTCCCTCACGCGGAACGGAAAACGGCGGTCAAGAGTTAGCCGGGCACACGGTTCACGGACTGGCCGAAGGGTCGGCTGTGCTCGCGCATGTCGCCCAGGCGTCGCTGCATCCATTGCTGCTTGGCCGCCACGGCGCGGATCAACCGCTTGTCGTCGGGACGCAGTTTCGCCGTGTTCAGATAAGTCCGCATGAACGCCAGCCGATGCGTGCAACTGATCAGCTCCGGCGGCACCGACCAAGCCAACTGCGCAAGGTCTTTGACGATCCAGTGACGTCGCCACCGCTTGCGATGCTGCACCCGTTGCAGGTCGATCAACCGCAATTCAAATTGACCGGGCGGCGACTCACGCACGAAAAAATGGCCCGCGTAAAAATCGCGATGATTGAACCCGGCGTCGTGAAACGTCCGGGCCAACTCGGCGGTGCGGCGAATCAGGTCGTCCAACGTGCGGTCGCGGCCGACGGTCACCTTGCGCGGCCTCGTGGCGAATCGTTCGGGCAGGAAAAACTGCAACTCGAAAAAGCCGGCCAATTCCTCGGTGATTAAAAACGATTCGACCAGTCCGTCGTCGCGGAATCGTTCGCCGAACGCGATCACCCGCATGTTGGGCACGCCGATCTCGCGCAGCCGGAGCGTATTTTCGGCCTCGATGCGGGCGGCCGTTTTGGTTCGACGTCGTTGCTTCAGCCGGACGTGATGCTTCTTGAGATAAACGCGGCGTTGACCGCCGTCGCCGTCGGGCAGATCGAACCGCCAGTTCTCACGATCGGGCATCGAACGCCAGCAAAAACCGTCTGTGGCGGCCATCACCCGATCGAACTGGTCCCAACCGGCGTGTTGCAACAACGGTTGAAACTCGGGATCGATCCAAAATGTTTCCTGAGCAATGGGGGACATCATCATCAATCGGTCAACGTTATTTTTGTTGTTTCCTCCATCAACCGCGTGACCGCCGCGAAGACTGT
The DNA here is from genome assembly GCA_039698075.1 of Thermoguttaceae bacterium. GTDB lineage: Bacteria > Planctomycetota > Planctomycetia > Pirellulales > Thermoguttaceae > JAJFVC01. Next base: position 14,870 of record JBDKTJ010000169.1, on the reverse strand, counting down.
TTCGACGGACAAATCCTGCATGCAGCGGTGATGGCCCAGCGGGCAGATTCGTTTGTGGCAGCCGATGCAATCCAGATCGAGCGTCAGGTTGATCGCGCGCTGCGTGGGATTTTCGCTCCAGATGGGCAGCATCGGACCGAACAACGTTACCAGCGGCAAACCGAATGCGGCGGCCATGTGACGCGGTCCGCTGTCGGTCGACACCATCAGGCGGCAGCGACACATGCACGCCTTGGTCGTGCCGAAATCCATCGGCTGGTCGGCCATCGAATGGACCCGGCTGCGGTCGGACAACGCGACGATTTTTTGGGCGATCTCACGCTCCTTCGGACCGCAAAACGCCAACACGTCCTGGTCCAACTCATCGACGATTCGCCGGGCCAGGGCCGCGAAATGTTCGACGGGCCAAAGTTTCGAGCCGCCATACGCCCCGCTCGAATTCAAGGCGATGACGCCACGGCTTTCGCGCAGCTCAAGTCGCTCAAAAACCGCGTCGGCCGAACGTTCATCGGCCTCGATCGTGGCCAGCTCCAATCGCGGTGATTCGGGCGGGCAATCCAACGCCAGGGCAATCTCCAAATACGAATCAACCATCGGCTCCGCAATCACTCGACCACCGACCTTCCGCGGGTAAAGCTTGCCGGTCAAGAGTGGTCCGCGTCCGTAGCGGACATATCCGACGCGCTGGCTGACGCGGCCAAGCCACGCCACGGCCGCCACACGCAACGAATTGGGCAGCAAGATGGCCAGATCGAACGGTTCGCGACGCATCCGTTGCGCCACGGCCCAGCCGTGTTGCGAACGATCCTCCGAGTGGGGATCAAAAAACCACTGCTCATCGAGCCAGTTGGTCCCTTGCAGCACATCGGCGAGATAAGGCCGAAGCAACCCGACGATTTTCGCCTGTGCTCCGAAATGGTTCCGCACGGCGCGCAGCGTGGGCGTGGCCATCACGAGATCGCCCAACCAATTCGGCAGAAAAACGGCGATGTTCATCAGGCGTTAGGATACCGATTCGCCAGCAACTTGTGTAGGCGAGTTTCGAGCGCGTCGCGGCCGGCGAGAAAATTCAGCTCGATCTCGACGGCCCAAAGCGGGCAATCGCCCAAACGCTCGGCGGTCAGTTTGGCCAAATCCTTTCCGGTGCAAAGGACCGCCTCCGCGCCCGAGGCGGAAGCCCACGCCGCCAGCCGATCGAGTTCGGCCGGCTCGAACCGGTGATGGTCGGGAAATTCGCGGAACCCGACCAATCGACACCCGAGCGACTCCACCGTGCGGCGAAACCCGGCCGGATTGCCGATGCCGCAAAACGCCGCAACCGGTCGATCGTGCAGACTCTCCAACGACGACTCGGTTCCTTGGACCGATCGAAGACGGCACGGCTTGTGGGCCAGTTCGGCGCGAATCGCTTGCGGGGCGTAACGCTCGACGGTGCGCCAAATCGCTTCGCGTTCGGCCGGTGAAACCAGGTCGGCGCGGGAAATCGCCACGACGTCCGCCCGACGCAAGCCACCCAACGGTTCGCGCAACATTCCGCGCGGGAAAATCCGCTCGAAACCAAAAGGCGCCAGGGCGTCCAACAAAACGATATCCAATTGTCGGGCGATTCGCCGATGTTGAAATCCGTCGTCCAAAACAATCGCCTCGACGCCGAACCGTGCGATGGCCTCTTGGGCGGCGGCGATGCGATCGGGATTTTGAAGATGCGGCACGTTGGGCAACAGACGCTGCAACTCGACGGCCTCGTCGTTCGGACGGCCATGGTGTGATCCATAGCCGCGGCTGATGACCGCCGGCCGCACATCCTGTTCGATGAACCACCGGGCCAACCAGCCGACCAGCGGCGTTTTGCCGGTGCCGCCGAGGGTCATGTTGCCGACGCTGATGACCGTCGCGTCCACTTGCTGGATCCGCGCCGCGCCATGATCGTAGCGGCGATTGCGCCATCGGACGGCTGCCGCGTAAGGCCAGGCGATTGCATGGAGCAAGCCGCGCAGCATGCTGGCCGAAAGACCGCGCCGCTGTCCACTCTGCAAATCGCGAAAGGCCGCCGGATCGAACAAGTTTTTTGACTCCCTCCGAAGTCCGGGACAGGTTGGCAACCGGTCCTACGAGCGATGTTGATTGTCCGCGACGCATAGTATAATGGCAGGATGAGGTTTCTGCCAGCAAGATTGGTTTTCGGTGTTTTTGCGGTTTTCTGGGCGTTTGGGCCGGTTTTCGGCGACGAGCGGTCGGACTGGGCCTTCGACGAAGCGAAACAAGCCGTCGTGAAAGGCGATTTCGACGCAGCCATCGCCAGGCTCAATCCGGCGATCGTCGCATGGCCGCGCGAGGCGAGGCTTCGCGGACTGCGCGGGGCGGCGTGGATCGGCAAGCGGGAATACGCCAAAGGCCGTGCCGACTTGGAAGCTGCAATTGCCGGGCATCCGGAGGACGCGGGGCGAATGTCGCCGCCGTCGTCGTGGTTGCTTTCGCCGTCGCTTTTGCGACATGGACGCCGACAAGTGCGGTTGATGCTGCGCGATCGGCCGGCAATGGCTGAGCATGACGAGTCGTCGCAATTTTTACGCGCATGGGCCGCCAGAAAATTCGCCGGCGAAGAGCTTGGCTCGCCGATCGACTGGGACCCGACGTCGCCGTTGTATTCCGATGCCGAGCACGTCGCACCGTCGGACGGCGAACACGCGGCGATTCAGATCGAACCATTTTACACCGAAGGCGAGAAACAGGGCCGCGCCCGATCGTTCGAGGAACTTTGGGCCGGCGCCGTCTTTGAATTGCACAATGTCACATTTGCGCCGGAGTTCGTCCGATTGAACGACGAGGCCGATCGGGGAACGATTTCCAAACGGGCGTTCGTGCGCGAAATCGTCAAGCGGGAGCTTCAAGCCGCCCAACGCACTCGTGCATTTTACGTGCGGACGTTCCTGCCTTGGGCCGAATCGCAAAACATGCGGACCGATCCGACCCTGTGGTTTTGCGACTGGTGGGACACGCCCGAGACGGCGATGCGAGGGTTTCACGACAAGTCGGTCTATCCGTGGCGGCCCTACGCCCGCGTGTACGATTGGAACGCCGTCTTTCGCCACTTGCGGGAAGGCAATCGGGGCTGGGCGTTGCGACTTCTGGAACGGATGCGAGACGAGGAAGGATTCGAGGACGATCGAGAGAACGTGGAGCTGTGGATGAAGTGGGGACGAGAGAAAGAGAAATAGGCTCCTCTCGACCTTCCGCCGCTTGCCAAAAGACTCCCCTTCCCTGCGTTACAGTTCGACCGTCTGTCGATATTCGGGCACCAAAACGTTCCAGCCGAACCGTTGGCGGACCGATTGGGCCAGCGACTCGGCGGACTCGGGTTCGCCGTGGGTGACGAACAGGGTTTTGGGCGGCTTTTGGAAATGGCCGAGCCAACTCAAAAGGCCCTCGCGGTCGGCATGGCCGGAAATGCCTTGGATCTGCGCCACTTGCGCGCGGACCGCGCGCAGGATGCCGTGGATGCGGACCTCGGGGTTGCCGTCGAGAATCTGCCGGCCCAACGTGCCTTGGGCTTGATAGCCGACGAAAAGGATCGTGCACGTGGGGTCGCCGATGTGTTGGGCCAAGTGGTGTTTAATGCGGCCGGCCGTGCACATGCCCGAGGTGGCCATGATGATCGCCGGACCCTTTAGGTCGTTCAAGGATTTCGATTCTTCCACGCCGCGGACGACGCGGAGCGACGGGAACTTCAAGAACGAATCGCCGGCGGCCACGATCTCCTCGGCGTCGGCGTCGAAACACTCGCGATGATGTCGAAACACCTCGGTCACGTCGGCGGCCATCGGGCTGTCCAGGAAGATCGGCACTTCCTCGATATGCTGCGAGTCCAACAGTCGCTTCAAATGGTAAATCAACTCTTGAGCGCGCTCGATGGCGAAGATCGGGATGATCACTTTTCCGCCGGCTGCGACCGTGCGGTTGATGACCGCTTCGAGCTGAGCTTCAACCGGGCCGTGATGGTTTTCGTGCGTGCGGTCGCCGTAGGTTGATTCCGTTACGATGTAGTCGGCCTCGGTCAGAACGGCCGGATTGCGGACGATCGGCTTGCCGGGCTGGCCCAAGTCGCCGGTGAAAATCAACCGTTGCGGCTGGCCGTGGTCGCTGACCCGAAGCTCGACGATCGCGGAACCTAGGATGTGACCGGCGTCGTGAAACACGGCGTGGACGTGGTCGTTGATTCGAGTCGGCTCATCGTAGGGAACCGATTGCAGCCGCGAGATCGTGCGGTCGACGTCGCGCATGGTGAAAAGCGGCGCCGGCGGATACGCCCCGCGACGGCCTTCCTTGCGATGCCGTTTCTTCTTGAACGCGGCGTCTTCCGCTTGAATCTCGGCGGCGTCGCGCAGCACCAACTCGACCAGATCGGCCGAGGCGAAGGTGGTCAAAATCGGTCCGCGAAAGCCCTCACGCACCAGTTTCGGCGCCAGTCCGCAGTGATCCACGTGGGCGTGGGTCAAGAGAATCGCGTCGAGCTGTCGGAGCGGCAGCGGACTTTTGTCCCAGTTGCGGGCCAGGTACGCGCGCTCTTGGTGCATTCCGCAGTCGACGAGCACTCGGGCGCCGTCGGCCTCGAGGTAGTATTGCGAGCCGGTCACTTGGCCGGCGCCGCCCAGGAATTGCAGCTTCACGATGCGGTCCTCTCGGTTGCGCCCCACTGTCTTTCAGTTTACGACACGGAACGTCCGAGGCCAAGGCTTTTTCGTTCTATAATGGGTCGAAATCGGAAAACGCCCTGCTATTTCGCCTTGGAGCCGGTCAATTCGTCGACCAGCGGGCCGGCCTGATAAATGTTCCGCAACGCTTCGAGGATCGCGCTGCCATGAACGGCCGTGGCGCGACCGACCTGATCGGTGTATTCGTAGTCCCAAACCAACGACGCCAAATTGCCGTCGAAAATGATGCCGACCAACTGGCCCTCGCGATTGACCACGGGACTGCCTGAGTTGCCGCCGATGATGTCGGCCGTGCAGACGAAGTTCATCGGCGTGGCCAAATGGAGCGACCCTTTATGATCGAGCCAACTCTGCGGCAGGGCGAACGGCTCTTGGTTGTTGTGCTCGGCCGCATGGCGGTACGCGCCTTCGAGAGTCGTCCAGGCGGGGAAATCCCGGTCGTTTTCCCGGTAGCCTTTGACTAATCCGAACGCCAAACGGAGCGTGAACGTCGCGTCAGGGTAGGCCTCGGCGCCGAACAATGCGAACCGCGCGTTGGCCAACTTGGCGTAAGCCTGCCGCATCGGTTCTTCGCCTTGTTGTTCATATTGCGTGCGAACGGTCCGGGCCGGTTTGTCCACCTGCCGCGCCAATTGGATCATCGGGTCGGTGGAAGCGTCGATCACCGCCTGTCCGCCGTCGGCCAACTGTCGGCGCACGGCCACGTCGGCCAATCGCGTGCCGGCGACCAACTCGGCAGCCCGTTGACGCGGTGATTTGCCGTTCAACACCCGTTGAACCAGTTCGTTCGCCGCGCCTTTTTCCTCGACCAACATGCTCAGCGAATCGGCCAGCAATTCGGTTTGCAGATCGGCGTAGATCGGGGCCGGCGAGAACAACTCCTGACGTAACGATTCCAGATTCGACTCGCGGTACTCGCGCAACCGGTCGGCGTTGGGCTTTGGTGTCTCTTCGGCCAGTCGGACCAACGCCCGGGCGATCGTGAACAGCTCGCTGTAAAAGGCTTGGCCGCGTTCCAGCAAATCGTAATCGACGCGAATAGACGCTAGCGTTTTCAACGATTGATCGATGGACTGGACGGCGGTCGCGCAATCGTCGCCCAACGGAGGGCGTTTGGCGGCGGCGCCGAGCAGCGCGTCTTGTTCCGCCCGCTTGCGAGCCATCACGGCGGGGTCTTGGAGTCCATCGAGTCCGCCGAGCCGGGCCTTGCGGGAATTTTGGTACATCAACAAAAGGTCTTTGGCCCGCCGGGCGTTTTCGGCGCTCCGCTGGCTGAACGCCGTCAATAAGACTTCGCGGCGACGCAGCAAAGTGAGCGACACCGGCAGCGACACGTCGCGCAGAAACTCCAGGTGTCGCAGCGTGTTTTGGCGGTCCGTTTTGCCGGGATTGCCCGCCACAAACACCAGGTCGTCGAGCTTCAGGCTTGCCGGATTCCAGCTCAAAAATTGCGGCGTGTGGGCAGGGCGGCCGTTTTCATACACGCGGAAGAAACAGATGTCGAGATCGTAGCGGGGATACTCAAAATTGTCCGGATCGCCGCCGAAAAACGCGATGTCCTGCTCCGGCGCGAACACGAGTCGGACGTCCGTGTATTTTTTGTAGCGATACAACTGGTACATGCCGCCTTGATAGAGCGTCACCACGTCGCTGCGCAGCCCGGTCTCGTCGGTCGACTGCTTCTCGATTTGATTCATCACCGCGCGGCGTTGACGTTCGGCCTCGGGCGAACCGGCCGGCGCCGTCACCGCGGCGTTGACGCGCTGCGTGACGTCCTCGATGCTCACCAGCACGTTCAACTCCGAGTCGGGGCATTTCAATTCCTCTTGGCGGGTTTTGGCGTAAAAACTCGACCGCATCAGGTCGCGCTGTTTCGTGCTGAGTTTTTGCAGGGCGTCGGCGCCGACGTGATGATTGGTCATCACCAATCCGTCCGGCGAAACCAGCGAGCCTGAGCCGCCGTTGTTCATCCGAACGGCCGCGTGCTGCAAATGGGCGAACCATTGGGCGTCGGGCTCGAAGCCGTGCCGCTCTTTCAATAATTTCAGCGGCGGATTATTGAACAGCCACATGCCCTCATCGGCCATGGCGACGGACGTGACGGCGAGCGACCCCAAGAGAAAGAGGATTCGTTGAAAACGCATGATTTTCCTTTCGTAAAAGCAAGTGCGTCTCATTGTTGCCGATCGAGGGGCGATTTGGCAAGAGCGGATTGACGCCCCCCGTTCTGTAGGCGTACAATGGCCGGCCGTGGGAGGCGATGTCGTCTTTTTATCCTGAGGGGGTGACGGATGACTACTCGATCGACGATGGTTTGTTGGGCGTGGATGGCGATGTTGGCCGGCTGTTCGGGGAGTACGTACACGGCCACCGCGACGCTTCGTGTTGGGATTGAGGAACCTGCGATGGTGGGCCAACCACGGCAGTCCTCCGACGAGAGGTATACGATTTACAAAAACACGCAGCGGCAGCTTGTGACCTCGCGATTCGTGTTGTTGGCGGCGTTGAGAAAACCAGAGGTGGCGAGACTGCCGTCGGTTCAGCAAGCGGGCCGACGGGGCGACGCCGTGAAATGGCTCGATCGGCATATCGAGGTGAAATCACCGGACAATTCGGAAATCATGACCATTAGCGTCACCCAAAGTGATCCTCGTGAGGCCGTCGCGCTGGCCCGCGCCGTGACGGATGCCTATTTGGCGGAAGTCGTCAACGCGGAACAGGCTCAAAAACGACAGCGGCTTAGCGAACTGGATCGCGTTTACGTGGAGAAGGAAACAGAGGTTCGCGGCCGACGAAAGAATTTGAAAAAGCTGGCCGAGCAACTGGGGACGTCGGACTCTAAAACGCTGACGATAAAACAGCGATTGGCGATGGAGGAATTGACGGTTTATCGTCAAGAGTTGATTAAGGTCCAGTTGGAGTTGGTTCGACTGAAACACGAGCTGGATTTGCAGAAGGCCGCGTTGGCGGATGCCAAAGAATCGGAGCGCGATGCACTGAGGAAGGACCTCAAAAAAGCCGAAACGGCTGTCGACGTGGTGGCAAGACAAGAAGCCCAGTTGCACGCCGAAGTTGACGCAAAAAAGCGGGAGGCTGAAAAGTTTTGCATGTCGACGGTTGACATGGAGATGCTGCGGGAAGAGATCAAAACCTCCGTGGCCGTGCTGGCCGAAATCGGCGAGGAGCGGGAAAAGGTGAAAATTGCTTGCCGCGTTGCACCCCGCGTTACGCTTTTGCAGCGAGCGGAGATGCCGGAAGAATCGGCGAAACCTTCTGAATGACTGCCATGACGAAAGACCGATTGCTCGACCTTCTCAAACCTTACGGCCAAGAGCACTTGTTGGCGTTTTGGGACCGCCTTGGCCCGGAACAGCAGCAGTCGCTCACCCGGCAAATCGAGGCGGTTGATTTCGCGCAGCTTGCCCGATGGTTCGACGGTCGAAACCGGCAGGTCGACATTCGCCGATTGGCCGAGCGGGCGGTTGCTCCGCCGGGGTTTCGATTGGACGCGGCGAAAAACCGTTTCACCTCCGAGCAAGCCAGACGTCGCGCGGTCGACGAGCTTCGAGCGGGACGGTTTGCCGTGATTGTAGTTGCCGGCGGGCAAGGCACCCGGCTTGGCTTCGAGCATCCGAAGGGCATGTTTCCGATCGGGCCGATTTCGAACAAGACGCTTTTTCAAATTCACGTCGAAAAAATCATCGCCGCCTCGCGACGCTACGGCGCGACGATCCCGCTGTACGTGATGACGAGTCCCGCGACGCACGACGAGACGGTCGCATTGTTCGACGCGCACGATCGGTTTGGCCTGCCAGCCGATCAGTTTGCCGTGTTTTGCCAGGGCACGATGCCGGCCGTGGACGCCGAAACCGGCCGCGTGCTGTTGGATGCGCCGGATCGCATGGCCGTCAGCCCGGACGGACACGGGGGCATGTTGGCCGCCTTTGATCGTTCGGGCGCACTGGCCGACGTTCGGCGACGCGGCATTCGCCATCTGTTTTATCTTCAGGTCGACAACCCGCTGGTCGACATTTGCGGCCAGGAGTTTGTCGGGTATCACTTGTTGGCGGAGTCGGAGTTTTCGACGCAGGTGATCGCCAAACGCGATCCGTTGGAACGGGTGGGCAATGTGGTCGAGGTGGACGGCCGACGCCTGGTCATCGAATACAGCGATTTGCCGGACGAGTGCGCGCGGCGACGCAACGCCGATGGCTCGTTGGCCATTTGGGCCGGCAGCATCGCGGTTCACGTGATGGATGTCGAGTTGTTGGCCCGACTGGCCCAAAGCGCCGACGGGCTGCCATTCCACATCGCACGAAAAAAAGCGACGTATACGGACGCCACAGGCCGCCGCGTCGAGCCGATCTCGCCGAACGCGATCAAGTTCGAGCGGTTCATTTTCGACCTGATGCCTGATGCTCGAAACGCCGTGGTGGTCGAGGTCGATCCGGCGAGGGCGTTTGCCCCGCTGAAGAATGCTCCCGGTGTGAGCCAGGACACGCCCGAGGCGGTTCGGCGTCAAATGGCGGCGTTGGCCCGCGATTGGCTTCGACAGGTCGGCGCGGAGGTGGACGATCGGACGGTGGTGGAGATCAGTCCGTTGTTCGCGTTGGACGCCGAGCAGTTGGCCGCGAAAGTGCGGCGAGGCACGCGGATTGTCGAGCCCACGTACTTCGTTTGAGTTCGGGCTGAACTTTCGTGAAAGACGAAATGACAGTGCCCTGTCCTCAAAACAGGGTGGCGGCCGCAGCTATTTGTCGCCGTGATCGTGGCCGGCGTGCAGGCCTTTCTTCGCGCTTTTTGCGTCGTCCGACTTGGGCTTTTCTTTCTTTTGGAATAGTTCGCCGTGGCCCAAGTGAATCTTATGGTACACGTCGTCGGAGATGATGTAGTACCAGTCGGCGAATCGGGCATTCAAGCCAGCGACTCGTTTCTTGCTCTCGGCAACTTTCCGGTCGTATTCCTCTTGTTTTCGCTTGTCTTCCTTTTCAATCGCCTCACGTTGCGTTTGCAAGGCCTTTGCATCGTCGGTCTTCTTGTCGTCTTTTTTGTCGCCGGCTTTTTTATCTGATTTTTTGTCGGATTCCTTTTTCACCGCTTCCTTTTTAGCTTCAGGCAGCGGTTCAAGTTGCGGCTTCGGAATCACGGCGGGGTCGAACTCGGCCATGACGAACAGATAGCGATTCAAGCCGCCGTCTTTCTTCTTGTTGTCGGCGTTCTTCGCAGGGTCCTTGTGAGCTTTGTCGTCTTTTTTCGCAGCGCCGGCGCCGGCGATTTCGCCGAATCGCAAGACGTAGACAACGCCGTCCTTCATGACGATCCGGATCTCGCCGTCGTTGGAAAACAGTTCCGGATGGCCTTTAGTCAACTCGGCGACCCAAAATCCCTTGCGAGCCAGCGACTCGGCGGCATCCTGTTGCGCGGTGAAATCGGCGGCCGCTTTCAGATCGGCGCTCAGTCCGGCGGGCTTGCGGGCCACGTCGACGATTTTCAGATCGTCCAGGGCGGTTTTCAGCTCGTCGAGTTTCGCGGCGTTGAGTTGCTTGTCGTCGGCCAGTTTGACCGTCGTCCAGCGGCCTTGGCCCGGTTGTTGGGGATCGTTCTTGAACTTCCGATCCTCGGCGAGTTTCCACTTCGGCTCGGCGGCGTCGTTGTATTCGACGACGGTCTCGCCGCGTTGGATCAATGCGGAATTGAGCTGGTCGACGGAATGGTCGCGGATCCACAATTTGTGGATGTCGAGACTGTTGATGCCGAGCAGATTGCGTTCGATCCAGTCTTCGAACTTGGTCGACAGCTTGTCGGTCTTGGCTTGGACGACGAAAATCTGGTCCTGGCCGACCTTGCGGACGTATCGCAATTCGGGTCGATCGGGCACTTCGTGGCCGACGATCAACGCGAGCAGTTCCTTGCCGTCCTTGTCTCGCATGACGACCTTCGTACCGACGCCGGTCGCGCCAACCTTCAGCACTTGCGGGTCGGGATCGACGACGCCGTAGGTGCGCTGATCGCCTTGGTTTTCGCTGACCATTTCGATGACCTTGAGGCCCATCAGGCCCGTGGCCGCGGAAGCCACCTGGTCTTTGGCGTCGGCCGGGTAGTTGTCGTGCGAGGGGATCGACCAACGCAGTTTGCCTTTCACGTCGGCCTGCGCCACATGGAAGGGGATGACTTCGCCGCGCTGGTCGTCGAACTCGACGATTTCGAGATTGGTGACGCTCAACGGGTTTTTGAAGTCGGGATACAGCGACTGGTTGCGGTAATCTTCGGTTCCGGAGGTTGACGACGAAGGCCGGCCGAAAAAGGCCGCAACGACCACCACGACGGCCGCGATCACAAAAGTCAGCGTTTTAGCGTTTTCGTTCATGGGACGATTTTAGTTGTCAGTTGTCGGTAGGCAGTTATCAGCGGTCAGACGGTTGTCGGTTCTTGTTAACGGAGGCGGGAGCGAGAGACGCCTTCGCGTTCTCGGGCCCGGCGCGTGAAGAAGACGATCACGGCCACGATCAGCGGCGGAATCGGCGGCAACAACACCGCCCACATCTTGTACTGGTCCCGCACCTTGCGGACCTTCAAATCCAGATCGGCTTCGATCTGATTGACTTTTCGGTCTTTTTGGTCGCGAAGCTGTTCGAGCTTCGATTGCCGCTCGCGTTCGAGGTCTTGCTGCATCATGCTCACGCGGATGAGCAATTCCTGCGGATCGATGTTCTTTTCTTTTTTCAACTCGGCGATCTTGTCGAGGATGGCTTGTTCCTGTTTGTCTTCCTCGGCCTTGAACTCCTGATTGAATTGGTCGCGAGCCCCGGCCGCTTTTTGGCGGGCCTCTTTGGTCCGTTCTTCGATGCGCATCAGGGTGCGATGCATCGGATGGCGTTTGCGGATGTCGACGAACCGCTGGTCGCCGGCCAATTCGTCCAAGGTGTTGAGCACGAACGTGACGTTGTCGGATCGGAAGTTGATGCCAAGTTCCGGCATTCCACCGCGCTCGCGAAGTTGGAAGAAGGCCGGCGAAAGCATGTCCAAATCGGACACCAGCACGACGTTCACAAAGCCCGTCCGCGGTTTCTTTTCGCCTTGCTCGCCCTTTGCGCTCTTCGCGACTTCGTCGGCCTCGGGAACGTCGACTTTGCCTTCGATGTGGGCCGCTAGGATGTAAGACACGCTGGTCGGAATCCAACGCCGATTGGGATTCAACCCGCCTCGCGGACCGAAGGGCGTCATTTGCATCAACTCGCCGAATCGGACCGTGCCGGTCTTGTCGCCCGTCCGAGCCAGCGGCGTGAAGTTCAACGTCGAGGTGTTCAGCTTCGAGAGTGAACCGGGGAACGGGAACCAGATTTGTTGCAGGCCGGAACTGATCGGGTCGCGGTCGCTCAGCGCGTCCTTGGCGCCGCTGCCGGGGTCGACGAAGACGAACTCCTTGTCGCGCGTAAAGTCGGTGATTTTGGGATAGGGATTGTAGTCCTGCCAGATCACTTGTTGATCGTCGAACGAGACGCCGAGCAGATTCCACAGCTTGGTGATATCGCCCTTGGGCGGCGCTTGCTGCATCTGCATCATCATGGGATTCGCGCCGCCGGGCGATTGACGCGGCTGGCTTGTGGCGGGCGCGCCGGAACCGAACATCGGCGCCGGGTCCTCGAAAATCGCCGTCGGCTGACCGGCCGCCACCGCCGCGACGAAATGGTCCATCTCTTGCGGTCCCAACGACGACGGCTGAATGGCCAGCAGGACGTCAAACTTCTTGGTGATCGGCTTGCTCGGGTCGACCTTGACCACTTCATACTGCTTTTCCAACTCGTCGACGATCGGCCAGTTGGGCGTCGGGGACATGGTCTGCATGTTGAAGCTGCCGTACAGTTGGGCGTCGGTCTGCAGAATACCCAGTTTTTTGCGTTGTTGCTGGCTGACGGTCATGATCGAGCGGACCAACTCGTATTCGGCGGGGATGCCCCGGTCGACGAACACCGGCGGCGTTCTTTGAAGTCCGCAACGAACGGCGACGTTCAGGAAAATGAAATCGCGGGAGATCGCTCCGTGGTTGAACGTATCGACCGAACGAGGCTCGATGCCGTAGCGTTTGGCGGCCAACGCGGCTTCGGGGCTGTAGCGCGTCGTGTCGTGAATCTGCACCTTGACCTTGTCGCCGCCCAGGGCTTGAATCTCGCGCAGCGTGCTCAACAGGTTCAATCGCGTTTGGACGTAGCTCTCCGGCACGACGGGACTGACGAAGGCCTCGATTTTGACCGGGCGGTCCACCTTCAGACTTTTGATTAGCTCGCGGGTCTGCGGCGACAGCGAGCTGAGCTTCGCGCTGCTGACATCTCCGCGGAGATCGTGTTGCTGGAGCAAGAAGACCGCGCCGCCGCCGATGGCCGCCATGGCAATCGCCCGCACGGCGTAGTGGCCGGCCTGGAGCCAGCGGTTCGGACCGCAAAACCAATGACGACGCCCGATCAACGTCATGCTGATGTAAAGCATGACGACCAGAATCGTGGCGAAATAAACCACGGAGGACAACGTCAACACGCCGTGGCTGAAGTCGGAAAACCGCTCGGCGATGCTCCAGTCTTTCAGCGATTGAACCGTCACGCGGTCGACGCTGCCAAAGATCGCGTCGAGGGAGCCCAGATACACCAGCGGCATGTTGAACAGCACGCCCAGCACGAAGCCGATCGTGATGTTGCTCGTCAAGAACGAAGCAATGACGCCGACGGCCAGCATGGCCAAGCCGACCAACCAGTAGCCGGCGTAGGTGCCCAAGAACAAGCCGAGGTCGAGCCGCGGCGACCAGATGATCCCCGCCTCGTCGCTTGCCAGGTTGTTCAGCACCAGGTAGTTGCAGCAGAGCGAGAACAGAAGCGAGACGGTGAAAATTCCCACGGCGGCGAGATACTTGCCCAAGACGACGTCGAAATCGGTCGCAGGAATGGTCAGCAGCAGTTCATCGGTCCCCTGTTTGCGTTCCTCGGCCCAAATGCCCATCGTGATCGTCGGGATAAAGACGAGCATGATGAACGGGAACCAAAGGCTTAGTTGGTCCAGGTTGGCCAGATTGTTGCCGAAGAAATCGGGCACCCAAAACGCCGCGTAGGCGCCCAAAAAGACGAACAAGCAGATGAACAAATAGCCCGTCGGATTGGCGAAATATCCGACGAAGTTCCGCCGAAAAACGGCCCAAAGAACGTGAAGGTTCATTTTAGTAGGGACTGGGGGGCTAGTTTTATTGTGAAAAAAACGTCGCGGCTAGGCGACGGTCAACTCGCGGAAGCGTTCTTCGAGCGGGCGACCGTCTTTGGTCAGTTCATGAATGGGTCCGTCGAAAACCAGCCGTCCTTCGTTGATGAACAACACGCGGCCGGCCATCGCTTCGACTTCCTGCAAGATGTGGGTGGACAACAACACCGTTTTGCTTTGACCCAGCTTGCGGATCGTTTCTCGAACTTCATGGATTTGATTGGGGTCCAGGCCGGCGGTCGGCTCGTCGAGAATCAACACGTCGGGCTCGTGCAGAAGCACCTGCGCCATGCCGACGCGTTGGCGATAGCCGCGCGACAGTTTTCCGATTGGCTTGCCGATCACGCTGCCTAGCGAGCACAACTCGACCACCTCGGCGATGCGCTCGCGGCGGCGCGAGCCGTTGAGTCCGCGGGCGTGGGCAAAAAAGTTCAGCAGGCTGCGCGGCGTCATGTCGGCATACAGGGGGCCGTTTTCGGGCAGATAGCCCAATCGGGCGGAACCGGCGAGCCGGTCGGTCGCCATGTCGTGCCCGGCGATGCGAGCCACGCCCGCCGAAGGGGCCAAGTAGCCCGTCAGGACTTTCATCGTCGTGCTTTTGCCGGCGCCATTGGGACCCAAGAACGCCACGACCTCGCCTTGAGGAATTGCGAACGAGACGTCTTGGATGGCGGCGAAATCGCCATAATACTTGGAAAGCCCGACGGCTTCGATCATGGCGGGACTTTGCTCTTGGGGCATCGTTTCTTGCTCCTGCTGCAACGCCGAAGGACGAGGGGATGCGGACCAATCGCCGTTTCCCCTCGAAATTGTGGTGTGAAATGTCGGTTTTCAAGACCGGGTTGAAACCCAGTTGAAATGATTTTTCTGGAAAGTCGTGATTATATCAAGTGGCTAAGGTCGGTTGAATGCCAAAAA
>JBDKTJ010000168.1:0-14294 GCA_039698075.1 Thermoguttaceae bacterium | reverse complement strand
GATCGGCCCAACGCCACGGCTGTGGCGGCCCTGGATTCACTGGACAGAAACGGCCAATGGCGTCAAGTCTGGCCAAATGCCCGCTACGCCACGACTTAACGCAGCCCAGAACGCTGGTCACGCACCGGCGACGGCGGCATTTGTCTTTCGGGGTTGGATAAGGTACACTTTTTGGTTGAGAAAAAAGGCCGTTCCCGCGCTGTTGGAGAATCGTCGATGAGCGCTCCTTGGATTACGTATCGTCCGAACTTGAAGGTTTTGGATTGCACGATCCGCGACGGCGGGTTGATCAACAGTCACGCTTTTGAGGACGGATTCGTTCGGGCGGTGTACGACGCTTGCGTGGCGGCGGGCATCGACTACATGGAGGTCGGCTACAAGGCGTCGAAGAAACTTTTCGCGCGCGACAAGCACGGCGCGTGGAAGTTTTGCGACGAGGACGACATCCGACGCATCGTGGGCGACAATCCGACGCCGTTGAAACTAGCCGCGATGGCCGACGCCGCGAAGTCCGATTGGCGGACCGACATCCTGCCGAAGCGCGACAGCGTGCTCGACATGATCCGCGTGGCGTTTTACGCCAACCAAGTGCCCGAGGCCGTCGACATGATCCGCGACGCCGCCGACAAGGGCTACGAGGTGTCGGCCAATCTGATGGCCGCGTCGACCGTCACCGACACGGAAATGGACCAGGTGTTGGAGGTGATCGCGCAGACGCCGGCCAGCACGTTGGTCGTGGTCGACAGCTACGGCTCGATGTACGCCGAGCAGGTCGAGCGGTTGGTCAAAAAATATCTGGAGTTTGGCAAGGCCACCGGCAAGGAAGTGGGCATCCACGCGCACAACAACCAGCAGTTGGCGTTTGCCAACACGATCGAGGCGATCATTCACGGGGCCGAGCGGGCCGACGCCTCGATGGCCGGGTTGGGACGCGGCGCCGGCAATTGCTCGATGGAATTGTTGATCGGGTTCCTACGCAATCCGAAGTTTCGCATCCGGCCGGTCTATCAGGTCGTCGAAGAGCAGTTGCTGCCGTTGAGCCGGACGGTCGAGTGGGGGCCGTATGCGCAGTACGTCATCACGGGCCAGTTGAATCAACATCCGCGCACCGCGATCGCCGCGCGGACCGGCGACACCCGGGACCGCTACGTCGATTTTTACGACAAGCTGACGGGCGAAGAACTGTGAGCGACCTGCTTGTCCGCCATTTTTCACCCAGAAACGCTCAGCCGTGCGTGGGATCGGTTTCGCTTGCGGGCTGGTTCGTTTTGCTCCATTCCAGCAGCACGCGGCGCGGTTTCGGCAATTCGAGCGACGTGGGACAGAGCCGGTCTTTCGAGCGAGCGCCGACCGGAAGTTGTTGGAGGAACTCGCGCGAGGCGCGATCGAGCATCAGCACTTCGCTTTTCGCGTCGGGATTGTTGCGCGGATGAATCACGATGGTCACGTCCGCGCCCTCTTTGACGCGGCGGCGGATCTCGTCCAGGGCGGCTTGCTCTTGCGGACGCAAACCGGCCGGTCCGGCGGCCGACGTCATGGACGCCATGGCGAGCGGCTCGGACACGTTGGGCATCGACTTCGGCATTGTCAGCGGCATCGGCGGAGGCGTCACAGCGGCCAGTGACGCCGGCGGCGCGGCCTGCGTCGAATTCTCGCCCGACTTGTAGACGAACTCCAATTGGCGTTGATCCAGTTCGGCGTAGATGGAACCCAACGCGGCGAACAGTCCTTCTTTATCGCCCGGATCGGCCGCGTTGCAGACGCCGATCATGTAGCCTTCGTTGGAAAACAGTCCGCCGCCGCTGCGCCCTTCGACCGGTTGGCCGGCCACTTGGACGTTGGGCGCGCCGACGAATTTGTTCAATGAGGTCACTTGACTGTGTTGCACGCTGGGCGTTTGGCCGTTGTTGCAACCGACGCTCACGACCGGTATGCCCGGCTGCACCCGATAGCTCGGCGGTGCGACGCGGGCCGCGGTGACGGGACCGGGCGTTTGGATGGCGATCAGGCCCAGGTCGGGCTTCGCGTTGCCTTCCGCGCCGTTCAGGTCGGGCACGCTGTAGGAAACCAATCGTCCGACCGCCTGTTGCGGGCCGTTGGGTCCGAACAGATCGACCTCGATCCGGCCTTGGCCTTTCGAGTCGCGGAAAATGTGGCCGCAAGTGAGAATCAGGGCTTGGCCGTCGCGGGCGTCGATGATCGTGCCCGAGCCGCACGAGTGACCGTCGGGGTCTTCAACGCGGATGCGCACGCTGGCGGCCAACGCGGCGGCGTCGACCGGCGAGGCGGGCGTCGTCGGCAAAGGTTGCTGCGCGTTGGGCATTGGGGCGTTGAACGAGGCGGGCTGCACGGGCGAGTTTTGCGTGTTCTGCGCGATGGCGGACGCCTGCGCGACGGCCGACGTTCCCGTCTTGCACATCCGTTCGAGCCGGCTGTAGGTGGTGCCGCCGATCACGCGATCCACCTCTTGGCCGTCGACGACCATGACGAAGCACGGGATCGGTCCGATGCGATATTTCGACACGAGCGCTTGGTTTTGACTTTTTTCGACGTTGATGCGTTGCACCGGATATCCGGCGTCGACCAACGCCTGCACGGTCGGCTGCATGGCCCGACACGGTCCGCAATGATCGCCGTAAAAATCCAACAGCACGGTCTGTCCGGCGCCCGAAAGCATCAGGGCCGCCAGGGCCACTTGCATGGAGACCATTGGATCCCTCCAAAATGTGGGAGGCGAATTCCATTTCGCCTGCGAAAACAAGAAGTAGTGCCGTTCGGAAATTTCCGAGGAGGCGGCATTGTCGCCGTCGCGGCCATTCGACACAAGCGCAAATTTCGTGGATTTCCCGATTTTTGCCGAGAAAGACGGCTTTTTCTATGCGACAAAAGGCTGCTTCGGTGCGAAAAATAGTTGAACGTGCCACCGCCGGAGGGTACGATAAATTGTTCCAATGACGGAAGGGAGCCAATGCCCATGACGCAGACGCGACAGTTCATTCCGATGCGCGAGGCCCAGTGGCCGTTCTTCGTGGGCGTCGACCTTGGCGGAACCGGGGCCAAAGTCGGCGTGATCGACAATTTGGGCCGCCCGTTGTCTTGGCTTTCCATTCCCACCGAGGCCGCCAAGGGGCCGGAGGCCGCGTCGCAACGAATCGGTCAGGCCGTGCTGAAGGCGATTGCCGACGCAGACTTGCAGCCGGCGGCCATCGCGCGGGTTGGGCTTGGGTCGGCCGGCATCTTGGACACGGCGTCGGGCATCTTGGTTAAGCCGGTCAACTTAAAAGGTTGGGAAATGTTTCCCCTTCGTGAGTGGGTGTCCGCCCATTGCGGACTGCCGGTCACGCTGGTCAACGATGCGAACGCCGCCGCGTATGGCGAGTTTTGGATCGGTTCGGGCCGAGACTTTCGGAGCATGGTGTTTCTCACCTTGGGCACGGGCATCGGCTGCGGCATCATTGTGGACGACACGGTGATCGAGGGCGTCAATGGGCACGGCGCGGAATGCGGTCACATGGTGATCGACTATGCCGACGACGCCCGAATGTGCGGCTGCGGACAGCGAGGACATTTGGAGGCGTATGCCAGCGCGACGGCGGTCATTCATCGGATGAGCGAGGCGTTGGAGTCGGAGCGGCCCAGTTCGCTTCGTCGGCGGGTGGCCGAGGGATGCCCCTTGACGCCGAAACTGCTGGCCGAGGAGGCCGAAGCCGGTGACGCGATGTCGTTGCAGTTGATCGCCGAGACGGCGCGATTTTTGGCGGTGGGCATCGTCAATCTGATGCACACGATCGACCCCAGCGGCGTATTGTTGGGCGGGGCCATGACATTCGGCGGACATGACACAACCTTGGGACTTCGCTTTTTGGGCTGGGTCAAACAGGAAGTCAATCGCCGGGCGTTTCCGATGTTGGCCGCGCGGACCGTGATCGATTTCGCCACGCTCGGCGGCGACGCCGGCTACATCGGCGCGGCGGGCATGGCAAGGCTCGAACACGGCAAACTGTCGCGCGGCAGGTAGCGCACCGCATCGCCTTTTTTCGTTTTGTGATCCGCGCCTCTTCGGACGAGCGAGCGGAGACTACGGGGCGGCGTAGGGAAACGAGACGACCATGGCGGCCAGCATTAGCGCGGCGGTTTCAACCCGGAGAATTCGCGGGCCCAGGTCGACCGTGTGCCAGCCGACCAGCACGGCCGCGGACACCTCTTGACCGGTCAGTCCGCCCTCGGGCCCGATGGCCAGCCACACGCGCTCCGGTCGTTGGTCGGGCAGCGGCAAATGCGGGCCGCGATGGAAACCCTCGGGCTGGGCCAGCAGCCGGCAGGGCGCGTCGGCGGTTGTTTCGATCAGTTCGGTCCAATCGCGCGGCGACTCGATCGACATCAGCCGATTGCGCCCGCACTGTTTGGACGCCTCGACGACCGCGCGTCGAAGTCGTGCGATCGCTTGTTCGACGGGCTGAGCGACGCCGCGCTGAGTGTGCAGCGGCACGATCCGCGTCACGCCCAGCTCGACCGCTTTTTCAATCAGCCATCGTTGGCGGTCGCCCTTCGGCAGCGCGACGGCCAACGTTACGTCCATCGGCAATTCACGATCGACCGGATGTCGCTCGCCGGCCAGCAGTTCGACCTCATTGCGGCCGACTCGTTCGACCGTGGCCGGAAACTCGGCGCCCGAGCCGTCGAACAACACGACCGCCATGCCCGGCGCGGCGCGCATCACGTGGATCAAATGATGGGCCTCGGGACCGGCGAGCGTCACGTGGCCGGGCGAAATGGGTTCGTCGACGAAATAGCGATCGGCCATGAATGGGGACGGGAGGTTAGGGACGGGGGATTGGAGGTTTCAGTTTAGCGATTGCAATCGTGTGGCGACAGGGACGGACGGGGGGGGATTTTTTCTTGACGGGGCCGATCGCACGACCTGGCGACGGCTCAAGTTTTCTGTCCGATTGTACCGACAAGAACGGATATACGGGAAATACTGCCTCGGGAGGCGTCATGTACCAGGAACATTGGGGCATTTCAGACTCGCCCTTCATGGGGATGCTCGATCCGAAATTCTTTTATCAGAGTCCGACGCACGACGAGGCGTTGGCCCGGCTGCATTTTCTTGTCGAGCAACGGCGTCGGCTGGGCGTGTTGGTGGGCCCGTCGGGCAGCGGCAAGTCGCTGCTGCTGGAGGTGTTTTGCGAGCAACTGCGGCGCGAGGGGTTTGGGACGGCGAAATTGAGCCTGCTGGGCGTCGAGCCGGCGGAGTTGCTTTGGCGATTGGCGTCCGATTGGCACGTGGCGTTGAACCCGACCCGATCGCTGGCGGCGTTGTGGCGGACGGTCGGCGATCGGCTCTGCGAGTATCGGTATCAGCGGCTCGGCGCCGTGGTGTTGTTGGACGATGTCGATCAGGCCGAGCCGGACGTGATGCGTCAGGTGATGCGGCTGGTCCGATTCGATCCTTCGCCCGACGCGCGGCTGACCATTGTTTTGGCCGGTCGCAACGAGGGCGTTGCGCGATTGGATCCTTGGCTGCTCGATCGGGTGGATTTGCGGATCGAGTTGGAGCCGTGGGATTCGGCCGATTTGAAAAAATATCTAACGACGTCGTTGGCCAAGGCGGGCCGCAAGTCGCCGGTGTTCGCCGAGTCGGGGGTCGCTCGACTGCACGAACTTTCACATGGGATTCCGCGTCGCGCGGCGCAACTGGCCGATCTGGCGCTGGTAGCCGGGGCGGGCCAGGAACTCAAACGCATCGACGCCGACGTGGTCGAAGAGGTTTTTCAAGAGTTGAGCGCCGCTCATTGATCGCGTCCAGTTTCATTTGGTTTAATACCGTCCTCGATAGTTTTTGATTTCTCGCTGTGACGTTCGCGGGGCGGCGCCGGACGGACCGTTGGCCATCGGTGTCGAGTCGCCTTTGCATTCGACGAACACCAGCAGATCGGCGCGGGCCGGCGTGGATCCGATCGGCAGCGGAAGGCCCGGCACCAGCGGCGAACCGCCGTCGACGGGCATCGGCAACGCGACCATGCCCATGCCGACCAGCAAGACCTGGTCGATCGGCCAACGAAAACGTTCGCAGAAGCGGTAGTGGGTGAACTGGGGCGCTTCGATCTTCGTGCGTTGATGCGGCGACTCGCGCGTCGGCACGTCCATCAACACGGGAATCATTTTTTCGATCTGGTCGACGTCGCAGCGGACGACCGCGTCGATCATCCGGCGGTTGGCCGACAGCAGCGGGCTGAAATCCAGATTGAACCCTTCGTCCACCTGGCCTTGCGACGGTTCATAGCCGAGCGGTCCGTCGGGCCGCAGCAGAACGTCGCGCACGTAGGGCCGCCCGCGCATCATCGAGACCAGCGTCGATTGGCCGTTGTTGACCATCAGATACGGCGAGCTGTGTTCGCGATAGTCGCTGCGGCGTCGCAACTGGCCGGTCAACATGGCGGCGTCCTCTTTGGCCAGCACCCAGGCGCTGGCGCCGGGCGTTTGCACCGGCACGGATTTCAACAGCCGTTGGGCCGACGAACGCCAATTGGGGTTGTCGAGCGTCACCACGCGCAGCGAGAACGTGTACGTGGCGGCCTCGCTGCTGACGAACCGGTCGACCAAGTCGGCCACGACGTTTTGCATTTGCGGGGTGTGATAGACGCGCAGCGTGCGAGGGCTGGCGCTCAAAATGCCCAGCGGCTCGCTGTGCCACGCCTCGTAGCCGGTCTCGCGCAGGATCCAATCGACGATCGCTTGTTCGGGCCGCTTGGTCGTGGTGACGCGGGTCGTGTAGGCGCTGATGTCGTATTCGCGCCAGATTTGGCCGGCGTCGTTGGGCAGCGCGGCGCTGCCGTCGCGGAATCGGGCGGGCGATGCGGCTTTCGACTCGATCGGTTCGAGGGCCGAGGCCTGTTGCACGGGATTTTTCTCTTGCGACAAACCGCTCGACTTGCGCCACGCGGCGATCCGTTCGTCCGTCGTCATGGAACTCTGGGCGCAAAGTGTCCCGACCGTCCCAAGCAGGACCAGCGTGGCCCAACCAAATTGCCGCAACATAGCCAGCCTCCTTGCCGACGTTGCCGCCAAAAAACAGAAATCCAGGCGCGGAGTATAAAGAGACGCCCGAGTTTGGGCAAGAGCGATGTGAATAACTAGATTGAGGGGGCGTTGTGCGAAAATTACGACCGGACGTGACCGGCGGATCGGTCGGGCGTACAGTTGTAATGAGGTGGGCTGCCAATAGGTTGGGGGGAACCAGGCCGCCGACGATGGCCTGACTCAGGAAGGAGTCAAATCCTGCCGCTCCGAAAACTGAAAGAATATCTCGACGGCCAGCAGGTCCGGTACGTGACGATCAACCACTCGCCGGCCTACACGGCGCAGGAAATCGCGGCGGCGGCCCACGTCCGCGGTCGGGAACTGGCCAAAACGGTCATGGTCACGTTGGACGGTCGACTGGCGATGGCGGTGTTGCCGGCCTCGCGCAAAATCAGCTTCGATCTGCTCGTCGAGGCGTCGGGCGCGCAGAAAGTCCAGCTTGCCAGCGAGCAAGCGTTTCGGGACATGTTTCCCGGTTGCGAAGTCGGAGCGATGCCGCCGTTCGGCAATCTGTTCGACATGGAGGTGTACGTTTCGACGTTGCTGACGGCCGACGAGGAGATTGTCTTCAACGCCGGCTCGCACACCGAGCTGCTCCGGCTCCCGTTCAAGGATTTCGAACGGCTCGTGCACCCAAAGATCGCGCGGCTGGCGTTCGGAGAGTGAACGGGCCGAATCTCCGTCCTCAGTGCGGTATCGGGGCCATCCGCTCGGCGGCCATCTTTAGGGCGACCAAGCAGAGCGCCTGCTCGCCCGGCCCTCTAAAACCCTATTAGTTAACCTTCCAACTAGACCAAGGTTGGGGGGAGCACCTCAGAAAACAGGGGTCAAACATTGCCACTGGTCCGCCGCTGTCGAGCATCCGTCTTGCCGCTGCATCCGGGGGCGGTTGTGATGGTTGGTGGGGACCCCATCTGGATTGTTTTGCAAATTTTTGGTTATAAGGGATTTTTCGCGAGCACTTTTGCAGTCTCGACGCACTTATCTATAGAAACCAGTGAGCGACTTCTGACGCGGAGGTACGATTTTGACAATGCGGGAACGTCCGGACGGTCAATTGGTGGCCGCCGCACGGGAAGGCGATGCCGAGAGTTTTGTAGAACTATACCGCCGATATTATCCCGCGGCGGTCGGCATCGCCTATTCCACGTTGTCAGATCGGCACTTGGCCGAGGATGCTGCTCAAGAGGCATTTGCTATTGCGTGCCGAGATTTGAGACGCCTCCGACGAGGCGACAAGTTCGCTCACTGGCTCAACGCGATCTGTCGCAAGGTGGCATGTCGTCTAATGAAGTGGAAGTCACAAAGCGGCTTGCCGGAAAATTTGCTGTCAACAGCTAATCAAGCCGATGCTGACGCAGAGTCCCGCGAGGATCGTGCGAGGCTAGTGCGGCAAGCCATGCACCGATTGTCGGCAAGCGCCAGGGAAATTGTGGTGTTGCGTTACTTTAGCGGCCTGACCCACGAGCAGATCAGCAGGGTTTTGGGCATCTCCGACCGAGCCGTTTACAGTCGGCTTTGTCGAGCCAGGCGCAAGATGGCCGATTTCCTAAGACACAACGGCGTCGGAAGGAGGGAACCATGAGCGTTCCGAAACCGGAAAATGACCAAGAACTTGAAGCGATGCTGACCGAGACGTTTGGGCCGCCGCCCAACGCCGACATCGACGCATGGCGCAAGCGATATCCTTCAGCACTGGCGTGGCTCAATCCCCCACCAAGTCATGTTCTTTCGCAAAGAAGAAAATACATGCAACATGTCATCTTGTTGACGGCGACAACGGCCGCCGCAGTCTGCGCTTGGCTGGGCACCTCGCTTTTTCATCCAGCGGTGACGGAGCCAGGGGCGACAGCATTTGGGGCAACTTTCGAGCTTATCGCCAACCAAATTGAAAACGCTCCAACTATCACCTGGACAAGCATCGACTACTTGCACGCTACAAGTCGAGACGGCAAGGCAACATGGCTCGTTAAGAACCCGTCGTTTTACACCTACCGATCGCCCGGGCTAACCCGATCGGTGCTAAGAGACGGGTGGCGGGCTGGAGCGGCTCAATCGTACGAAATCGTAACGATCACGGACGGAGTTCGCGGTCGCTCTATCGAGTTGTATCCGGAAAAGAAGCAGGCCACCATCACGGATCGAGACCCCATCCCTACCAGCCATTTCAAGGACGCTCCGTTCGGGAAATTGTTGAAGATTCTGCGGGAAGGCAATCTTGAATGGGTTGAGCGACGGACGCTCAGCACCGGAAATGTGGTAAACATCTTTCGCAGCACTGTGCGTGATGAAACCAACGATCGCTATCGGAGCCAAGACTTTTGGATTGATGCAAAGAGTAAGCGATTAGTCGCGATCAATTTCAACGGCCCCGACGGCGAATTCTACAATCCCGAGAAGGACCCCATCCGCAACAATCCGGTCGGAACGGATCCGGACCCGCGCAGATGGTCGTCAATGGGCACGATGTTGCGCGGCATTGTGCTCGACGCCAAAGTGGACGACTCGCTTTTCAGTTTGAAAGCACCCGAAGGGTACAGCGTGAAACACGAGAGCGCGTCCCATGTCACCGAACAAGAAATGCTCGATTACCTTCGAGCGTTCGTCGAATTCAACGACCGTGCGTTTCCCGACGAGGCGTTTCCGGCTTACTACAAACTTGACAAGGAAAATGCTG
Organism: Thermoguttaceae bacterium; assembly: GCA_039698075.1. Taxonomy (GTDB): domain Bacteria; phylum Planctomycetota; class Planctomycetia; order Pirellulales; family Thermoguttaceae; genus JAJFVC01. The sequence continues at coordinate 4,534 of JBDKTJ010000168.1, read as the reverse complement.
CCCTAGGTAAGCCGGCTAGCCAACAGACAGCTATCGAGAAGAAGTACATAGCTATGGTTTATCGCCATCAACCGATGGGCACCCCGTTCGATGTCTTCCGGGCAACGGGATCATGGTTCCGGGTAACGCACGACTTTGTGGAGGACAGTTTCCGCTACCTTGGCAAAGGCGTCAAACTCGGCGACAAGGACCGCATCGTGTGTTGGTACAAGTTGAAAGACGCGAAGGATGCGAACACATATCGGGTGGTCTACGGCGACTTGAGCGTCAAGGACATGGCTGCGAAAGACCTGCCGCTGCCGGTCGAGCCATAATGATGCGGCGTGGAAACAAGTGATCGACGGATTGCTACATGCGGCGGCCATCTTCACGGCGACCGGATGATGCCGCCGGAACGTTGCTTTCGCAGACTTGCCCGAAGGTTTCTGTTACTCGAGCCTTTATTATCCGTGGAATTGCTCTAGCGCGTTCCAGTCGAGCGTTGCGAAGTAGTCTTCGATTGTTTCTGGTCTACGTATTTGCATGACCGTGCCGTCTTCGCGCAGGAGCAACTCGGCCGATCGCAGCTTGCCGTTGTAGTTGAAGCCCATGGCGTGGCCGTGCGCGCCGGCGTCGTGGATGACGACCAGATCTCCCACTTCGATGAGAGGAAGCCGTCGATCGATGGCGAATTTGTCCCGGTTTTCACAGAGCGACCCGGTCAGGTCATAGACATGATCGTGCGGTTGACCTTCTTTGCCCGGCACGGTCACGTGATGATAGGCGCCGTAGATGGCCGGCCGCATCAGATTCGCCATGCATGCGTCCAAGCCGACGTATTTCTTATAGATGTCCTTGATGTGAAGCACCCTGGACACAAGATATCCATACGGCCCGGTGATGACTCGGCCGCACTCCATGAAAAGCGCCAACGGGTGAAGCGGGCCGCCGCGGATGATTCGGTCGTAGCCGGTGCGAATGCCGTCGCTGACCACCGTCAGATCGACGGCGGTGTCCTCGGGTCGATAGGGAATCCCAATTCCACCGCTGATGTTGACGAACTCGATGCGAAGATCGAGCTTCTTCAACACCTGGATCGCCAGATCGAACAACATCTCCGCCGTATCGACGAAATACTGCGGATTCAATTCGTTGGACGCCAGAAAACTGTGGAGTCCGAAGCGTTTTGCCCCCAGAGATTGCAGTTTGCGGAGTCCGTCGAACACTTGGGCGTCGGTGAAGCCGAATTTCGCCTCCTCGGGCTGGCCCATAATAAAACTGCCTTCACGCCGACGGCCCGGGTTGTATCGGATCGAGACGAGCTCCGGCGTTCCGCAGCATTGGTCCAGGAAGTCGATGTGGCTGAAGTCGTCCAGATTGATGGTGGCGCCGAGCGATCTTGCCTTTTTGAATTCGTCGGCGGGCGTGTCGTTCGACGAGAACATAATCTCTTCGCCGCGGATGCCGGATTTTTCGGCGAGAATGAGTTCAGGCAAGGAACTGCAATCGGCCCCCAGGCCCTCCGAGTGAAGGATTTTCAGGAGGAAGGGATTGGGGGTCGCTTTGACGGCGAAAAACTCTTTGAACCCGGAGTTCCAGGCAAACCGTTTCAGCAGACAACGGGCGTTTTCTCGAATCGCCTTCTCATCGTAGATATGAAAGGGCGTCGGATAGTCGCGGGCAATCGCTTCAAGTTGGTCGCGTGAAAAGAGGAGCGTTTTGTCGGTCATGGGATCTCCCATGGATTGCTTGATCGATAGTCCTTTTCGCCCGCGGCGCAGTTTACTCAGGTTCCCAAGGACTGCGAGGCCATGAATTGCGTCATGGCCTCGCGTGTTGCACTGTCTTGTTTGCGATAAGGATCGCGCGATGTCGCTTTATGGATGCGGCTTTGGGCCCATCTTTTCGGCGGCCATTTTCAACGCGACCAAGTACGGCACTGGCTCGCTGCCTAGGGCGTTCAAAACGGTTCCGCCGGCGGTGAAGCAGTAGGTGATCCAATTTGGCTGGCCATATTGCTCCAAAGCCTTGCCGCCTTCGCCGCCGCCCACATAGACCTTGATGCCGGCGTCGGTCATCCGCTTCAGTTGCGGAATGAAATTCTTCGTGCCGTTCTCGAATCGCGGGTCCTCGAACATGCCGAAGACGCCGTTGTGGAAGACTACTGCCGCCGGACGGTCGGACTTGTGGGCCGCGATGAAATCGCTCACCACGTTGTCGTACATCGCGCTGGACGCCGGGCCGACGTCGAACTGCTGGTTGCCCGGTCCGACGGACGTCGACACCTGGCCGTCTTGCAGCACGAAATCGACCGGCATGATGAACTCGATGTTTTTGGTGCGGCCTTCCGAGATCATCCGCTTCGCCTGCTCGATCCGCTCGCGCGGGATGTAGTACGGCTTGTCCTTGTGGGCGGGATCTTCGGAGAGGCCCAGGTCGAACTGCTTGCCTTCGAGCTCGGCGGAGGCCTTTTTTAGGGCCATGGCCAGCGAGCCCGCCGCGATCACCTTGCGGATCTTGCCGCGCGCAATCATCGCCTCGAGGTCGTCGAGCTTGTCGATCTTCAGCCCGCTGAAGATCACCAATTGGGCGTTCAGGCATTCCTTCAAATGGCCGTCGAACTGTTCGGCTTCGTACTTGCCCAACGCCACTTTGTCCATCGCGATCGGCACGACCACGCTCGACGCATCGAGGCTGCCGGCCGAAAACGCCTCGTGGACGTAGACCTTCGCCACCTTGTCGGCGAACTCGTTGGCCAGCTTGGCCAGGTTCGGGGCCAGACCGTCGACGTCGGCGGGCTTGGCCTTCCACAGCACGCGCTCGACGTCGTACTTCCGGGTGTTTTGCAACATGAGGACGCTGCCCGGCGCGGCGGCGGCGATGGTTTTCACCACCTCGGGCTTGATGGTTGTCGTGGCCGGATCGAGCCAATCCTCGAGGAACGTGACCGGGCAGCCGAGGATTTCGCCGAGGCGAGCGGCCACCTTCGAGAGCGACTTTTCCGGCTCGCGGCCGATGTGCCCGAAAACGATCTGCTTCCAGCCGCGCTGCTGGCCGTATTGGAGCGTCTCTTTCATCGAGCGCAGACGGATGTCGCCCTCGCCGATCTTGGCGCCGGGCTTGGCGTCCACATCGCCGCGGACCAGCACGGGCGTGCCGGCGGGCAAATTGCCGAGACACTCCATTCGGGGGATGTTGGCTAGGTATTGCTCAAGGGTCAGACGCGGGCAGCTCGGATCGGCTCCCAACAGTTTGCGACACCAGGCGGCCATCGATTCGGTCGTAACGGACATGAAAAAACCTCCAATTTTTCTTGAAAGGCTTGTGAATATTCGCGCAAAGACAGTCAGAAGGATAGCAAATTGTCAGGGAATCGACCAGGGGCGGGGGTTTTCTTGGCAAACAGGCTCGGCATCGGACCGACGCGAGGCATTTGTGTTCATTGCCCCTCTGGGGAGTTGCTTGATTCTTGCTGGTGGCGATTCGTGACAGGGAATTTCAGCCGGACGCGGATCGACGGGGCATAATAGAGGAGGGCCGATTGCGCCTTGACCGCTCAGGGTCTGCACCCGCGCCTCCCTTACCCCCCACCTGTTACCCCCCGACGTCTCATGTCTACCGGAAAAACGAGAAATCTTGGCGACGTGCTTCAAGAGTTCAGCCCGCACCGACGGCTGATGCAAGAGGAACTGCAAAAGGTGATCGTCGGCCAGGACGAAGTGATCGAGCAGTTGTTTGCGGCGATTTTTACGCGAGGGCATTGTCTGTTGGTCGGCGTGCCGGGCTTGGCCAAGACGTTGTTGGTGAGCACGTTGGCTCGGATCCTGGACGTGCAGTTCAAACGGATTCAGTTTACGCCCGACCTGATGCCGTCGGACATCACCGGCACGAACGTGTTGGAGGAAGGTGAGCACGGGCGGCGCGATTTTCGGTTTGTCGAGGGCCCGGTGTTTACGAACATTCTGCTGGCCGACGAAATCAACCGGACGCCGCCCAAAACGCAGGCCGCGCTGTTGCAGGCGATGCAGGAACGCGAAGTGACGGTCGGTCAACAGACGTATCCGTTGCCGGAGCCGTTTTTCACGATCGCCACGCAAAACCCGATCGAGCAGGAAGGCACGTATCCGCTGCCCGAGGCCCAGTTGGACCGGTTCATGTTCAACATCAAGGTGGACTATCCGACGGCCGAGGAAGAGGAACGCATCTTGACCAACACCACGCGCGGCGAACGGCCCGAGGTGCGGAAGGTTTTGTCGGGCAAGGCGATTGTGAACCTTCAGGCGTTGGTCGGCAAGGTGGCCGTCAGCGAGTACGTCGTGCAATACGTGTCGCGGCTGGTGCGGGCGACGCGGCCGAAAGACCCGTCGGCGCCGCAGTTCGTGCAGGAGTTGGTCGATTGGGGCGCGGGCCCGCGCGCCGGCCAGTTTTTGATCCACGGCGGCAAGGCGTTGGCCGCGATGGACGCCCGGTTTTCCGTGGCCATCGAAGACGTCCAAAAGATCGCCATTCCCGTGTTGCGACACCGCATCAGCACGAACTTTCAGGCGCAGGCTGA
>JBDKTJ010000167.1:0-4603 GCA_039698075.1 Thermoguttaceae bacterium | reverse complement strand
TCGCAACGATCCGAACTGGATTCCGCCGCTGCGCGACGACCAGAAACGCTTGGTCGGTTACAAGCCGCACCCGTTTTACGCGCGAAATCGGGTGCAGACGTTTTTGGCCACCCGCGACGGCGTGCCCTGTGGACGGATCGCCGCCATTTTGAACCAGGGCCACAACCTTCGTTACAACGAGAAACGCGGATTTTGGGGGTTTTTCGACTGCAACGACGATCAGGAAGCCGCCACCGGATTGTTCGACGCCGTGCGCGATTGGTTCGCCGAGCAGGGCATCCGTAAGTTGCGAGGGCCGACCAATCCGTCGTTGAACTACGCGCTGGGCCTGTTGATCGAATGGTTCGACACGCCGCCGACGTTTATGATGACCTACAACCCGCCGTACTACGAGCGGCTGGTCGAGAACTACGGCTTCCGCAAGACGCAAGATCTCTATGCGTTCTGGGGCCACATCGACATGTTGCCGAAGATCGGCGAAAAGCTCCGTCCGGTCGCCCTGCAAATCATGGAGCGCTACAACGTCCGGCTGCGTCCGCTGGACAAAAAGCATTTCAAGGAAGACGTCGAGCTGTTCCTGTCGCTCTACAACCGGTCGCTGAGCAACACGTGGGGATTCGTGCCGATGTCGCCCGACGAAGTGCGGCACATGGCCAACGATTTGAAGTACGTGATGGTGCCGGAAATGGCGATCGCGGCGGAGATGGACGGCCACGTGGTCGGCGCGTCGTTCGGATTGCCCGATTACAATCCCCGCATCCGCGACATCGACGGCCGGCTGTTTCCGTTCGGATTCCTCCACATGCTGCGGAACCGCCAGGCCATCAAACGCATCCGGCTGATCAGCACCAACGTGTTGCCCGAGTACCAGCGCATGGGCATCGGCATGATTTTGATGCACGGGTTCGTGCCGCAGGCGATCCAATGGGGGCTTGAGGAGGCGGAATTCTCTTGGGTGCTCGAGTCGAACTCGCTTTCCTATGGAGCGTTGAAAAAAGGCGGCGCGAAAATCACCAAGACGTACCGGCTTTACGATTGGGAAGCCGGAGACGCGGACCAAGGAACGGAGAACGAAGGTAAATCAAAACCCAATTCCCAATCCCTGGTCCCCATCACGTCGATGGACATTCGCCCGGTGAAGGACCGGGACGATCTGGATCGGTTTGTGAAGCTGCCGTGGCGGATTTACGCGGAAGATCCGCATTGGGTCCCGCCGTTGTTGGTCGATGTGAAGGAGTTTCTGAATCGCCGCAAGCATCCGTTTTATCAACACGGCGACGCCGCGCAGTTCGTCGCGGTCCGCGGCGACCAGACCGTAGGCCGCATCCTGGTCAGCGACGATCCCCGCTACAACCAACAGCACGGCGAAAACATCGGCTGCTTCGGCATGTTCGATTGCGTCGACGACCGGGCGGCCGCCCACGGATTGTTGGACGCCGCCGCCGGTTGGCTTCGCGCGAAAGGCCGCACCGCGATTCGCGGTCCGATCGACTATTCGCTCAACTATCCGAGCGGGCTGCTGGTGGACGGGTTCGATACGCCGCCGCGGATCATGATGAACCACAACCGCCGCTACTACGCCGACCTGCTCGAGTCGTGGGGCCTCCAAAAAGCCAAAGATTTGTACGCATGGTGGTTCGTCGACCCGTTGGACCTGGTGGCCAAATGGAAGCCGAGGCTGGAAAAGATCGCCCGGCGCAGCGGCGTGACGGTTCGTCCGTTCCGCATCAACGACCTGGGCGCCGAATTGGCCCGTTGCCAAACGATCTACAACAGCGCGATGGAGGGACTTTGGGGATCCGTCAGCCTGTCGGACGCCGAGTTGCAGTATTTCGCCAAACGTCTGTCGCAGGTGGCCGTGCCCGAACAAGTGTTGATGGCGGAAGTGAACGGGCAGGTGGTCGGGTTTTCCATCACGCTGCCCGATTTCAACGAGGCGACCGGCCCGCTCGACGGCCGGCTGACCCGTTTCGGTCTGCCCATCGGGCTGGTCCAGTTGATGCGCCGCAAACGACACATCAAGACGGCGCGGATGATCGTGCTCGACGTGCTGAAGAACTATCGACGCCGCGGCATCGGCGAGACGTTGATTCTCAAAACGCTCGATTACGGCAAGAACGTGTTAGGCTACAACGGCGCCGAGTTGGGCTGGACCATCGAGGACAACCAGCCGGTCAATCGCACGATCGAATCGGTCGGCGCTCGCCGCTATAAGACCTATCGGATCTACGAAAAATCGCTTGCCGGCGGCCCGTCGCGGTGATACGGTTGAGGGAGCTTGATGGAATTGCCCGGCGATTGCCGCGTTTTCCGTTGTCCCCTCAGTCATTTGGAGCCCTTTCCATGCGGACTTTCACTTGGCTGGTTATCGCGATGACGGTTTCAAGCCTGTCGTCCGCGGCGGACGGCGTCGCCGACAACACGCCGCCGCCGGGTTTCGTCGCGTTGTTCAACGGCAAGGATTTGACCGGCTGGAAGGGGTTGATGAAGCCGCCGCTGGACAATCCGTCTCGCCGGGCCCAAGCCTCGCCCGAACAGCTGGCCGAGGCTCAAAAAGAAGCCGACGACGTGATGCGCGGCGGCTGGCGCGTCGAGCATGGCGTCTTGGTCTTCAACGGCAAGGGCCGAAGCCTCGTCACCGCCAAAGATTACGGCGATTTCGAGTTGTACGTTGATTGGAAAATCGGCCCCAACGGCGACAGCGGCATCTATCTGCGCGGCGCTCCACAGGTCCAGATTTGGGACCCGAATCACTGGAAGATCGGCTCCGGCGGACTTTACAACAACAAGAAAAATCCTTCACAGCCCGACGAAATCGCCGACAACCCGATCGGCCAGTGGAACACCTTCCACATCACCATGATCGGCGACAAGGTGACGGTCGAGTTGAACGGCTGCAAAGTGGTCGACCACGTGACGCTGGAAAACTACTGGGAGCGAGACAAACCGATTTATCCGATCGGCCAAATCGAACTGCAAAACCACGGCAACGGCCTGTGGTTCAAAAACATCTACCTCCGCGAGATTCCCCGCCAAAAGTGAAGGATGAGCGGCTCGTATCGGAAATGGCGATGGATGGGCCCCGTCAGCTCACCCTTCCAAACAAAAACAACACCCCCCGAAGTGGCACTCTGCGTCCTTCAGTTGACTTTCCGGTATTCGCCCATTAGTCTAGGTAGATATAGGGGTTTTTGTCGGTTTGCGGGCGATGGGGCGGAAGCGGAGTCTTTATCGACGAACCGCTTGGCCCATCGCGCTTTGTCGCTTTCCGACAATCGTCGCCCTTCGCGTTGCTTGTCGGAATGCCCTACCGGGAGCCGTTGATGGCTAAACGCAAGATCGATTATACGGAAATTCTCGTCCGCCACGGCGTCATCAGCCCGGAGCAATTGGCCGAAGCGCAGCAGATGTCCAAAAGCTCGGGCATCAAGGTGACCGACGCGTTGGTCAAGCTCGAATACGCCACGGGCGAGGACGTGATGCGGGCTCTGGCCGAACAAGAGGGCCTCGATTACGTCAACTTGAACGAAATCGTCATCCCGCCCTCGGTCGTCGAGCTGGTTCCGGAATCCGTGGCCCGCGAAAACTGTGCGATTCCGCTTTCCGAGCACGACGGGACGCTGACCGTCGTCGTCAGCGATCCAACCGACTACGAAACTTTCGACAAATTGCGGTTCATTCTCAACCGCCAGATCGAGATCGCCTTGGCCCCGCGCGACGCGATCAACGAGGCCATCAACCGCCATTACGGCCAAACGGTCGGCGAAAGCGCCGACTCGATGCTGCAAGAGTTTACCGACACCGCGATCGACTTCACCGAGACGCTGCAAGAGACCGGGGGCGGCGAAGAAGACGTCGACGAAAGCAGCGCCCCGGTGGTCCGACTGGTCCAGTTGATCATCACCGAGGCCGTGCAGCTTCGAGCCTCCGACATTCATATTGAGCCGTTTGAAGACCGGATCCGGGTCCGGTATCGAATCGACGGTATGCTGGTCGAGCGAGACAGCCCCCCAAAACGGTTGCTCGGCGCGCTTCTTTCCCGCATTAAGATTCTCTCCAAGCTAGACATTGCCGAGCGACGCCGCACCCAAGACGGGCGCATCAAAGTCACGGTCGGTGAGAAGGACTTGGACCTTCGGGTCAGCGTGATTCCGACCAGCCACGGCCAGTCGGTCGTGATGCGGATTTTGGACAAGGACAGTATTAAGGTGGGGTTGCGCCAGCTCGGCTTCTGCGACTCCGACTACCAAAAGATCCGCAACCTGATCCAGCGTCCCAACGGGATTATTTTGGTGACCGGCCCGACGGGTTCCGGCAAGACGACGTCTTTGTACGCGGCTTTGAATGAACTCAATACACCGGACCGGAAGATCATCACGGCAGAAGACCCGGTGGAATACTACCTTCAAGGGGTAAACCAGGTCGAGATTCACCACGAGATTGGGTTGGACTTTGCCAGGGTGATCCGTGCGATGTTGCGACAGGCGCCCAACGTGATTTTGGTCGGCGAGATGCGTGACCTCGAGACGGCCCAAATGGGAATTCAGGCATCTTTGACTGGACACTTGGTATTCAGTACACTACATACGAACGATGCGCCCAG
>JBDKTJ010000166.1:0-12275 GCA_039698075.1 Thermoguttaceae bacterium | reverse complement strand
CCATTCCTTCCAGTTCAAAACGCCCGATCGAAGGACGATGCGAGTCGGGATCGGCCGAAATCACCGCGCCGGCGATCGAACGGCCGGTCTCTTCCGGCAGGATCTGCAACATCGGCAACTCGCCCAGGTCGACGTCGCTGCCCAGACGAACGATTTGCTGAGCGGCGGCCGATTTCACCTTGCGCGGCGCAAAATCGTCCAGCGCCGCGGCCGCGCCGGCCAATCGTTCCAGCCAACCTTGGGACGCGGGCCGATCGGCGAGCCGTGCGATGCGCTGGGCCAACACGTCGAGCGAGTCAACGCCCAACGCCCGGACAATCCGCGACTCCGTGGCCAGCAAATTGCAGAGCACCGGGATGTCGTGGCCGCGAACATCGCCGAACAACAGGGCGGGCCCCCCGGCCCAAGCCGATTGGGTGGCCTGGGCCGCCAATTGCAGCGCGGGCTCGACCGGATCGGCCACCCGGCACAACTGGCCTGCGTGGGCCAAGTCCTCCAAAAAATCGGTCAAACAGCGGTACGCCATGGCAGACTATTGTAAAGGCGGAAGGCGAAGTGCGGAAGGTGGAAATCGACCGACACGGATTGTTGATCGGCGACGAATGGGCAATAATAACGCCATGAATCCCACCTTGAATGTCTACGGACTGCCGAGATACGCCACGCCGAAGGAATTGGCCGGCACGACCGTCGTGGTGATCGACGTGTTGCGGGCCGCCACCGTGGTCGCCTATGCGTTGGACGCCGGCGCGAAACAGATTTTTCCGTGCCGCGAGATCGAGGACGCCCTGAAACTGGCCGAGTCGTTTTCGCCCGACGAGGTCGTCCTGGGCGGCGAACGCGAAGGGGTGGCCATCGACGGATTCCAGTTGGGCAACTCGCCCGAGGAATACTCGCCCGATCGCGTGGCCGGCAAGACCGTGATTCTGACAACGACCAACGGCACGCGAGCCCTCGACCACGCCCGGCAGGCCGCCGAACTGTACATGGCCTCGTTCGTCGACGCGTCGGCCGTCGTCTCGCGGTTGATCGGTTGTCCGCAAGTCGCCATCGTCTGCGCCGGCACCGACGGCAACATCAGCGACGACGACGTGTTGCTGGCCGGGCTGCTGGTCGATCAGCTTTTGCGACGCAGCGGCATCGTCTATCAGCAAAACGCCCAGGCCATCACCGCCCGTGAAAGCTGGCTCGGCGCATTTGCGTTGCCCCGGTCGTTGGGCGCGGAGCCGCTCGAACCGGAACGGTTGAACGATCGGCTGCGGAAGACGTTGGGGGCTCGGAATCTCATCGCCTTGGGATTGGACAACGACATCGTCGCGGCGTCGCAACTCGATCGGTTCCCGTTCGCCCCGAAGGCCGATCCTCAAACGTTGCGGATCGTCGCGGGCTAGTGCGAGTGATTCAGAAATGAATGCCCTTCTTCAGTATCATTCAGAAAAAAAATGGGTGCCATGCCTCACGCTTGCCGTGGGCATGATGGAACGACAAACATGCTAGCTGTATCGCTACGCTCGCTTAGCAAGCATGGCACCCATCATGTCCCATTTGCCTGACGCACTACAACACTAGCGCGAGTCAGGTCGGGACGCCTTGGAAACTTGCGATGACGTCCTTCGGCGAGACCGTCCGGTCTGCTTTTCGTCCGAAGAAATAGAGGCCGCACGCCGTGTCGATCGCAAACCGGCGCGGAATCAGCCGATCCAGAAATCGGACCCAAAAAAACAGGCCCGTGCCCAAAAGCCGCCCGATCTTCCGGCTGCGAAACAGTCCGGTCAACGCGGCATTGAGCGACCACGCCAGCGCCGAACCCGGCCCGAGCGCCACGCCCGAGTCGAGCCGATCGAACCCGCGGAACAACCACCGAACGCCGGTGTCGGTCCACCGCGTGAAATCGTAGGCCCCTTCGTGGACGGTCTGCATGAACGGAATCTCGGCGTAGACGATTCCGCCCGGCTTCAACACGCGATGGATTTCGGCCACGACGCGGTCCGGTTCAATGACGTGCTCCAACACGGCTTGAATCCAGACGCCGTCGACCGAACCGTCGGGCAGCGGGATGTCGTGGGCGTCGGCCACAAAATCAGTCTCGGGCGACGCATAGACGTCAAAACACGCGACGCGAACGCCGGAGGGGCCGTCGTGCAGCGACCGCGCGCCGCTTCCAACCACGGCGCCGCCGACGTTCAACACGATCGGCTCACGGTTCGCCTCGGACGGGACGTTTTTTAACTGATCGAGAAAACGACGGCAATTCTTTTGGGCCGACAGGCTTCCGCCTTCGAGCCTCGTCAAAAACTTTCGGACGGCGTCTCGCAATATCCCCGCCGATTTCGAGCGACGCACGGGACTGTCGCCGGCGCTTTCGACCATGGCCGCTTCGCTCAACACCGATCGCTCGAAAGCGACCAACGCCGGCTGACCGGACACCGACGGATAGCCCCGCCGGCCGAGGCAATCGCCGTGCTCGCCGCTGCAAACCGCGCGACGATCCTCGTCGGTCCAACGAAGCGTCGAACCGCATCGCGGGCAACGCAACATCGAACGCACCCAGTTTTGGCGGTCGGCGGCGGACGTCATCTCAGGCGGCCCTAATTTTTGCGAAGCACGAAAATTCGTCATTCCAAGTATAGGGCGCGTTATCGGGCCAGGGCGAACCAGTCGACCGCCGCGTCGAATTGGTTTTTCCTCCAACCCAGTTCCGCCAAAATCGGCACGCGGGACCGCGCGGCCAACTCCTGACGATTGGTCGCCAGACTGACGTCGTCCGCCGACGGGGGCGACGGCTGATTCAGCACGATTCCCGCCACCGGCAACCCCCGGCCAAACGCACCGGCGGCGATCAGCGTCTGCACGGTCTGATTGATCGTGCCCAGCACGTTGCGCGAAACGATGACCAGCGGAAAACCGAAGGCCTCGGCCAAATCGGCAACGCATCGTCGCTCGCCAAACGGGGACATCAGCCCCCCGGCCCCCTCGACCAAAACGATTTCCGACCGCTCACGCCAATAGTCGAGACCGCGTCGCAGCAGATCCCAATCGAACGGACGGCCCTCGGCCCTGGCGGCCAAGTGCGGCGCCACGGGCGTCAAAAACCGTTGGGGGCAGACTCGGTCCAACTCGCCCGGTCGCCCGGCGGCGTCCCACAGCGCCACGGCGTCGTCGGCAATCAACCGCCCATCCTGTTGGCGGCAACCGCTGGCCGCCGGTTTGTACACGCCCACGCGACGCCCTTCGGCAACCAAAGCCCGGACGATCGCCGCGCCCACGTAGGTTTTGCCCACGTCGGTGTCGGTGCCCGTGATGAACAATCCGCGAACGTTTTGCATGATCCGTGAAATTATGGATGTTTCGTCGCGGAATGCAAGGCATTGACTTTTTCACGGCGGCCCCCTACGATCCCCTCCGGCAGTTTTTGTGACGCCGAAAAATGGGACCGCGCGCCGATGCAAGAAACCAAAACGCTGCGAGCCGTCGCCCAACGAATCGCCGGCAGTTGGTCGGGCACGGTCCTGTGGGTCATGGCCACGCTGGCGACGGCCAACCTGACGCTGCTCGTGGGCATTCATTCGCCGGTCTGGGATGCGGCCGATCTTGGCGTCCCGACGTTCATTTTGCTGGCCGACACCGTCCGCGCGGGCCAGTGGTTGCTTTGGACGCCGCTCGTCGCCGGCGGATGTCCGATCGGGCTCGAGCCGGGCACGGGCGCGTTTTCGCCCATCGCGGTCGGCATGGCCGGACTGCTTGGGGGCTCCGAGTTCGCCTTTCGGATCTACTGGCTCACGGTTTGGGGGCTCGGCGGCCTGGGCATGGTTTTTTTGGCCCGATCGCTGGCCGCTCCGCGTTGGATGGCCTATTGCGCGGCGATCGGTTTCATGTTTTCGGGCTTTTTCACCGGCCACGCGCAGCACACGTCGCTGCTGTACACCGCGTCGTTTTTGCCGTGGATGATTTGGCGGCTCGACGTCGCGGTCCGACGCCGGTCATGGTCCGCGGCATTGCAGGCCGGCGCGCTTTGCGGGCTGTCAGGGCAAGGCGGCTATCCCGGCATGGTCATTTTGAGCGGCTGTTTCGCGGGTTTTTGGATGTTTTTGGCGTTGTTGCCCCGAGACCACGAAGACTTTGCCGCTCCGCAGAAATCGTCCGCCGCCGTTTGGAAAAAAATATTGCTCTGGCTGGGGTTGGCCGCCGTATTCTGTGCGACAACCTTCGTGGTGCTCGCGCCGTCCTATCTCGGCTTTTTGGTCGAAACGCAAAACTACTCGGACCGCTCCGGCGCGTTGCCGCGGCAGGTGGCCGTGGCGAGCAACGCGCTGCATCCGCGGGCGCTGTGGACTGCCGTGAGTCCGTATTTTATGGTGATCGACCGTTTTCAGCGGGCCACCTTTCCGGGCACGGACCCTTCAACCTGTTGCATTTATGTTTTTCCGCTGCTGCTGGTTCTGGCCATCGTCGGACTGGTGCAACGTCCGCGCGAGGCGTTTCGATGGGGCGTGGCGGCGCTGGCTCTGTTTTGTCTGGCCGCGGCGCTGGGCGACTGGCTGCCCGTGCGCGGATGGCTCTACGATGTCTTCCCGCCGATGCGATACTTCCGACACAGCGGGATGTTTCGCTGCTATTATATTTTTTGCGTAATCGTGTTGGCGATCGTTGCCGGCCGCGATCTGCAAACGCCCGGCCCACGACAAAACGCCTGTTGGCGACGATTCGCTTATCTTTACGCGGGCGCCGCCGCGTTGGCCGTCGCCGGATTCTTGCTGTTTTGTTGGTGCAATCCCCCCAACGCGTCCAGCCAGGGCTATCTGCTGGTCGGCGTCGTGGAGTTGCTCGTCGTCTGGCCCGGCATCGCGGCGACGGTTTTCCTTGGCTACCGAAAAGGCGAACCGACGCGACAACACGTCCTGCAAAAACATCTGGTCCGATTCGCGCTGGCCGAGGCGATCCTTTCCATCATGGTCTGCAAAAGCCTCATGTTCACCAACCGCACGTCGCAGCATTGGAATCAAATCGAGGCGTCACACGTGGCCGCCGTGGACGATCCGCGACAAAACATCGTCCGAGCCGCCGCCTCGGCCAACGGCAATCAACTCCGTTGCTTCATCACCAAACAACCGGTGTTCGCCGGCTATCTGGTGCTGCCGAATCCGTATGTGACCGAGACGGCCAACAATCCGGCGCTGATGAAAACCGTCTCCGGCGCGGATCGATGCTGGTTCGCCCGGCAGGCCGTGGTCGTTCCGTTGGACCGCGAGAACTTTGACCGATTCGCCCACCGCGCGACCGCCATGTCGGCGCCGAGCCTGGCAGTTTCTTCGCCCCTGGGGCCCAAGGCGGCCGAAGTCGAAAAACTTCTGGAACGGGACGGTCGAACGACCGAGCAACCCGACCGGCTCGAACCGCGACCGGCGAACTATCTCGTCCGCACGAGCCACGTGGTGGAGTTTGAGGTGGTTTGTCCTGATTCCGGCTGGCTTCTGGTGACGGATCGCTGGGCCAACGGCTGGGCCGCCTCGGTCAACGGTCGTCCGACGCCGATGGCCATCGGCAATTTTCTGTTTCGAGCGATTCCCGTCGATCAAGGGCTCAATCGGGTGCGTTTTGAATACCACCCATTCGGCTATCCTTGGCTGTTGATCGCCAGTTGGTCCTGCCTGGCCGTGGCGGTCGCAGTCTCGATCCGTATCGGCCGACAATCCGACGCCTCCGCCCCACGGTCCTCCTAATCGTCATAATCCTCCCGGCAGCAACGTCCGCGCCGCCCGTTTTTCTTTGCATATTTGCGCACCTACTCTATTCGTTTTTTCTTTCCCACGTCGTTTTTTGGTGACTTTTGTCAACTATCGTGTATTCTTCCTACATTGACACGCTCACCAACGAGCCCCACCTCCCCCAACCTCGCAAAGGTCCTTCCCATGGTTGCCAGCAGCAAAAAGTCGGTTTCCAGCCACGCCAAGGAAAAGAAACACGTCGCCGAGAAGAAATCGGCCGCCAAACCCCACAACACGGCCGTCAACGACCTGGTGACGATCGACCGTCGAATGGGGCAGGACCGAAGGTCGGCTGCCGGTCGCCAAAACCAAAGTGGGGCGGTGGTTGTCGAACGGCGGGCGCTCGAACGTCGGGTCAAGGTGAACCGCCGTCGGCAGATCGACCCCACCACCTGCGAGAGGGATTACACCCAGGACGAAATCGAATTCATGGGGGCTTTGGACCAGTACAAGCGTCGCAGCGGTCGGATGTTCCCCACGTGCAGCGAAGTGCTCGAAGTGATCAAATCGCTCGGTTATGTCAAAACGGAGTCGCAACCGACGCCGTCCCAAGCGGTGGTCGAGATGTCGGTTTCGATGGCTCAAGACGCCGTTTCGATGGTCTGACAGACCCTCACAAAAAAACCGCTCTTGTCACGGCTGGCCGCGTCCGCTATCCTTCCGCCTCCTGGTAATAGGTGAGGCGAGAACGCCGTGGCAATTCCTATCCTTTGTGGTTTTGAAATCGGAGACCGGTCCAAGTCCGCGCTGTACGGCGCAGGCTGGATCGCGTCGGCCCTTTTGTCGCTCGGACTTTCCGGATGCGGCGAGCTGACAGCCCAAGGCCGCAACGCCGAGGGCGTCCAATTGTTCCAGCAAGCTCGCTACCAAGACGCCGTCAAGGAGTTCCAAGAGGCCGCCTACGCCGATCCGACCAGTGCGGACGCGTACTACAACATGGCGGCCACCTACCATCGCCTCGGCCGGCTTGAACACCGCAAGTCGGACCTCGATCAGGCCGAGACCTATTACAATCTCTGTTTGGATCGAAACGCCAATCACACGGACTGCTACCGCGGGCTGGCCGTTTTGTTGGCCGAACAGGGACGCACCGACGAGGCCTTTCGCCTGATCGAAGGCTGGGCCCAACGCCAACCGAACACGGCCGACGCCAAGATCGAGCTGGCCCGGCTAAACGACGAGTTCGGCAATCGCCAGGCCGCCAAGGAGCATCTGATCGAGGCGCTGGCCGCCGAACCGGACAATCCGCGCGCGTTGACCGCGTTGGGCAAAATCCGCGAGGATTCGGGCGACACGGCCCAGGCGCTGGCCAACTACCAGCGTTCCTACTGGCACGACAATCGCCAGACGCAAGTCGCTTCGCGCATCACGTCGCTTCAAAGCACGACGACGTCCGGGTCGGCGCCTGTTTCGCGCGTCGTCAGCCGCGATCCCGCTCCGTTGCAGTGACGGAACGATCACTCGCCGAATCCCGATCCGATGATTTCGCCTTTGTCCCGCGTACATAGGGCGTGAAAAGCCGTCGTGTCGATGTACTGCGAGACCATGTGGACCGAGCCGTCGCCCACCAGAAAATGCGTGCCGGTGGTGTGATGGCTGCTGAAGTTGTGGGCGTCCTCCTCGCTGCTGTTCGGCGCGTAGCCGGCCGTTCCCACGACCAAGCCCGGAGCGCAGGCATCACTGCTCGGCGAGCCCAACCAGGCGGAGAACACCGGTTCTGCGGCGTCCGGTTCGGATCGACGCTCGCCGACGAGGAACGTCTGGCTCAGGCCGTCCCGGATGTCGGCGAACCGGACCATGCTGTTGTGGAAGAACGTGCCGTTGCTGGTGCACGGCTGGCCGTTGGTCACGGTGCCGCACGAGTGAATGTTTTCGGTCCCGAACACGCCGATGTAGTTGGCCGTGGCCAATTTCGGAATCACCGTGGCGATTTCGTCCTCTGGTTTGAAGGTCGAGTCGCCGGTGTCCGACGGGCATCGAAACACCTGGAGCACATACATTTGCGCTTGGGCGTTTTCGGAATCCGCGATGGACTTGTCGTAATGGATCATGCCCGCCACGATGTTCTGCTGTTCGAGAAACGGCAGAATGCACGCGGCCCAACCCCAACCGGGCTCGCCCAAGGCGTAGGGTTTGCCCGTGTTCTTGTCGTAGGCTCGCCAACCGGCCGGTAAACAGCCGTGCGAGCCGTGATACCTATGCAACGCCAATCCGACCTGCTTCAGATTGTTGCTGCAACTCATTCGTCGAGCCGCCTCGCGGGCCGCTTGCACCGCCGGCAGCAACAGGGCGATCAAAATTCCGATGATCGTGATGACGACCAATAGTTCCACCAAGGTAAAACCGCGAACTCTTCGCGCGATCATAAAAACCTCCTGCTGAACGAAAGCCGCCGCGCGTAGAACCAACGAACAACCTTCGTCGGCGCGCGCAGAGGGACCACAAAATGAAATTAAGAATCGTTCAGACAGAACGGGGCGGAGCGCGGCTTTGCCAGGCGGAAAAGACGCCGGTCGACACGCGACTGAGCGACGACGACACGACCGTTTGCACGAGCTGGCCGACGTCGGCCACCGCGACCACGGCCACGGGAGCCGGCTTTTGGGCCAAAAACTGGCAAACCGAACACTCGCCGTGCTGATCGCCGTGCAGCGCCGAAACGCCCGGCCGCGAAGAATCGGAAGGATCGCCATGTCCGTGATGATGGTCGTGGAACGAGCCTGAAACCGTGACCGTCAGCAAATAGCCGACCGCCAGCACAAGCGATCCCAAACGATTTTGCGACGACTTCCAAAGGAACATGACAGGTCCGATCCTTCACCCATCGTAACTTGCCGTGAAATGGGGGTCAAGTCACCGTTCGGTGAGAATCCGGTTCGCGTTCCGTGAGCCCGCGCCGCCCTACGAAAGATTCGGATTCGTGGCCAACACTTCGTGCAGCCACTTGGGCGAGCCCGATTCGCCGGCCGGCCGCTCGCGATGCCATTGGTCATGAGTCGGCGTCAATTGGTCGCAATAGGGCCAAGGATCGAACGGGTCGTAGCCCAACGCGGCGATCAGTTTGCTGCAATCCATGCACACGTTGCCCGCCCGGGGCGGAATCGGACCGGCCTCGGCGCGTGGAATGCCGATCAGGCAGTCGGGATCGTATCCGCCGACGCGATTGATGATCTGCGCGATCTGATAGAGGCTCAAACGTCGCCGCGCGCCGGCGTGAAAAATGCCGCTCCAACCGCCGGCCAACATGCGTTCGTACAATCGGTTCAAGCAATCGGTGTACGTCGGCGTGCGCACCTCGTCGAGGTAGAGCGTGGCGGGCCGCGACTTTTTGAATCGGGACGCGATCCAGTCGATCGCGCCGGCGTGTCCGCTGAAACTGACGCCCATCGGCAGCGAAATCCGCAAAATGCAAGCCGTCGGGTCGCGCGACAGGATTTCCTCCTCGGCCGCCGCCATCGTCTTTCCGTAGACGGTCACCGGATCGGTCGGGTCGGTTTCGACATAGCCGCCGCATCCGTGGTCGCCCGAAAAAACCAGATCGCACGACAGATGGACCAATCGGACGCCGCGCGGCACGGTCTGCGAAAGCAGATTCCGCACGCCCCCGACGTTGATGCGCCAAGCCAGCTCGGGCGCCAATTCGCACGGCTTCAACGCGCAGTTGCCGGCGCAATCCAGCACCGCGGCAAACCGATGCTCCTCGAACAACCGTTCGAGCCCTTCGCGGTCCTCGGCGTTGCAGGCGACCACGCCCGGCCCGACCAACCGAACATTGTCCGCCTGCCGAATGCCGAACACCTGGCGGGGATATTTCGCCGCGAAATAGGCCATCGCATTGTAGCCGGGCACGCCGGCGATGCCGGTGATCAGAAGCGGCAGCGGAGGTTCGGTCGGCGGGTCGATGCGGCAAATCATGGCGGACGGCAAAAACTCTATAAAACAACACAAATCGCGGTGAAAGTCAAGACCCGCGACCGCGAGTGCGTGACCAGCGTTCTGGGCTGCGTTAAGTCGTGGCGTAGCGGGCATTTGGCCAGACTTGACGCCATTGGCCGTTTCTGTCCAGCGTATCCAAGGCCGCGACGGCCGTGGCGTTGGGCCGGTCCCAACGGCGGCCATAACCCTTCAGCCGTTTCGTGCATAGTTTACACTGCGATTCCGTCGGGCCGCTGCCGATCTGCCAACCACGCTCCCGGAACTCCGGGTAACGAATCATGTCCCGACGCGCCGAGACGAAGTGCAGCAGTCGATCCGCCGCTTTGCGTTTCGCCTTGCCACGCAGACTTGCACGCCACGGGAGGATTCGCTCCCAGCCCGCCGCGCAGCCTTCGTGCTTGAACACGTGCATCAATTCCTCAGCCCACGCTTTGCCCTCGGGCGATTCCTCGCCAAACACCTTGCGACGCGCCCGGTGAACGTTTTCGCTCAGGTGGTAGAAGTCCAAGCCCAAGGCGTCCAATTCGGCGAAGTGCAACTGCATCTGTTCGCGAATCCAGACGGCCCCGTCCACCAAGCCCACACGCTCGTCGGCCGTCCGAAATCGCAGACGGTCCGCTTCACGACGCAGCAGCTTTCCCGCCGCGATGTGATTGCCATGCGTGAAGGCAACATGCTGATGCTTTGCGCCCTCGCTGTAAAAGAAGGCGACCTTGAACTCCTTCCACGGCAGGTCCGAGCCTCGCTTGCGCGGCGGCAACGGTTTGCATTTTTTGCCGATGCGACGACGCTTGGCTTTGACCTTGTCGCGCCGTTTGATCTTTTCGGCTTCCGTGATGATCGGCACCATCACGCCGTCGCAGCCCGTGTAAACCCGCGTTTTCCGGCCTGTTTCGCCCTCTGGCAAAGTGCAATCCTCCGCGTGCCACGTCACGGCGATGGCGTCGTTTTGCTGGGCTTTCAACACGCGACGCCCCATCGCTTCCACGACTTGCCGCAACCGCTCGCCGCAAAGTTTTACCTGCGCCGTGCGTTCCAAGGCCGCGGCCGCGCGGACAAAACTCGTCGCCGACAGGTTCACGCGACACACCATCTCCAATACGCCTGGCGTGATCGTTGTTCCGTCGCGATCGAGAATCGCGTCTGCCGGCGCAACACTGCCAATCTGTGGGCCATGCCACCAGCGCCGCACGATTTTGATTTCGCCATTGACGGTAAGAACTTCGTGCGACTGCCGGCCCTTATTGGCCAGTCGCTTGTTTGTCGCTGGATCGTACGGAGGGGGGAAAAGCGGCTTCCGCCGCATCGACACGCCGCTGCAAAGCTTTTTCAAAAACCCGTTGCCGCATCGCCGCGCACAGGTCTCGCACCTGTTCCTCGCTGCCGGCGATCCACTGCCCATCTGGCGCGTCGTTGACGGCGTCCATCACCTGCTTGGCGAACTCCTCGAACTCCTGCTTCATCGAATCGGCGAACTGCTGCGGCGATACTCGCGGCGACGTTTCCATCTCGTGCTCCTTGCGTGTGTGAAGGCGATTGCAACCACATATGCAAGCAGTTTACCCAAACCCCGCAGATCGCGCCAGTCGAAATTGTCACGCACGACCGCGACGCTCGGTCCAGCTCGGGTGGCCGTACTTCTCGACCGCCAACTGTTCGGCGCGGCGACGCTGCGTGGGCGACAAGCCGTCGATGCGTTCGAAAACGGCGACCAGCGCGGTCAACCGTTTGAGCCACGCCTCGACCAACGATTGCGGCGCGATGCGACGGCCGGACAATTCTTCGAGCCCGTCCAATTCGGGCGCGGCGTCGGATCGGGCCAGCAACACGCTGCCATGCTGCAACACCGCGCCTTGGCAACGGCGCTGCGCGCTGCCGGCCACTTTGGCTTGCCCCACCAACACGTCGCCGGGCGCACGACGCTGAAAGCACAGAAAGCAATGGTCCATCCGGCGATCCGCGCAACCAGGTTCCCGCGGGTCGGGTTGGCCGCTTGATTCGGCGAACATCGTGGCCGCGACGCCCCAATCGCTCAACGTCTCGATCAGCGTCTGATGAACGGCCCGATAAAATCCCAGCCGATCGACGGCCAGCGGATGATCGCTCGGCACGGCGAAACTGTAGGTCAACTCGTGATCGTGCAAGATGGCCCCGCCGCCGCTTGCCCGACGCACGGCGGCCGCCCGACGACTGGGCTCGTGCCGCCAACGATCGGCGTAGGTCTGAAAATATCCCAACGACAGCGTCGGCTCTTGCCATTGGTAGAACCGAAGCGTGCACCGACCGTCCGAAGCCGCCGACTCCAACAGGGCCTCGTCGACCGCCATATTCCAAGCGCCGGCCGCGGGAGGATCGAGCAACAAAAAGGTGGGAAACTGGAACCCCGACGCCAAAGGTCGAGAACTCCCC
The DNA here is from genome assembly GCA_039698075.1 of Thermoguttaceae bacterium. Classification (GTDB taxonomy): domain Bacteria; phylum Planctomycetota; class Planctomycetia; order Pirellulales; family Thermoguttaceae; genus JAJFVC01. The sequence goes on along the minus strand of JBDKTJ010000166.1, from coordinate 165 downwards.
CCGCTCCCCGCTCCCCGCTCCCCTGCATTCACGGCTTGGCTCCCGCTTGCCACCTCAAAACCGGGCGTCGGGCGGCCATCACCTCGTCGGGCCGGCAGATCGGCGTGCTGTGCGGGGCGTCGTGCAGTTGTTCGGCCGGCTCGTCGACGATTGCGCGCAGCGCCG
>JBDKTJ010000165.1:0-17899 GCA_039698075.1 Thermoguttaceae bacterium | reverse complement strand
GATCGGCCCAACGCCACGGCTGTGGCGGCCCTGGATTCACTGGACAGAAACGGCCAATGGCGTCAAGTCTGGCCAAATGCCCGCTACGCCACGACTTAACGCAGCCCAGAACGCTGGTCACGCACGCCGGCGGGCGCTCTTGGACGTTTTTCCACGGCCCGGTAGAATGTCGGTCGCGTTTTCCGATCGACACGTTTTTGTTTTGATGATGCACCCATGTCCAACGCTCCCTCCGCAGTCCCGAGTTTTCCCACCGTCTCCGTGGCCGAATCGCGTCGAGCCGAATCGGTCGGCCGCGACGTGACGCTGCACGGCTGGATTCGCACGCGCCGCGACTCGAAGGCCGGTTTCAGCTTTTTGGAGATCAACGACGGCTCCTGTTTCGGCAACGTGCAGGTGATCGCCGATCGCGGGTTGTCCAACTACGAATCGGAAATCAAACGGCTCGGGCCCGGCGCGAGCGTCACGGTCGCCGGCGCGGTCAAAGCCTCGCCAGGCAAAGGACAAGCCACGGAGGTCCACGCCACGGCTGTCACCGTGCACGGCATGGCCGACTCGGAGACGTATCCCTTGCAGAAAAAGGGCCATTCGTTCGAGTTCCTGCGCACGATTGCCCATCTGCGGCCGCGGACCAACACGTTCGGCGCGGTCGCCCGGGTGCGCAATTGCGTCTGCAACGCGATTCATCAGTTCTTCCAGGAGCGTGGGTTTTTGTACGTCCACACGCCGCTGATCACCGCCAGCGATTGCGAAGGCGCCGGCGCGATGTTTCAGGTGAAGGAGACCGCCAAAGCGACGAACGGAGCGACCGAGGAGTTTTTCGGCCGGCCGGCGTTTTTGACCGTCAGCGGCCAGTTGGAGGCCGAAACGTTCGCCTGTTCGCTCGGCAAAACGTACACGTTCGGGCCGACGTTTCGCGCGGAACACAGCAACACGCCGCGCCATCTGGCCGAGTTTTGGATGGTCGAGCCCGAGATGGCTTTTTGCGACCTCTGGGGCGACATGGAGTTGGCCGAAGGGCTGTTGAAGCGGGTCTTTCACGACGTGCTCGAACAATGCCCGGAGGACATGCAGTTTTTCAACCAGCGAATCGATCCGACGGTGATCGAAACGTTGGAGCACATTTTAGGGAGCGAGTTCTTGCGGGTGTCGTACACCGAAGCGATCGAGATTTTGGAGAAGTCGGGCCAGACGTTTGAATTTCCGACCGCCTGGGGCTGCGATTTGCAGGCCGAGCACGAGCGGTATTTGACCGAAAAGCATTTTCACCAACCCGTGATCTTGTACGACTATCCGCGGTCGATCAAACCGTTTTACATGCGTGTGAACGACGACGGCCGCACGGTCCGCGCGATGGACGTGTTGGTGCCGAAGGTGGGCGAGATCATCGGCGGCAGCCAGCGCGAGGAGCGGCTCGACGTGTTGGAGTCGCGGATGAAGGAGCAGGGGTTGAATCCCGAAAGCTACTGGTGGTATCTCGATCTGCGGCGTTACGGCACCGTGCCGCACGCGGGCTTCGGGCTCGGATTGGAGCGAATTCTGTTGTTTATCACGGGGATGCAGAACATCCGCGACGTCATCCCCTTCCCCCGCACGCCGGGCAATGCGGAATTTTGACCCTCGCCGCTCGATCATTTGACAATCGCCCCGGCGTGACCTAAGGTTCGGTTGGACTCATCTTGACCTCGGGGCGAAGCGAATCGGGCTTTTCTTGTCGCTGCGATTCACGCAATCGGCCCGACGGCCTTTTTTACAACAGGGACCGCATCAGCCGCTGTGTCGGCGCGGAGAGACGCCCGTGAAAATGCTTTTGCCGCAGTTGGATTTGCTCGGCGCGCAGCAAGAGGGGTGCGACGACGAAGTACGCGCCCAGGTCTGGGGGCTGCTGACGACCATGTATCCTCGCAACGACTTGGTCGAACGCCGCCGCGATAGCCGCTATCCGTTTCCTTGTTTGATCCACCTCACCCCGGTCGGCGACGACGGCGTGACGCCGGAAGGCGAGACGGTCGTGGTGGTGGGCAAGCATCTCTCGGAGCACGGATTCGGGTTCTACCATCAGGCCCCGCTGCCGCATCGACGCATGATCGCGTCGTTGGAGTGCGGCCGAGGGCGTTGGGTCGCTTTTTTGATCGACCTGAGCTGGTGCCGCTTCACCAAGGGCGGCTGGTACGAAAGCGGCGGCCGGTTTTTGCAATCCGTTCTGTCGCCGATGGAAAAGTGACCGACGCGGCGTCGCAACCGAGCGATCACACTTCAACCAACTCCGGCAATCGTTCTGCGATCGTGGCGTCGGCGCGAATGGCTTGGCAGGCGTCGATGATTCGTTCCGGATCGACGTGTCCGAGCGATTCGACGACCAAGTCCGGTCGATAGGCGAACTGTTCAAGGTCTTTGATGGCGGCGCCGCCCGACAAGACCAGGACGGTCGCGTAGCCCATCTGCACGCCGCCGAGGATGTCGGTTTCCATAGTGTCGCCGATCATGACGGTGTGCGCGGCGTCGAGCCCGAGTTGTTTCCGTGCGGCCCGCATCATCAAGGGGCTCGGCTTGCCGACGGAAAACGCGCGGCGTCCGACGGCGTTTTCGAGCATCGAGACCACTGCGCCGCAGCCGGGCCGCATTCCACCGGGGGTGGGGCAGTTGTAATCGAGATTCGTGGCGACCAATTTCGCGCCGCCGAGGATCATCGTGGTCGCCCGCTCGAACATCTCGAACGAAATCGCCCGGCCCTCGCCGACCACGACGTAGTCGGGATTTTGGTCGACGATCGTGTAGCCGTTGACGTGCAGGGCCTGCAACAGCCCGCCTTCGCCGATGACGAACGCCGTGCCGTGCGGTTTTTGGGCCGCGAGAAACCGTGCGGTCGCCATGGCGCAGGTGAAAATGTGCCGCTCCTCGACGCGGATGCCCAACCGATCGAGCCGGGCGGCCACGTCGCGGCACGTCCTCTGGCTGTTGTTGGTCAAAAAGACGAACGGCAGATCGAGCTCTTGCAGTCGGGCGATGAACCGGTCCGCCCCTGGAATCAGATGGCTGCCCCGATAGATCACGCCGTCCATGTCGATCAAGAATCCAAATTTCGGGCTTGCCATCATACGGCTTGTTCGCCGGCCTCGCCGGTGCGGATGCGGACGACATTTTCCAGATCGGTGACGAAAATCTTTCCGTCGCCGACCTGTCCGGTTCGGGCCGTTCGGTTGATCGTTTCGACCACTTGAGCCAGATCGGCGTCGGTGACGACGACCTCGATTTTGATCTTCGGCACGAAGTCGACGGTGTACTCGGCGCCGCGATACATTTCGGTATGGCCTTTTTGGCGTCCGAATCCGCGGACCTCGGTGATCGTCATTCCGTGGACGCCACACTGCATCAGGGCGTCCTTGACGTCTTCCAGCTTGAAGTGGCGGATCAGGGCTTCGATTTTTTTCATGGCAAGGGGGTTTCCTTTCGTGGGATCAGCCGCGGTTGGCCACCGTGAAGTCGGGATAGCCGAGAGCGCCCATTTCGGGGCTGTCGAGCCCTTCAATTTCCGTTTCACGGCTGACGCGAATGGGAGTAATCAGATTGCTCAGCTTGAACCAAGCGTAGGCCATCACGAACCCGAAAACGGCCACCACGGCGGCGTCGAGCAACTGGGCCCAAAGTTGCGAGACGTCGCCGAACAGTGCGCCGCGGACGCCGCCCTCGACGCTGTTCCAGCCCGCGCCGTATTTGCCGTTGGCGAACAATCCCAGCGAGATCACGCCCCAGAGTCCGTTCATGCCGTGGACCGAAATAGCGCCCACCGGATCGTCGATTCCTCGGCGTTCCCAAAAGAAAACGCTCAGGACGACCAACACGCCGGCGATGCCGCCGATTAGCACGGCCGCCCAACTGTCAACGAACGCACACGGGGCGGTGATGGCCACTAGTCCGGCCAACATGCCGTTGCACATCATCGTCGGGTCGGGCTTCAGCCCCTTCGCATACAACGTCAGCATCGAGGCGATCGCCCCGGTGATGCCGGCCAGCATCGTGTTGACCACGACCACGCTGATCCGCAGGTCCGTGCCGGCCAACGTCGAGCCGGGATTGAATCCGAACCAGCCGAAGGCCAAGATGAACGTGCCGGCGATGACCATCGGCACGTGGTGTCCCGGCATCGGCGTCGGCTTGCCGTCCTTGGTGAACTTGCCCAATCGCGGGCCGATCACGATCGCGCCGGCCAATCCGATGATGCCGCCCATCGCGTGGACGACGCCGGAGCCGGCGAAATCGACCGCTCCATGGCCGAGGCCCCAGTTGACGCCCGCTTGAGCCAGCCAGCCGCCGCCCCACACCCAGTTGGCGAACAAGCAGTAGGGCAGGGCGACCCAAAAGCTGAACAGGCAGAAGTTCTTCCAGCTCCAACGCTCCGCCATCGCCCCGGTCGGGATCGTGGCCGTCGTGTCCATGAACACCATCATGAAGAAGAACAACGCCATGACGCTGACGTCATCCAGTCCGTTCAGGAAAAAGCCTTTCAGGCCGAACAATCCATATTTGAACGTGCCGGCGGCGGCGTCGACCACGCCGAGTCCCCAACCGTCGTTCAACACGGCAGTGCCGGGGCCGAGGGTGGAAAACCAGCCGGGCGCCACCGGTCCGTTGAACCAGTTGCCCCAGCCGATAGCGAATCCATAGACCCAAAATGCCAAGCAGCCCAATGGGTAAACCATGAAGTTCATGCTCATCGTATGGGCCGCGTTTTTCGCCCGACACAAGCCGGTCTCGACCATTGCGAAGCCGGTTTGCATGAACATCACCAAAAATCCAGCGATCAACGTCCACACCATGTTGATCGAGTAGACGTTATGAGCAATTCGGTCGTAGAGGTCGCCGGTGTTGAGTTTTGCAGGCACGTCGCCTTTGCCGTCGCCGGCCGGAGCCGCGCAAACGCCGGCGCTGGCGCCGGTCGGATCGGGCCAGGCGGGCTTACTTTTGTCGGCGTTGGCGCCCGAAAAATACGCCGGCAACGCAGAAGCCGCCGGGGCCGCGGGCGCATCGGCCGCCACGCTCGCGCGGACCAACAGGAGACCGAAAACCATCGTCAGCGCGCAGCAACATCGCATGGTCCAACTGGGCATCGCAGAACCTCGAAAATTCAAGACGATTCGTTTTTACTCGCCGTCGCCTTGTGGGCCGACCTGACGGTCCGCGGCACGAAGCGAGACAGAACGCTGACGTTCAGCCAGATGCAACAACCGTGCCAAAAACGATTGTCGCAATCGGTCGCCGGCCGAGGGCCCGCACAGTTTTCGGATCGGGCCGTCCCGTGTAAATGGCGACGGGATAAGCAAAATCAACGATGCGAAGTTCGAGGGCGAAGAATTTTTTCGTTTGAAAATCGCACGAAAAATGATCGCCAAATAGGTTGAGGTGCCGATAAAACGCGCACGCAATGCGCGCTACTAGGGCATTTGGCGATTGCTCGGGTGCTGTTTCTGTGCAGTTTTTCGCTGCTCGGCGTAAAATCGCAATAAATCACCCAAATTCAGGTGGGCATACGGCTCGTCGCACGCCGCGGTCTGTTTGCCGGCGTCCGACACCCAGAGCTCAAGCGTCTCGGGAGCAAAAATAGCGTCGTGCAGATTCGACTCCATCGCCACCGGACGTTTGATGATTTCGATCAGCCGGGCCGCGTCGATTTGACCGTAGTGGTCCTCGATCCGCCGAGCCAACGCGGCGGCCCGATCTTCGCCGGAAATCAGCACGGTGTCCTCCGGCACATGCGGCAGCCGCGGCTCCTGCTGACCGGGCTCCAACACGTTGACTTTTTCCGGCGTGCACTCCAGTCCGCACATCGCGCCGGTCCGATCGCTCAGCACATAATAATACTCGCAGGTGCGCGGCGTCTGGCGAATCAACCGGACGGCCTCGTCGACCGTTGCGGCCCGCTCCATCACGTCGCGGATCAAAAGGCTCATCGGCAACCCGTCCCAACGGCCTTCGCCGCGTCCGCCCATCTCGCCCATCGCCAGCCCGCGTTCGTTCATCGCCGTCACCGAGCCGATGAAACCCGCGTAGCCGTGGCTGATCCACGCATGGCGTCCCTCGGGCATAAACACTTGAACGACGGCGGCGGTTTGCAGGTCCACGTCGCGCAGGTAATCGAGCACCCGGGCGTGGAGCACCTGTCCGCCGACGGTCGCCTTGCCGCGCAGCGCGACGCCGCTGCAATGAAATCGCTCGGGAAACAGGTTGCCGTAGCGCCCGTCGCGGCGGGAAACGCCGACCGCCTGGCTCAGGGCGTCGCACTCGGCCAGAAAACGCGGCGGGATGTGCGGCGTCGTGCGACGCTCGATGTCCGCCATCCGATCGAAAAACCAAACGCCCGAATGAAGCGTGTCGCCTCCGCCGATCACGTACACCGCGCGATCGAGCGTCCGCTGCACCCAAGGCCGAAGCAGCGCGCCCTGGGCGGCGCCCATTTGTTCAGGCGTGCCGTCGACGAACAGGATCCGCTTGCCTTGCGTTTGGGCGAGCAGTCCGTGGCCGGCCGGGTCGCGCGCGGCGACCGTCAAAACGTTCGACCAGCTCGGGCGACGATCGGGTTCGAGCCGCTCGACGGCGAAATTGGCCATCGCCGAAAACATGTGGTGCAAGTCGGCCGAATCCACCTCGTGGTGCGGCATCTGCTCGGGCGGTTCGAACATCGCGTCGTCCGCCGGCGCGTTGACCTGCCACCCATGCACGCGAACTTTCGCCTCGACGTTGGCGATGGACACGTCCGCGCGGGCCGGCGTCGCTCCGTCCTTGGCCATTGCGATGCGAACCTGGCCTGGGAATCGACGCGCGTCCTTCGCGGTGATGCAGAGAACCGGTCCGACGTCGTCCGACGCGTTTTGTTGTTGGCAGTCGATCCATTGTTTGAGCAAGTCGGGCGCTGCGACCAACCCGCCGACCAGCCCGGCCACGATGCGGATGCGAATCCAATGTTGCGGATCGACGAACCGCCAAGGATCGGCCGCCGACACCGGCTCCTGGTCGGAACAAAACACGTGATCCCGGGCGACCATCCACGGCCGATGATTCTGTCCGATCGCCAGTCGTCCGAGGCCGGGCACGTCGCATTCGACCGCAAACCGCGAGCCGTCGCCGCGCACGATTCGCGCGCGGACCGTCTGCAATTTGCCGCCGGCGTTCGGGGTCGAGACGGCCAGATCGACGACGTGGCATCGTCCGGTCTCGGGCGCTTGGATCGACATCGTGACGATTTGACCCAGCAACGTCGTGAGCCGATCGAATGGGCCGGGTTGTTTCGCCGTGGGCGTCGTCGCCGGTTGCTCGGGCAAGTCCTGCGCGAAGAAATCGCCCGTCCGGCGCACGATCTCGGGCAACTGAGCCATCGCCGAGTAATGGCCCAGTCCGTCGAACCACACGACGCGATCGGCGATGCCCAGCGCGTCGGCCAGTTTTCGCGTGCATGCGGGCGGGATCACCTCGTCCTCCGAGGCGTTGATCATCAACACCCGTCCGGCCAGCGCGCGGGTTCGCAACGACGGCGCGACGCACACCGGATCGAGCTTTAGCAGCCTGTCTTTGACGGCGTCCTGCTGTTCGGGCGACAGGCGTTCGAGCATGTCCCGCAACAGCTTGGTTTCGCGGGCCGTGCGGATCACCTCGGGCAAGTCGCCGCCGGCCAGCACCAACTCGGCCCGATAAAAACGCGAATCGACGCCCGCGACGGTCGCGGCCAAAATGCCGCCGAGACTGATGCCGACCACGCCGATCCGATCGGGATTCACCTCAGGCCGCGAGGCCAGCAGGTCGACCGCCCGGCGAATGTCTTCGATGCCCTGCAAGACCGCGCCGGTGAAGATCTCCGGATCGGCGGCGATCGCCTCGGGGCCGCGATAGCGTCCGCGTTCGCCGTAGTAGGGCAGCTTGATCGACAACGCCGGAACGCCGCGCTGCGCGACCGCGACGCACATCAAGTCGGTCAACTGCGCGTTGGCGTCCAACGGATGCAGGCACACGACCGCCGGATATTTTACATTCGGGCGGAGCTCTTTCGGCAAATACAAATAGGCCGGAACGACGTTGTTCTCTTTCAACGGTGAGACGATCGGCGACGGATAACGGAGGCGATAGACTCGGAACCCGGTCTGCTCGCCGACCTGCCGCATCGAATAGTCAAACGGCGCGTCGTTGTACGTCTTGGCGACGGAAAACTTTTCAACAGGCTCGGCGGCCGACAGCAAGCGGGCGGCAACGACCCATGCGAAAACAACCCATGCCACGCGGCATCGAAACGGCAAAACACGGTTCATCCTTGATGCCTCCTCGAAACAGCCCCGCTTGATCCAAAACGATTCGCCGATTCTTCACCATCCACGCCGCAGCGTCAAGCGGTTTTACCACATCTTACGAGGATTGTCGAAGTTTCGTGCGAACGGTATGCTGATGGCGGGTGGACACGTGACTCAAAAGACTTGGCGTCTGCATGAAATCTGAAAACGACAGATCTGGGCTCAAAGGACTGCTGCAACGGCAGCCGTGGATTCCGTTCTTGCTGCCTTTTTTGGTGTTCATGGTCGTTGGTTCGTTGGAACCGACGCCCGATCGACCCGGCGGCAGCGATATCGGACTGGCGATTCCGTATGCCTGGTATCCAGGGCTGTACGCGCTCAAGATCGCTCTGACCGTGGCCGCCATGGCGTTGGTCTGGTCCGGCTACCGGCAGTTCCCGTGGCGGGTCGGTTTTTTGAGCCTGGCGGTCGGATTGGTCGGCGGCGTGCTTTGGATCGGCCTGTGCCGATTGGATTGGGAACATCACGATTTGCTGCCGCTGTTGCAGCGATTCGGACTGGGCGGGCTCGTCGGCGCCGGCGATCGTGCGGCGTTCAATCCGCTGGTGCAGTGGGCCGACCAACCCGGTTGGGCGTGGATGTTTTTGGCCGTTCGCGCTTTGGGACTCGTGGCCGTCGTGCCGGTCGTCGAAGAGTTTTTCTTGCGTGGGTTTGTGATGCGCGTGGTCGTCGAACGCGAGTGGCAAGAAGTGCCGTTCGGCCGGGTCAACGGGCTGTCCGTCGCGCTGGGCACCATCGTGCCGATGCTCATGCATCCGAGCGAATTGCTGGCCGCGGCCGTGTGGTTTTCGCTGATCACCTGGCTGATGGTCCGCACGCGAAACATCTGGGACTGCGTAGCGGCGCACGCCGTGACCAATCTGATGCTCGGCGTCTACGTCGTCGTTTCAGGCGATTGGCGGCTGCTTTAGCGAAGGGACCGACTCACCTTGTCCGAAGGTTGTCGCTCAACAGGTTGCCTTCGATCGCCACGGTGCTGAAACGCAGGTCGCGAATCGCGTCGACATAGGCCAGGTTGACTTGAAAAAAGGTCCGCTGGGCGGTCAACATGGCGACGTAGCCGAACTCGCCGTGCCGATAGCCGGCCGCGATCAGATCGAGCGACGTCTGGGCGTTGGGCAGAATGTCTTGCGCGTACTTGTCCACCTGGCTCTGCGCGTTTTGGTATTGCTCGAACGCGGCGGCCAGACGCTGCCGAAGCTCCAATTCCACGCGCCGCACTTCGCCTCGGGCGACGACCAGTTCGGATTCCGCCTTGCGGATGTTGCCTTGATTGCGGTTGAACACCGGCCACGGCGATCCCACTTGCACCTCGGCGATCGTGTCGCGCGTGGCGTTGTCGTACAGCACGCCGGTTTGCACGTCGACGTTGGGCATCCGTTCGGCCCGTTGACGCGCGAGCATCGCCTCGGCGCGATCGACGCCTGCGCGGGCCTCGGCCAATTCGGGACTCTCGGCCAGCACGCGCTGGAGCGATTGGTCCCACGTGAATCGCGGCAGCCCATCGCGCAGATCGCCTTCGACCCGGGCGAGCGGCAGGTCGGGCTGACCGACGGTCAGGGCCAACTGACGCCACGCGGCGGTTTGTCGGTTTCGGGCTTTTTCGGCGAAAATCCGCGCGGAATCGGCCTCGATCCGGGCTTGCAGGGCGTCGACCTTCGCAACTTCCTTGGCCCGGAACAGCGCTTCGGCCGCGCGAACGCCCTCTTGGCCGATTTGGACCAGTTGGTCGGAAAGCTCGACGGTCCGCTGAGCGACCAGCACCTCGTAGAACGCGCAGCGAACGTCGTTGTGAACCCGTCCGCACTGCGCGGCGTAGGCGTGTTCGGCCTGTTGGATCGCCTGAGCGGCCACGTCGCGCGACAGCCGCAATTTGCCGGCCGTGACAATCTCCTGGCCCACATATCCGCCCTGTTGACCGGCTTGCCGCTCGTCGTTGATCTCGCTGGCCTGGTATCCGCCGCGCGGATTGGGCCACAGGCCGGCCTGCACCCATTCGCCGCGCAAGGCCTGCACCCGCGCGGCCGCCTGACCGAGCGTCGGGTTGTTCTGCTCGGCCATCGCCTCGAAATCGGCGAGACTCATGCCGGTCGGCGCGGAGTCGTCCGCCCGCAGCGTCGACGCGCCGGCGACCAACATCGCCGACAACGTCAGCAGTCGAACGACTCGGATCGTTTTCGTGTCCATGAAAGACGCCCCCTCGGGACAGACTGGCAACCTATGTTGCCATCTTTGTCTTCGGCAAGATATGCCGAATAGCCGAATTATTTCGGAACTATTAGATTGGGCGAAAGCGGGGAGTGTGTAAGGTAGGCAAGCTACGTCGATTCGCGAACGATCAGTTTCGGCGAGATTTTGACGACCCTTTGATCTTTGGGCAGCGGACCGTTGGCGATTTGTCGCGTCATTAGCTCGACCATCGCCCGGGCGGCCAACGCGTGTTGCAGGTCGAGCGTGGTCAGCGACGGGTCGGTCCAGTCGGCCAGGTAGTGGTTCGAGTAGCCGACGACGGCGACGTCGTCGGGCACGCGAAACCCTCGGGCGCGAAGTCGTTTGAGCAGGGCCGCGGCCCAAAAATCGTCGTGGGCCACGATCGCGTCCGCCTTCGAGTCGACCACCAACCGGTCGATCGCCGTGTCGATGGTTTGCCAGGGGAACCGCCAGCGCCGCTGGTGCTCGTCGTATTTGGCGAACGTGAGGTGGACCACCGCCCCATTGAAAATCAATCGTTCGTCGAACGCCAAGCCTCGGGCCTGCAACGCTTGTTGATAGCCGCGCAGTCGCGCCAAATGGGGGCGTCGGGCCAGCGTCATTACCGCCAATGCGATACGCCGGCGACCGCGATCGAGCAGGTGGTCGACGGCCTGTCGGGCGGCCTCTTCGAGATCGACCGTCACGTAGGCGGCGTCCGTCACGCCCGGGTCTTCGTAAAACACCGTGTTCGGATGCTGCGTCATCAAGCGGCGGCGGTCGCCTTGGAACCAATGGTGGACGGCGCAGAAAACGCCGTCGACGCCGCGTCGGGCGAAATCCTCGACGTAGCGGTCGAACGGGTCGGGCCCGACCGACGGATTGCCGATCGCATCGCCGATCAACATGCTGCAACCCAGTCGCAGCGCCTCGGCGTCGAGATAGGGGACCAGCGACGCCCGCAACGGATCGCCGCCCGAGGCGATCAGCAGCCCAAAACTTTGCGAGCGGCGGCCGCGCAACAACAAAGCGGCGTGATTGGGCGCATAGTCGAGCGCGGCGGCGGCTTCGCGGATACGACGGGCCGTCTCGGCGGCCATGCGCGAATTGCCGCGTCCGCCGTTGAGCGCGCGGCCGGCCGTCCAACGCGACACGCCCGCCGCACGGGCCACGTCGCTGAGCGTCGCCGGCTTCGACAGCTTTGGATTCGGAGAATTAGCAGCGGAGTCGGACATCAAGTTGCATTTTGGAAAGGTCATCCCGTTTTGGGGCCGTGAGGCGATTCATGGCGAAATCGCAAGCGACCGCCAAACCAGCGACAAGGGTTTTTCTGGCGTTTTCTCCACCCTTCACTCTCCTCTCTCCTCTTTCCCCTCTCCCCTGAGTTTCGCTCGGATCTGTTGGAGTCGCTGGCCCAACTCGCGCTCGAAGCCGCGATCGGTCGGACGATAGTATTCGCGTTGGACGCCGAGATAGTCTTGCGCGGCGATGGCGTCGGGCTCGTCGTGGGCGTATTGATAGCCCTGGCCGTGGCCCATCCGTTTCGCACCGGGGTAATGCGAATCACGCAGATGGACCGGGACGGGCAGCAGCCGACCCTCGCGCACGTCGGCCCTCGCTTCGCCGATGCCAACTGTCGCGGCGTTCGATTTCGGCGCGCAGGCCAGATAAGTGACCGCCTGGGCCAGCGTCAATTGGCACTCGGGCAGTCCGACCAATTCGCAGGCCTGCGCGGCCGCCACCGCCATTTGCAGCGCGGCCGGATGCGCGTTGCCGACGTCCTCGCTGGCCAGAATCACCAGCCGCCGGGCCAGGAATCGCACGTCCTCGCCGCCTTCGAGCATGCGAGCCAGCCAGTACAACGCGGCGTCGGGATCGCTGCCGCGAATGCTTTTGATCAGCGCGCTGATGGCGTCGTAATGCGCGTCGCCTTGACGGTCGTATTGCACCGCTTTGCGTTGGACCGACTCGGCCGCCAGCTGACGGGTGAACTCCACCGTGCCGGGACCGCTCGAAAGCACGCCGATTTCCAACGCCGACAGCGCGCGGCGGGCGTCGCCGTCGCTGGTCTCGGCCAGAAACTCCAACGCATCGTCGTGCAGACGGATTTCACGCCTGCCGAACCCGCGATCCGGATCGGCCAGCGCCTGGCGGATCAATGTTTTGATGTCGTCCGACGAGAGTGGCTCGAACTGGAACACGCGGCTGCGGCTCACCAGCGCGCTGTTGATCGTGAAGAACGGATTTTCGGTGGTCGCGCCGACCAGAATCACGACGCCCTCTTCGACGTCGGGCAGCAGCACGTCTTGCTGCGCTTTGTTGAACCGGTGAATCTCGTCGATAAACAGCAGCGTCCGCCGTCCGGTGGTCGAAAGCCGATCGGCCGCCTCAGTCAGGGTTTCGCGCAGCTCCTTGACGCCGCTGGCCACGGCGCTCAATTGGCAAAAATGGCTTTGCGTGGCGCCGGCCAGCAATCGGGCCAGGGTGGTTTTTCCGCTGCCGGGCGGTCCGTAAAAAATGACCGACCCCAGGCGGTCGGCCGCCAACAGCCGCCGCAACAGCTTGCCCTCGCCCAAAAAATGCCGCTGGCCGACGAACTCTTCGAGCGTGCGCGGCCGCATCCGAGCCGCCAACGGCTGGGCTTTTTCACGATTCGCGGCTTCACTGGCGTCGAACAACGACATCAAAGGCTCGCAGCAAGAAAGGGACTACTCGGGTTCCAACGGGCCGCCTTGGGGCAACATCGCGTGCAGCGGACACGCCTCGCATTTTGGACTGCTCTTTCGGCAAAAATCCTTGCCCAGCCGCACCAGCAACGCATGAAACTCGTTGTACATCGGCACTTCTTGCGGGAGTTCCGTTTGGACGTAATCTTGAATTTGAAGATAGTCGGCGTCGAAACCGATCCAGCCGTGACGCGAAAACACGCGATGCGTGTAGGCGTCGACCACGAAACTGGGCAACTCGCCGGCGTACAACAAAATCGAATCGGCCGTCTCGGGCCCGATGCCGTGAACGGCCAGCAGTTGCTCGCGCAGCTCGGGCAGCGGCGTTGCGAACATTTTTGTGAGCGATCCCTGGTAGCGATCCATCAAAAAGTCCAGCAGGCTGCGCAGCCGCCGGGCCTTGACGTGAAAGTATCCGGCCGGGCGGATCAACTCCTCCAACTCCTCGACCGGCACGTCGGCCAGGGCCCGCAGCTCGAGCACATCCGCCTCGCGCAGATTTCGGATCGCCCGCTCGACGTTCGTCCAACTGGTGTTTTGCGTCAGCACGGCGCCGACGATCACCTCGAACGGCGACTCGCCGGGCCACCAATGCTGCGGCCCGAACGTTTCGAGCAGCCGGCGATAAACTGCGTTGAGGGGATGATTCGTCATGGATGGTTGTCGTTTCGAGACGGCCACCATTGTAACCGCGAAAAAGCCCAATAAAAACCCGTCGGACGTAGAATGCTTGCGAAAAATCGACGCTGCCGCCAAAATGCCGGTTATGACGACGTCACCAACCCCAGCCACGGAGCGTTCGCCCCGGTATCAGCCGCTGGTCGTGGTGCTCGCAGCGGCGTCGCTGGGCATCGTGGGCGACCGGTTCGGGCCGCTGTCGGTTTGGGTCTGGGGCGGCGTCGCGGTTGGAGGTCTGCTCGGCTGGCTGTCGGCGGTCCGACGCGACCGACTTTTCTGGAGCCACGCGGCGCTGCTGATCGCGGTGGCCGCCGTGGCGGGACTTTGGCATCATTGCCAATGGCGGCTGTTCGCGGCCGATGAGTTGGGCCGCTACGCTCGACCGGTCGGACAGCCGGTCTGCATCGACGCGTGGGCTTGCAGTTCACCGCGTCCGACGCCGGCGCCCGCGTTCGATCCGCTGCGCGGCATGCCCGAGCGGGAAAGCAGCCGGATGGACGTCGACCTGGTCGCGCTGCGAAACGGCTCGACGTGGCAGCCGGTCTCGGGCCGAGCGACGCTGCTGGTCGTGGGTCGGCCGCCCGACGCGGTCGCCGGCGATCGGGTGCGGTGTTTCGCGCAATTGACGGCGCCGCCGCCGGCGCAAAACCCCGGCGAGTTCGATCGTGCGGCACGGTTACGATCGGAACGAAAGCTGTGCATGCTGCGGGCTGACGCGCCGGAGTGTGTGCAGGTGGTCGAGCCGGGCGGTCGTTGGACGGTTGTCCGATCGCTCGAGCAGTTGCGGCATCGCGGCCGCGAGCTGTTGGATCGCTCGTTGAGGCCCGAGCAGTCGGAGTTGGCCGCCGCCGTGTTGCTGGGACTGCGTGAGGAGGTCGATTCGCAGCGCAACGAGGCGTTTATGGCAACCGGCACCGTGCATGTCCTTTCGATCTCCGGATTGCACGTCGGCATTTTGGCGGGGTCGTTGTTTTGGCTCCTGCGGCGCACCCGGCTGTCGAGCGTCGCGTTGGCGCTGGTCATCGCGGCGACGACGATTTTGTACGCCTTAATGGTCGACGCCGAGCCACCGGTCATTCGGGCCACCGTCTTGGTGCTGATGGCCTGTGCGGCGTTGTGTTGGAATCGCCAAGTGTTGAGCATGAACGCGTTGGCGGCTGCCGCGCTGGTGGTGTTGGCCGTCAATCCCTCGCATCTGTTCGACGTCGGCGCCCAGTTGTCGTTTCTGTGCGTCGCCGGGCTGATTGGGATCGCCGGTCGACGTCCGCACGGGGACGACGCATCGCATCGGATCAAGCAAACACTGGCTCGCCTGGTGGAGCAAAACTTGAGTTGGCCGCGCCGATGGGGCCGTTATGTCATCCGGGCGTCGTGGGGAATCGCGGTTGCCGGCGCGGTGCTTTGGTGTTTGACGCTGCCGTTGGTGTTGGCGCGGTTTCATATCTGTTCATTGTCTGGATTGATTCTGAACGCCGTGCTGTGGCCGCTGATGTCGTGGAGCGTGTTGAGCGGGTTCGCGTTGTTGGCGTTCGGCTGGATTTGTCCGCCGCTGGGTTTGGTGTGCGGTCGCGTGTGCGAGGTCACGTTTCGAGGACTTGAAGGCGCAATCGACGCGGTTGCCGCCGTGCCATGCAGTCATTTTTGGATGCCCGGACCGTCCGACGTTTGGCTTTGGGGATTTTATCTTGGCCTGGCCGTCTGGGCGGCGATGCCTCCATGGCGACCGCCGCGTCGCTGGTGCGCGGCGCTGGTGGCCGTTTGGATTTTGATCGGCGTTGGGCCGTCGCTTTGGCCGCACGATCGCCATCGGCTGGACGCGACGTTTTTGAGCGTCGGCCACGGTTGCGCCGCGCTGGTGGAATTGCCCGACGGCCGAACGTTGCTGTACGACGCCGGACGGCTCGGCGGTCCGCAATCGGCCGCGCGCACGATTTCGGAATGCCTGTGGCACGGCGGACATCGACGGATCGACGCGGTCGTGCTTTCCCATCCCGACATGGACCACTACAACGCCGTGCCGAGGCTGTTGGCCAAGTTTTCAGTCGGCGCGATTTACGTCTCCGAGCAGATGTTTGAAAAGAAAAATGCCGGCATCGTGGCGTTGCGTCGGGCGATCGACGCCTCGGGCACGCCGATCCGCGAGATCCGGGCGGGCGATCGGCTTCGGGTCGGCGATCGGTGCGAGGTCGAAGTGTTGCATCCGTTGCGATTCGGCACGTTGGGCTCGGAAAACGCCAACAGCGTGGTGTTGGCCGTGCGGTTTGCGGGCCATGAGATTCTGCTGCCCGGCGACTTGGAGTCTCCGGGGCTCGAAGAGGTGCTGGCCGAAGAACCGCGGCGCTGCGACGTGCTGCTGGCGCCGCATCATGGGAGCCGAAAAAGCAATTCGCCCGAACTGGCTCGCTGGTGCGCGCCGCGATGGGTCGTCTTTAGCGGCGACGGTCGCTGGAACGTGCCGGCGGTCAACGCGACCTACGAGTCGGTCGGAGCGCAGACGCTGCACACCTTTGATCGGGGGGCGATTCAAGTGCGGATCGATCCGGCGGGCGTGCACGTCGCCCCGACGCTCGGACCAGGCCGGAGCCGGCCGTGCGATTGACAACCGCTCGCTTGGGTGGTATGTTGGTGATAGGGGTAAAGTCTCAACATTTTTTCGGGTGCATTATGACGCTGACCGCCGTTCTTACGCCGGCTCCTGAAGGTGGATTCGTGGCGTTCAATCCCGAGACGGGCACGACCACCCAAGGTGAGACGATTCCCGAGGCATTGTCGAATCTAAAGGAAGCGGCGGAGCTCTATTTGGAGGAATTTCCGCTCGACGCGGCAGGTCCTTCGTTGTTGACCACGTTTGAGGTGACCGGTGCCTAAACTGCCGCGCATCAGCGGATCGCAGTGCGTCGCTGCGTTGGAGCGGTTAGGATTTGCCGTCATGCGGCGACGCGGCAGCCACGTCGTGATGCGACGCGATGACCGCGGTTGCGTTGTGCCGTTGCATCGGGAGCTGAAAACCGGCACGCTTCATGGTCTTCTCTAGCAAGGCGGCGTTGCCGTCGATGATTTTGTCGACGTTCTTCGGCGGTAACGAAGCAGATCGCAAGTCTGGTTACGATGGCTGATTTTTGAAAATGGGAACTTCTCGCGGCGTACCCGCGTCCAAGGTTTCCGGGCCGCAAGTCGGATTGCGATGTTTGTTTTGCCCAACTCTTGCCGAAGGGAGAACGCGATGAAGCGACGAAGAGTCCTTGGGACCATTTCGTGTCTTTGGGTGGCGGGGTTGGTGACGTTTGTCGCCTATCGAGCGGTTGCCGCGGTCGTCTCTCAGACGGTTGCGGCCGAGCGGGAACCCAGCGGCGCGGTCTCGCAGTGGGAGCAATTGCAGGACCGCGTGGCAAAACTCGAGTCGCGAGTCGCCGCGTTGGAAAAGAGGCCTGCTTACGTCACGGTGCCAACGAATCACTATAACGCGATCCCAAAACAAAAGGTTCCGTCGACTTGGAGTGAACAAGAATTCAACGGGTCCAAGTACTACATGGTGCCGTTGGAATCCCAACGCACGAAGTAATTTCACCCCCTAATGTGATTAGCGCAACTGTCTTACCGGGCGTTTTTCTTGACTAATCCGTCTAATCGTACCCTCTTTGGGGTGATATGGGGTAAAAAAACGGTTTCGCGGGTGCCGGACTGGCTTTCCCCGGTTGCATTCGATGGGCGTTTTGGTACACTGATGAGCTTACTAGTTGAGTTGGTAACACATTTGTAGGCTGAGTTGTTTTAGACGCGGTAGGAGGAGCGTGCTTCCCGTAGAAGCAAGAATCCCCCAGTCCGCCAAAGGTGGAGAAGTCGCGGTAACCGATGGCCATTACTAAAGAGCGTAAAACGGAATTGATCGGCGAGTATCAGCGCGGCAAGACCGATACGGGCTCGCCGGAAGTCCAGATCGCCATTTTGACGACTCGAGTCAACAGCTTGACC
>JBDKTJ010000164.1:0-12603 GCA_039698075.1 Thermoguttaceae bacterium | reverse complement strand
CGCCTGTTGTCTCTGAGGAGATGGTCATTTGCGAAGACGGCCGAGTGGTTATCCAAACATTTGTGGATAGGAAGGCAGACGTCACGCCCGCTCGGACATTGGACGGCAAGCCGCTGGCGTCGTTCGACCTGGACACAAAACGAATGGCCGGCGCGCTGCTCCGCAATGCGGCGGATTTTGACAATTCGCCACACCCATACAACTGGAACAGTCGATTCGTCCATCTGACGGAATATGATAAATATGGGGGGACCAAAACGACCGATTGGTATTTTGTTCATGACGGATACGCGCAAGGGCACGGGTATTTCGCCAAAGTCCACGGTCCTCAGCCCGGCTACCTCGGGCGAACCGGTTTTCGACCGGACAAGCCGCCGCTCGACGATCAGTTCACTATCCGCACCGACGATTCGTCGCTTCTGGCCTCCGGATCCATTCAAAGCGAAGGACGATATGTCACGTTTCAACGAATGTATAATGACAAGCTAAAAGACACCCTGCGCCCGTTCGTCTATGATCTTGCCACGGACGACGGGCTTGTGCAGGTGGATCTGAAAAATCGTTCCGTCCGGTTGTTGCGTCACGGCAAACCGGTTTCCGCTTGCATCGAAATGCGGGGGCTCGGCGACGGACCGTCGCATTCGGTTCGGCCCGGAATTTTCGTGCTGTGGCGCACCAACGATCGCGTCCGAGTGCTGGATTTCGACGGCAAGCAAAAAGACGAATATCGGTTGCCCAAAGAACTCCGGACTCGTGATTTTTGGTGGTATCGGCTGCCCAACGACGTGGTTTTAGCCATCGTTACCAAGAATTCTACACGGCACTTATACTGGTTTGAAAAGGACGGGCGAATCGTGCGGAGCGAGAAGGTCGCTTTGAAAAAGGAAAACCGAGCCGTCTCGACGTTCGACATTGCCTGTACGATTCCGTCCCCAGGATTGATCCTGGCCAGTGGATTCCTGGAATACGTTTCCCGATCGTCGACCAACTGGTCCGCGTTGCAGCAGGCGTTTGCCAGATATTGGCCGGCGCTGCTGGCCGTCGAGGCGCTCAGCCTGATTCTGGCCGTCGGCTGCTTTTGTCGCCAGCGGAAGTTTGGACTTTCGGGCGCGTGGATTTGGGTTGGTTTTATGTTGTTGTTCGGAGTGCCGGCCTATCTGGGCTATCGGCTCAGTCGCGTGTGGCCCGCGCAATTGGCCTGCCCCCACTGCAAACAGCCGACCCCGCGCGATCGACCGGCGTGCATCCATTGCGGCCAAAACTTCCCGCCGCCGGTTAGGAAAGGGATCGAAGTGTTCGCCTGAGCGCCCACGCGGTTTATGCGTGCAACTCGACCACGTCCTGGTCGTGCAGCACGTAGTCGCCTTTGACTTGCGTGCCGTCGTGGACCGTCGAGCCCCAGACCCTCGCGAACTTCAGGCGGGTCAAGAAATCCTTGTGGACCATGCCGGCCACCTCCAGCAGCGTGCTGCCGCGACGCAACGTGAACGGTCGCTCACGGTCAGGCTCCTTGGCCGCCGGCAATTTGGAATAGACCCGCACGACGTCCATCGCCCGATAGATCGCGTCGCGCAGCGGCTCGACGCCCGTGCCCTCTTGCGCTGAAATGACGTACTCCGAAAAATCCATCGGCAGCAGCTCGTGCAGCAATTTGAGCCGATCGGTTGCGCCGGGCGCGTCGATCTTGTTCGGCACGACGAACGTCTGCGTGTAGAACAGTCCGACGTCATGCTCATCGAGCGAGGAGCGGGCCGCCAGCCGGGTTTTGGTTTGCGACAGCCGCTTAAGCACTTCTTGGCATTGCTCGATGCCCGAATCGAAGCCCAAGTCGACCAAGAGCAGCACGAGATCGGCGGCCCGAATCAACCCCTGCAAGTTCACGTCCATGTAGTCGGCCGTGACGGGCGGCGTGTCGATCAACTGCACAAAAACGTCCTGCCACGGCATCATCGCCGGCGCCGGCGTGGTCGTGGTGAACGGATACGGGGCGACCTCGGGCGTGGCTCGGGTCAGCGCGGCGATCAACTGGCTCTTGCCGGCGTTGGGGCCGCCCAGCAGCACGGCCGTGCCCGCCCCTTGGCGAGGAATCCGCAGCCCGTGGATTTTCTTGCTGGAGCTTTTCTCGGCGACCAGGTCCTTCTTGGCCTTGGCGATTTTGGCCTTCAGCTCCGCTTGCAGATGGTCGGTCCCCTTGTGTTTGGGGATCTCTTTGAGCATCTCCTGAAGACAGAGCAGTTCCTCGTCCGGCGTCGTCGCCCGGCGATAGTTTTCCTCGGCCTTCAGATATTGCTGCGTCAGATTGGCCGGCATGGCGATCGATTCACCCAAGAGCGAAGACGTCGACGGATGCGAGGACCGGCCCCCATGCGGCGATCCGGCTTGCGTCCCTCCATTCGGCTGTTGTCAGTCGCCCCGCGTAGGCTTTTTTGGCGAGTCTTCGGGCTGATCGGACGGATTCTTTTTGGGCGCGAAGCGGCGATTGAACACCTCGGGATCCATCGGATCGGTCGGGCGATTCAGTGCGGCGACTCCGCGTTTTACATTGGGCGACGGTCGACTCGCCATTAACGGACTCGCCCGCTGCGCCTCTTGCGAAAGCACTTTCGGCGGCGATCGGTCGGCCGGCGTCCCCGGCGGCGCAATCGTAGCGATCGTCTCGTCGGCCGGCTGCTGCGCCAACAGACGAGTCCAATCCGACAGCCGTTGATACTGCATGGCCTGTCGCTCGACGAAGATGCCGTTTTTGGCCGTGCCGTGCGGTCCGACCAGCGAGGTCAACAGCCGGCTGTTCGCCGGATTGTCGCGGTCCACGAACGCCAGCACCGCGTACAGATTTCGCTGCGTGATTCGTCGACCCGCTAGTTTATTGGACGGAACGCGGAGCAGCCGCAGCGTGTTGTCCGACTGCGAACCGTGGCAACTGCCGCTGGCGCAATGATTCATCAGCACCGGCTGAACCAGTTGGGTGAACGTCTCGACCGACCCGCGAGGCAGGCTTCGAACCGTGCGATCCAAATCCTCGTTTGTCGGTCCGGCAGACGCCTGAACGCCGTGCGATGTCTTTTCCGGGGGCTCCATGGCCAGCTTCAGTCGTTCTTGGAGCACGCCGAGCATCGGGTTGCCCGGATCCAACGCGGCGGCGTCGGCCAGTTCCGCGGCGGCGTTGCCCAACAGCCCTCGACGCAAACACCATTGAGCCAGTTCCAAGTGTTGCGGGGCGTTGCTCGTCGAAATCCTCGCCCGCTTGCGACGATAGCCGTCCTCCAGACTTTCGCAAACCAGATCGACGTCCGACGTTTTGAGCCAGATTTGCCCATCCCCAAGGTCCACGACGTATCCATCCGCATTTTCAGTGATCTTGCCTTCGAGCGTTTGACCGTTGCGAAGGATGAGCATTCGAGGCGCGCTCGTCGCGGCGGACGAACCCGGTTCCGCGGCGTTCAACAACGGCGCGCAAACGAAGACCCCCAACGCGGCGACGGCGAGATTCTTGGACCAACAAGACATCATAGGGCGGAGCGTATGTTTTCGGCTGCGGCAAGTCAAGAGCGATTCTACGCCGCAAGAGGGGCTGTGGCGTTTCATGCCCCCTCCGGAGACAGACCGCAAAAACAACTTCCCAGATATCCGCAGAACACCAGTACGCCGCACAACTCCCATCTACCCAAGTTTACCCGTTCGTCATTTCAGTGCAAACCGGAAAACTTTCCTAAACTGAAAAATCTTCCTGACCGATACCGGCTGACAGAGTCCTGATATTTTGCGCTGCCTTTTCCAACAGGGCACGAGACGATCATGTTGATGAAAAAATTGACGTTGGTTCTTTTAACGTTCGGAATCCTGGGCGTCGCGGGCGCCGTTTTGGCGGAGGATGACGCCGCCAAGCCAAAAGAGAAAGGATTCTTCGAGCGTTTGGATAATTTCGGCAAAAGCATTTTCGGCGGCATTTTGCCGGGCGATTCGTCCAAGAAGAAAGAGAAGGACGCGATCGTCGCCCCCAAGCCGGAGTCGAAAACGGGCGTTCGGAAGCCGTCGCTCGATGCGTCGGCCGACGAGGTGGACGTGCCCAAAGCCGCCAACCGCAGGGCCGGCAGCATTTTGACGGGCCCCGAGGCGCAGGAGCGCGTTTCCTCGAGCGATGCCAACGCCTCCACGGTCGATTCGACTCCAACGTCCGACGTCATGTCGGCGCCGCCCGGCCAAACGACGACCGCCAAGTCGTCGCGCGTCGGCGCCAACCTGATCCAGGATGTTCCGTCGGCCAATTCGGCGATTCCACGCATCCCCGACGAACCGGCGCCGGCCGTTCCCGCCGCGCAATCGGCGTCTCGGCCGTTGCACGAACGATTGGCCGCGGCCCGCGAGTCAGTTTTCACCAACAACGAGTCCCCGGCCGAAACCAACTCCAAGCCGATCGCTCCGTCCGATCGCGCGAGCGAACCGCCGCAACCGTCGCCGGCCGCTCCCGCATTGGTCGCGCAACGGACCAAGCCGGAAAATGACGTTGCCGAGCCGGTGATCGACCCGATGGCCAAAACCTCGCCCGCGAAGGACGACAAAGCCGCAAGCCCGCCGATCGAAAACAAATCGCCGCAACCGCAAACGACCTCCACGCCCGTCGCGGTCGAAAAAACGCCGGAAGCCAGAACCGACGCCGACGGCAGCCTGCTGGTCGCCCGAAAAGGCCCGGTTCTCAGCGTGGAGACCCTCGGACCGCGGCGTATCGCGGTCGGCAAGGAATCGACCTACGAAGTGGTGCTGACCAACTCTGGCGAAGTGGCCGGCGAAGATCTGATCGTCTACGTTTCGCTGCCCGAATGGGCCGAAGTGGTCGGCGCTCAAGCGAGCACCGGCGCCGCCCAAGCCGTCTCGTCGGAAACCACGGACCGCAGCGTGCAATGGAAACTCGGCCGACTGAACGCCAACGGACGCGAGCGGCTGTCGCTTCGGATCATTCCGCGGCAGAGCAAACCGTTCGATCTGGCGGTGCGATGGCAATACAAACCGGTCGCGTCCCAGGCGATGATCGAGGTCCAAGAACCGAAACTCGCCCTGCAACTGGAAGGACCGCGCGACGTCCTTTTCGGCAAGAAAGAAGTTTACCGACTCAAGCTGGCGAACACCGGCAATGGCGCGGCGGACAACGTCGTCATCATGCTGATGCCCATCGGCGGCGGTGAAAACGTGCCGGCCACCCATCGGATCGGCGGACTCGCGGCCGGCGCTGAAAAAACGCTCGACGTCGAGCTGACCGCTCGGCAGGCGGGCCATCTGACCATTCAGGTGGACGCGCGGGCCGAGGGCGGCGTCCACGCGGAATTGTCCGAACGCGTCTTCGTGCGGCGAGCCGACCTGAAATTGGAGGTCGAGGGACCGAAGATGCAGTTCGTCGGCGTCACGACTTCGTACGCCGTCCGCGTGCGAAACCCGGGCACCGCGACCGCCAAAAACCTGAACATCTCGATCGTGCTGCCCTCCGGCATGAAATACCTCAGCGGCGTCGACGACGCCAAACTCGACCAGTCGGGAAAACTCTGCTGGAAACTGGCCTCGCTCAAACCGGACGCCGAACAAACGTACTTGCTGAAATGTTCGCTCGGCGCCGCCGGCGCCAGTCGAGTGACGGCCACGATTGCGGCCGACGACGAATTGACCGCAACGGCCGACATGACGACCCAAATCGACGCGGTGGCCAATCTGACGATGGACGTGAAGAATCCGGAAGGACCGGTGGCCGTCGGCGATGAAGCGACCTACGAAGTGCGAATCCGCAACCGCGGCACTCGAGCGGCCGACGGCGTCGAGGTGTTCGCCTACTTCTCGCGCGGCATCGAACCGACCACCGCCGAGGGCGGACCCAATCGGATCGAGCCGGGCCAGGTAATTTTCCAACCCGTCACGACGCTGGCTCCCGGCGCGGAAATGGTCTTTTCGATTCGCGCAAGGGCGGAAGTCGCCGGAACCCACGTTTTCCGTGCAGAAACCCACTGCAAGCCACTCAGCTCGCGGTTGATCTGCGAGACCAACAACCTCTACTACGCCGATGCGTCCGTTGCCCAGCAAACGTCGCCGGAATCACACAACGCCGGCCAACGACTGCGCGACGCCATGCGTCCGATTCCTCACGCCCTTCCAAGCGAATGACGGGAATCCCCGAGAAAAGCGACAAAAAACGGTTTTGCCGAGTGGCAAGGCGTCGCTGGTCGCTTCTGTTAGGATACGTGGAGCTTTTCGAATGGAGAATGACCCTTGACAACAAGGGCGGCGTAGCGCAAATTGTTTTAGGACAGCAATTTACGGAGGGTAAGCGAATGGTTAGCGGCCACACTGGAAATGTGGTGCCCCAGTAATGGGGTTGCGGGTTCGACTCCCGTGCCCTCCGCTTCGTAAGTGACGGCCCTGTTTAATGTTGCGGGGCTGTCTCTGTTCAGTTTCCAGCGGACTGACTCGCCTCTTTTGGCGGTAGCGCTGCAACGGCGCTGCAATTGGGCACCATTTCCATGCGAAAGCACATTTCCAGAAACGCCCGCTGTCCGTGTGGCAGCGGCAAAAAGTACAAGCAGTGTTGCCGCCTTAAAGGTATCGAATGGTCCGTTCAGGATGACGGAACCGTCGTCCGTTCGGTTCCCGTATCCCCGGAAGTCGTCGAGGTATTGGAGGGACTCCGCGAATCGTTTCGTGCCACTCACGGACGGGAACCGGAAGCCGGTGATCGGCTCTTTGAGGGCGCACCGCCGTTTGAGATTGTCGAACACTTGACCGTGCAAGCAATGAAAAAGGCGGGGATAGACCCAGCACTCATTTACGCCTACGAGCAAACAGGGCTGATGCTCAATACCCGGAACGAGCATCAGGTTCCCGACCCTGACATAGCCGAATGGGACGCCGCAGTTGACGAGTACGAACGCCAGACAGGGACGGAAGCCAGTCATCGCCGATTGAACGAGGATGACGTATTGGCAATTCTGGCGAACCGCCCAAGAAAATAGCGAGCTTCGTTCCAATGGCGAGCCATTGGCAGGGAGATGGCTTCTTCGTCAGTCCCCGAACATCTCGTCGAATTTCTGCGATGCCTCCTTCTGCATGGTCGGAAGAACATGGGAGTATGTGTCCAAGGTGATACTGATCTGGGCGTGCCCCAACCGTTCCTGAACCACCTTCGGATGCACATTATCCTTCAACAGCAGAGTAGCCGACGTGTGCCGCAAATCGTGAAAGCGGATGTTCGGCAATTCGGCCTTTTTCAGAAGCGGCTTGAAACACTGGTCGTGGAAGTGGCTTCGCCGCCACCACTGGCCATGCTCGTTCGTAAAGACGAACGGGTTGTCGCCCAGTCCTTCGGAGATCATGCGCTGGCGATGCCTCCGCAAGGCTTCGACCGTCTTACGGGGCAAGTCGATCCGTCGCCTGCCGCTCTTCGTCTTTGGCTCCTTCAATTTGAGCTTGCCATTGACTTCGTTAAGCACGTTCGTTACTTCCAGGTGGCCTACGTCAAGATCAACATTCAGCCATGCCAAGCCGAAAAGCTCTCCCATTCGCATCCCAGTTGTGATTGCGGTAACGAAGATCGCCTCCATCCGATCGCCTTTTGCCTCCGTCAACAGTTTTCCTGCCTGCTGCTTGGTAAGCGTTGTGAACTTCGACTTCCTCGTCAGTCGAGGAGCCTCTACCGCATCGCAGACATTGCGGGGAATCAGACTCCACTTCACCGCCCGCTTGATCGCAAGTTGAAGGACGACATGCGCGAGGCGTCGTTTTTCACTGGAAGCGCCATCGCGTTCCATTGCGCTGTATAGCCCCTGAACGTGCAGAGGCGTCAACTTCGCCAACAGGATGCTTCCGATTCGGGGCTTAATCTCGCGGCGAATGCTCCGCTCGTAATTGGCATACGTTCCGTCGCTGACAGTGGGCTTCGCGGCGTCCTGCAACCAACGGTCCAAGAACTGGGCGACCGTCATCTTGCCGGAATCGGCAAGAGTGCCATCCATCTTGCCTGCTTGCAGGTGCGAGAGTTTGTCTTGGACCTCCCGTTTTGTCCCACCAGATACGGTGCGCCGGATTGCTTTGCCATTCGGATCATAACCTACGACGATCTGAGCGCACCATCGCCCGTTGGGACGCTGGTAGATACTCCCCTCGCCGTTTCCCCGTCGTTTCGTTTCTCGTTTCATTGGTTTCTCCGTCGTTTTCATCCTGCATTTCCTGTCGCTTGCATCCATCCACCTTTCAAGTTCGCCGCCGCCAAACTAATCAGCGAGCGTTTGGGAATTCGACGTGCCCTTCCAAGGTGGACATAAGGAAGTTGGCCGCTCTGCATCAACTGGTAAACAGCGGAGCGGCTGATCGAAAGGAAATTCGCGGCGTCAGGAACGGCCAACAGGCCATCGCTAACGAGAGACTCACGGTCAACGTCCATTATAATGATCCTCCTTCATACATGCTATAGTCTTGAAACTCTTCTTGCTGGTGCAATTTGACGACGCACGACGCATCAGAGTCACGGCGCATTCGTCGAATCTCCGAAATCACTTCTGTATTCATATTCATGTCCTTGTCCTCACATACTTGTTTATTGCGGTCGTCGCCGCTTCTGACGATAGAACACCGCCACGACGATCAGGATGCCTTACGGCATTGCTCGTGGTGATGTGGGCACTTGCCTAAAAACGGGACCGCTGCGCGTCCATGCGCAGCATGTCCCACAATGATTGGCAGTCACATGGACTGCTGATGGTAAATACGAGTTGCTCAGCGCAGAAACGTGAGCAACAATAATCAAGGAAGCAGAAAGAGCAGCGAGGGCAAGTAGAGCGGCCCATGCTGCAATCCACCAATGTCGCGCGTGACTACACCGCTGTCGCCAGCATGTAGCCCTCATACGTTGCGGCGTTCTTCTTCTTGACCTTACAGCCGACGAGCTTGCCATCCTCTACCAACGCATCAAAAACCGCTCGTGTCGTGTCGTTCGCTCGAACGCTGGCGGCCTTGAAGATGTTGGACTTGCACTCGCCATTGGGAAACTCCTTCATCGCATCCAATATCTTCTGGCGATCAGAAGTGGCCTTCTTCTCGGTGCGGGCTTCGCTCGGCGTCGAGAACACGACATTCCAATGGCGCGGCATACCAGACACTCCCTCGTCAACATCAACCGCCCACAGGGAGCTATGACCAGCCGAGCCACCAATGCTCAGCCAAAGCTCATGCTCGCCGCTGCCCGGCTGATAGTCCTCGCGGCGGCTGATTAAGAGCCACTGCCGCGCAAACTCCGGGAAGCCAGACCACGATAGATCATCGAGTTCCGGCGGCTGATGATCGTTCTGGCGCTGCGAAGTCTTCTTCGTGTGGTGTGCGATGATGAGTCCAGCCCCTTGGCCTGCTTTTCGGCCAAGCGAAGGATTTCTTGTTTCAGTGCGTCGGTGATGGACATGATCCGCCCTACTACATCATGGAGTAACTGGAAATGCCTGGTGCCGAAACAAGTATAGCACCAGAAGGGGGTCGTTATCGGCTGACGGCGCTTGGCGCTATCCACCGCCGGCGCTTACGTGCTATCCACTGGCGGCGCTTGCGGCTGTCGGGCGTCTTGCGATCGTGACGGCCCAGTCGGTCGAAGCCACCGCCCGTGGCGCTGTCGGCCTTGTAAGCTGCCCAGCGACATGCCTGCTGATGTTCCGTGCTGGCGACGGCGTGTGAGCCGTTGGCCTCGGGCAGGCCGTGGTAAGGGCTGCTTGCCGATCGTAGTGGGCCTTCCAGGTGACAGGTCTGCAAGATGCAGGCATCCGGCCTCGATGCAGCACGGAAGCATTGCAGCATGGAGTTGCCAGCAGACTTATTCGACATCGACGTGGCCCTGATGCCAACAGTCGCCATGCCAATCACCACGACGATCGACGGCAGGGCTTCTGGCGATCGACTGGACGGCCTGCTGGCGTCCGGCGTGGTTGCGATCATCAACCGCTCTACGGTTTGCATTCTGCTGTTTGCGCACTGATCGTACAAGGCGTTCTCCTCGTGTAAACGTGCTGACGATTGGCTCTCGCGGTCCACCTTCTCCGACACCCTAGTCGCGCCCGTCGTCGTTCATCTTTCGACGTTTTCATCCGAAAATCGCGGCAGCCGATCGTCTTCATGGTTCGGTGGGCGATCTGCCACGGCAATTTCTGCCCGAAAATGTCCAGAGCCGTTTTTCGCTCACGGTTTAGGAATTCTACCCGGTTTGCATCCCTGTTATAGCGAGTTAGAATGCTTGCATAACTGCTCTTGTCGTGGCGTCGTTGTGATAGTTCTTACATTGCATCAAGATGTCACAAATTGCGCATGAAACAACGTAAATTAAGCAATTTTGTTTGAATTCATCTATCGAAGAGTGTATAGTTAATTGTAGTAAGACACTTCTCTTTCAACTAATCTTTAGAAAGGCACACAACTATGTCTAGCGTACCAGAACCACTCTTTGATGTCAACCTTACGCAAGAGCAAGTTTTCGAAATGTGCCGTGAACATCACATTCTGCCGCAGCATTACCGCTGTTTTTGGCGGTTTGCCGCGCGTGCCGAAATCAAGTCCATTGACTTTGGCAATCGGATCGTGTGGCAGAGCAACTACAAGGGATTGATTGACAGACTCTTGGCAATCATTGACGCCGCAGCTTGAACCCTTTTCCATCGCAACCCTTTTCAACCGGAGCAACCACCATGAAGAAGCAACCGCTGTTCGACGTGTCTCTTTTCAACCGGATTGCCGACAAACACGACATTCCCTGGATTGACCGGATTTCCCTGATTGAAACGATCTGCTGGGGCAGCAAGGGATGGATTGACGCCGATTTATCCCACAAACTGCGCGGCCGATGGAACGGATACCGGCGCAACGGGGAATATGGCGCGTTCATGCGTGACATTATGTCGGCAATGAGCGAATCCGGTCGCCCCGTGCAATGCGCGGCTTGCGCATAGGGGCAATGGGCATGGATGGCCCGATGCGCTCTCCTGCCAACAGGGGCGCGCATCGGCCTATCCAATGAGGGAACACCGTGAGCATCTTGGACGGTAGTACACAATTCATCCCTGCCCACTGGTTGGAGTTGGCGTGTTGGAATCGGCCCATGATTGTGTATTCGCGCACGATCCCCGATCCCCAGCCCACAACCAATGGGCGGGTTTCCGTTCCATACCGTTCCAAGCCCGAGACTGTGACAGACAGAATGGTTCGGCGGAAGTCGGCGTAAAGGTCGATTACAGGGCTTGATTGTTCGCTCAAGCCCTGTAATCGACGGGGAGAACACCATGAGACTGGTTTCCTACTATCGCGTTAGCACCCAGAAACAGCGGGTATCGGGGCTTGGCCTTGCTGCACAACGTGAGGCGGTCCAGCAATACGCCACGGGGCGTAAGGCCGACGTGATTGCCGAGTATGTCGAGACTGAGAGCGGGCGGAAATGTGACCGGCCACAGCTTGCCGAAGCACTCGCCTTTGCCCGCAAAAGTCGGGCGACTATCATCATTGCCAAGTTGGACAGACTCGGCCGCAACGTCCATTTTATTTCTGGCTTGATGGAATCGGGCGTACCGTTCGATTGCGCCGATCGACCGGGGGCCGATCCCTTTCGGCTGCACATCGAAGCAGCCATTGCGGAGGAAGAAGCCCGAAAAATCAGCACGAGAACGAAGGAAGCCCTTCGGGCTGCAAAAGCCCGTGGCGTATTGCTGGGGGCTTCGCAGCCGGCTTGCCGTAATCTGACCGCCATTGCTCGCCGACGTGGCGCAACGTCAACCAGGGCCAAGGCAACGGCCTTCTATGCCGACGTAATGGACACAATCAAAAATCGTCGGGCAGCAGAGGCGACACTCGACACCATCGCCGCCGAGTTGAACGCCGCCGGCCACGTCACCCAACGCGGTTTGCCCTACACGGCACCGGCTGTCTATCGCCTTCTCTCGCGGGGCGCATGAGGCAGGGACCGGGTGGGGTCAATTCTGTCGGTTGTGCGGATTGTAGGGGTGGTAGGGATTGCGTGGCCGTGTAGAGCCTATTCGGCAACTTGCGGGAGGGCCGACGCGTCTTCCGCTGCCCGCGATACCTCCAAAGGACTCGAACCTTGAATAGCGGAACCAAAATCCGCTGTGTTCCCGTTACACCACGGGGGATGGCGACGGTCACGCCATGCTGACAATCTTCTCCTCGCAAATCTGCTTGGTCAACTCTTGCAGCTTCCGCACTCGGGCGGCGAGATATTCGAGTTCGTCTTTCGTGATGGTGTAGTCACGTTTGTAGCGGGCGTCGATGTAGGCGTTCTTGAGCAAGTCGAAACAATGCTTCTGCTCTTCGGTCGCACGAGGAAACACCTTGAAAAACTCGGGATGGAGGTTGCTCGCTTGACGATCCAATTTCTCCAAGTCGTGCAATTTCATCTTGTATCTTGTAAACGTCAGGATGACCGCATGGAAGAATCGTTCTGTGGCTTGGTGGAGTAGAAATGTTTTGTTTCAACGGATATGGCACAGAATGGCTGCTAGGTTAAGCAACGGTTCCCCCGTTGGTTAATGGCAGTGTAGGCTGCCGTAATCGCAGGTTCTTTTCCTTCCGGCGATGCCGTGCGTCGGA
>JBDKTJ010000163.1:0-26850 GCA_039698075.1 Thermoguttaceae bacterium | reverse complement strand
CGGGACAATTGTTTGGCGTCGGGGTCCTTGGTGATGTGGTCGTAAGGCACGTGGGTCATGGCGCCGCCGCGCTTTTCTTGCAAGGTTGAGCCGACCTGCGCGGCGCCGACCAATTTGGCCGGCGTCGTGCCCGAGGTGAGCGACTCAAAATCGGACTTCTTTTCGATCAGTTTCCACGCGAGCTTGCCGGATTTCAGCGCGGTCCAGGCATCTTGGCCGCCGACGTATTTGTAGTCGTGTCGTTGGGTCGCGCTGAGCGGCTTTCCGTTGTCGTCGAAATCGGGATTGCCGGCGCCCATCATGACGTCCAACCACGCCGCGCCGAGCATTTCCCGGGCGATTTCGGCATAGTGGTCGCGGCTGATGTTGTGGGCGCCGCCCAAGCCGGCGGGCGTGGCGTGGCTCCACGGCACCGAGGTGACAACGCCGACCGACTTGCCCTGCGACTTGGCGATTTCGGCGATCGTCTGCCCACGAAGCGGTTTGCCCTCGTTCGACCAATTGATGGCGTGGTTGTAGGTTTTTTGGCCGGAGGCCAGCGCCGTGGCGGCGGCGGCCGAATCGGTATAGGTCGTGGTCAAATAGACGTACCCGGCAAACATTCCCGACGGATCGTCGGATGGCGTGGCGTCCCACGCCTTGGCCGGATCGTAGACCAAGAATGGAAGTTGGCGGTCATTGCCCGTCGGACGGAAAAAAAGATTCAGCGGATAGGTGCAGGCCGACCAGCGAACCCAGCCGGGTTGGTCGTACAGTTGGCGTCCGACGCGGCCTTGATACATGCTTGCGGCCAGCCATTGGTTGTAACCGCCGCCGTCGGTGATCATTAAGATGACATTCTTGGCGGCCCAGGCCGACGGACTGGCAAAAAACACCGCGGCCAACACGATTGTCCAAAAGAAGCAGCGTCGTTGCATGATGGCGGGGTCCTTGGAGGGGAAGGGGGGAGAGACTCATTATAACACCAAGCGTTGCGTCGTGTCAGCGTGGGGCTGCCACAATGGAGGGGGTGGAATGACTCAACATGGATTGTTTACCATGGGAACGGCAGTCCGGTTACAAGGCCGTAGCCATACGGTCGGCCATCGTGAGACGGGAGGCCGCGTCGGGTGCCCGAACCGCAGTCGACCGCCCCTTGTCCAATCAACTTGCGGGGGGTATCATAACGGTTTCGTTCGTTTTCGGAGGCGATCATGCGTCACGTGTTGTCCGCGTTGGTTCAAAACGTGCCCGGCGTGCTGTCGCACATTTCGGGAATGCTGGCTTCTCGCGGGTACAACATCGACAGTCTTGCGGTGGGGGAGACAGAAGACCCCCATTTGTCGCGGATGACCTTTGTGGTGGTCGGCGACGACAACGTGCTGGACCAGGTCCGCAAGCAGCTCGAAAAGATTGTCACGGTGGTGCAGGTGGAAGACGTCGGGTCGGCGGATCATGTCGAGCGCGATCTGATGCTGATCAAGGTGTCGACCGCCAAGGGCGCTCGGAGCGAGGTTTGCGAGCTGGCCGAAATTTTTCGGGGCCGGGTTGTCGACGTCGCGCCCGAGATGGTCATGATCGAGATTTCCGGTCAGGAGCGAAAGATCGAGGCCTTCATCGAAATGATGCGCCCGTTTGGAATTATCGAATTGGCCCGCACCGGACGCATTGCGATGGTGCGGGGAAGAAACAGCGGCGAGTAATTTGTGGCCAGTGGCCGGTCTCGAACGGACGCTAGCCACCAACGACCAGCCGCCAATCATTAACCATAGGGATTGTTATGCCTGCCAAAATTTATTACGACAAAGACGCCGACATTTCTCTGCTGAAGGGCAAGACGATTGCCATTTTGGGCTACGGTTCGCAAGGTCACGGGCACGCTCAAAACCTGCGCGACAGCGGCTGCAACGTGATCGTGGCCGAGCTGCCCGGCACGGCCAACTACGAGCAGGCCGTCAAGGACGGCTTCAAGCCGATCAGCGTCGACGAGGCGACCAAGAAGGCCGACATCGTGACGATCTTGCTGCCCGACGAAATCCAGGGCGAGATCTTCCGGGCTCACATCAAAGACAATCTTTCGCCGGGCAACGTGTTGGTTTGCTCGCACGGATTCAACGTGCATTTCGGACAGTTTGACCTGCCCAAGGGCGTGTCGACCATTTTGGTCGCTCCGAAGGGCCCTGGTCACTTGGTCCGCGCGGAATACGTTCGCGGGGCCGGCGTGCCGTGCTTGATCGCTTTGGGCGAAGGCGCCGGACCGGACGCCTTGAAGATCGGTTTGGCCTATGCGAAGGGCATCGGCGGCACTCGGGCCGGCGTGATCGAAACCACGTTCGCCGAGGAGACCGAGACCGACCTGTTCGGCGAGCAAGTCGTCTTGTGCGGCGGCTTGAGCGCGTTGATCAAGGCCGGATTTGAGACGTTGGTCGAGGCCGGCTATCAGCCCGAAATGGCTTATTTCGAGTGCGTCCATGAAGTCAAGCTGATCGTCGACCTGATCTATCAGGGCGGCCTGAACTACATGCGTTACAGCATCTCGAACACCGCGGAATACGGCGACTACAGCCGCGGGCCGCGGATCGTCACCGCCGAGACCAAGGCCGAGATGAAGCGCATCTTGACCGAGATTCAAAACGGTCAGTTCGCCCGCGAGTGGCTGCTCGAGAACCGCGTCGGCGCTCCGGCCTTTAAGGCCATGCGTCGTCAGGAGCGAGCCCATCCGGTCGAGGCGGTCGGCCGCATGCTCCGCAAGCTCATGTCTTGGATCAACGCCAAGGAAGTCTGAGTTTCCGAAGATTCGTCAAGGTTTATCAAGAAGCCGTGAGGCGTTCGGTCGCTTCACGGCTTCTTTTTGATTTTCAGGCAGGCTTCGCGTTTTTCGTCCCCGACCTCGTCGCATGGTATATTATCGGAGAGGAATTCCGCCGATGCGATCCCGTCTCCGATTTGTCCTGACTACGGTTGTTTTGTTTTCGGCTGTTTTCGGTTGGGTCGTTTCGATCCAGTCGGCCGAAAAAAACTCTTCGTATCAGGCGGCGCTGGAGTCGATCCGCGCGGAAGACTTGGGCGGACAGATCGAACAACTGGCCGACCCGGAAATGGAAGGCCGGGAAGCCGGCACGCGCGGCGGTCGAGCGGCGGCCGACTATTTGGCCGAGCAATACGCCAAGCTCCACCTGCGCGGCGCCGGCGATCAGGGCGGGTTTTTGCAAGCGTTCGCCCCCAACTTTCACAACGTGCTGGCGGTGCTCGAAGGCAGCGATCCGAAGCTGCGCGATCAGGTGATTGTCGTCGGGGCCCATTACGATCACGTTGGCTACGGCGGCCGTGGGCTCAGTCTGGGGCCCTACGGTTACGTTCATCCCGGCGCCGACGACAACGCCAGCGGAACGTCGGCCGTGCTGGAATTGGCCCAGGCGTTCACCTTGTTGTCGCCTCCGCCAAAACGGTCGGTGTTGTTCGCAGCGTGGGACGCGGAAGAGAAAGGCATGTTGGGCTCAAAGTATTGGACGTCGCACCCCACGACGCCGCTCGACCATGTCGTCGCAGCGGTGAACCTGGACATGGTTGGGCGACTTCGCGACGATCGGCTGACGGTGCTCGGCTCGCGGACCGGCTATGGATGGCGGCGGCTGTTGAGCGGGCAGAACGACGACGTCGGGCTGCAACTGGAGTTCACATGGCTCTTGAAGTCCAACGCCGATCATTATTCGTTTTTCGATCACAACATTCCGGTGCTGATGGTCCATACCGGCATGCATTCGGATTACCATTGTCCGAGCGACGTGCCGCAGCGGATCAACCGGTCGGGCATGGTGCGGGTGACGCGATTGTTGTTCGGTCTGCTCGACGAATTGGCCGACCGTCCGGAGTCGACGCCGAAGTTTCGGACGGTGGCCCGATACGAAAGTCCCGACACGGAGAAAAAACTTGAAGCCGAACGGCCGGGAACGATCGACCGTTTGGGCGTTGGATGGATCGAGGACGCGGCCGCAACCGGCGGAGTGTTGGTCGCCACGGTCCGAAAGGATTCGCCGGCCGATCGGGCTGGAATTCGTCCGGGCGATCGCATCGTGCAATTTGCCGGCCAAACGATCCGGAGCGATGACGATTTCTTCGGCGCGGTGGCCGCCGCCCGAAGTCCCGCGGTTGTGATGGTCCGACGTCCTCAAGAAAAAGAACCGCTGCAACGGAGCGTTGCGCTTCAAGGCGAACCGTTGCGGTGGGGTATTTTTTGGCGGGTGGACGACGCCGAGCCCGGTGCGGTGGTTTTGACACACGTCGTTCCGGGGTCGCCTGCCGCCCGAGTTGGGCTATCCGTCGGCGACCGCATCTATCAGGTTGCCGGTCGTGATTTTCTGGACGAAACAAAGTTCGAAAAGCTTGTCAACGACTCCTCCCCCTCGTTACAATTGTTGGTGGAACATCAGGGTCGGCAGCGAATCGTCGTGTTGCGGGCGGTTCAGGGCGAGTCGACTCGAAGAGCCGCGTAATCGCGGAATCTGGGAACTGAGGAGGGTGAGATGCAAGGCCGAAGGTCTGCGGCGTGGGTATTTCTTGCGGGGCTTTCCGTATTTCTCGTGGCTTGGCCGTCGCCGTGCTTTGCGCGACATTCTCGGCATCATCCCAATTCCATTCAGGCTGCCAATAACGCGGCCAGAAAGGCGACGATCGCCGACCTGCAGGCTCAGATCGCCGCGGCGGAGAAGGTGTTGTCGGATGCCAAGGCGAAGGACGCCGCCGCGAAGGATTCGAACAAGGACCGCAAAGACTCGGACAAGGATAAGAGCAAACAGGACAACGCTCCCGCTACGTTGGACAAAGCTCGCGCCGCCGTCAATGCGGTCGTCGCCAAAGAGGGATCGCTTCGGAAAAAACTTCACGACCGCGAGGAATCGCTGGTCGAATCGCAGCCTTCGAAATCCGACGTGGGCCGCGCCCGGGATGCGGTGAAGCAGTCGCAAACGGATATAGGAGACCATCTGCGTCGAATTATGGAGTCGCCGGACTACCAGGCGAAATTGCGAGAGGTCGGCGAGCAGGAAGACGCCGGGCGGCGTCGCGCGGAAATCCGCAAGAACGCCTTGGGCGACGACGCCGACTATCAGGCTGCGGTGACTGCTTGCGAGCAAGCGAAAAAACAGTTGGAGCCGTTGAAGGAGAGACTTTTCGCCGGGGACGCCGGGTGGACGGCGACGAGCGACGAATTGAAAAAGGCCAAGGCGGACGAAAAAACCGCGCGCGATCGTTTGGCCGAAATTGCGAAAAAGACAAAGCAAAACGGGCACGCGCCGCAGTCCATCGATTCGGTGGAAAAAGCCCGGGCGACCATCGCGGACGCCAAGGCCAAGCTGCGTCAATTGGGCGTTCCGGACAAAAAACACTAATGCGCGATCACCGGCGTTCCACCAAGAAAAGGTGTTCGGTGACGTGAATTTCGCGATTCCGCAGGTTACGGCTCCCGCGAAAGGTGTTGTAGGGCACCTCGACCGTCTGGACGGAGCCGAGTTTTCCGAGCAGGTCCGTCATTTCCTTGGGCCGAACAAATCCCTCGTCGTTGAACGACACCAGCAAAAAACGCGCATCCAACGCGCCGAGCAGATCGCGCAGCAACTCCAGCGCGCTCGCTTTGGCGTTGTAGCCCGACCGACGCCACATGGCGGGAATGCCGGAGACTTTGCTGATCCGAGTTGGCCGCTCATAACGGACCAGCAGGTTCAGCATGAAGTAGTTTGAGCCATACGGATGTTGGTTGTAGGGGGGATCGACGTAGGCGAGGTCCAAATCGCGCAGTTGGCGAGCCGCGGCGTTGGCGTCCATCTGCATCACGTCGACGTCGCACTCGAACCGGCTGAGAACCGGCGGGGTCAGACGAATCGGACCGCGAATTCGAGACAGCGCGTCGCCGTGGCTGCCGCCGAACTTTCCGCGGCCCGTGCGTCGGTCCTTGTAAAAGCCCTTGAACACGCCCGCCGTGTTGGCGTGGATCGAGGCCTCGCTCAACAACGGTCCCAGAACCATGTCCTGCAAGTCCGGCGGCACGGAGCTTAACATTCGGCGGTAGTTGTCCAGGCGTCGGGCATTGTCGCGGGTGTAGAAGACGCGATCGTCGGCCGTGATACGCGATTCATCTTTCGGCGAGTAGAGTTCTTCGAGGAATCCGGGCTGAAAACCGTCGCCGTCGACGCGGGCGTTCATGTCGTCGGTGATTTTCTGAAGCCGCCGGAAGTCGACGCGGCTGCGATTGCGCAAGAAACAACGTCCGACCACCGCGGCGTAGTCCTCGAAATCGTTGCTGACCAACCGGGAGGCGTGGGCTTTGAAGAACCGCGAGACGACGCCCGACCCGGCGAACACGTCGAACACCCGCAGCCGATCCCTTTGCAGCCGCCGCTTGACGCATTCGACCGCTTGACCGATGTGATCGAGCAAGAGACGCTTGTTGCCCAGATAGGTCAGCAATTGGCGGCTGAGAAACTCGGGATTCTCACCGACCGAACGGTCGTGGGCTGACGCCGTCGATTGTGTCGCAGCCAGGGCCATTGCGGCCGATCCGTTTCGCCAGCAGTGTAGAAAGAAAGTGAGGCCGGCGGGACTTGAACCCGCGACCAACGGATTAAAAGTCCGTTGCTCTACCGACTGAGCTACAGCCTCGTGCGGCGAGGATCGTTGAGGGATCGCCCCTGCAGCGACGGTTGCCGCAGAATATCGGCGATCGTGGGGAGTCTCGCCAAGTCCCTGCTATTTTGGCAGGGAATGGCCGCGTTGTCTAGGTCCCCCCCGCCTTTGGATTGATTGCCGCCAATTCGTTCGGTGCGAGGGCGTTTATGAATAAAACAGGGCCGGACGGGACGTACACGATCCAACCGGGTGACGCGATTACGCTTCGGTATCGAGTTTTCTTGAACCATGGCGATCCGAAGGCTGGCAAAGTTGCCCAGGCGTATGAAACGCGTTCCAACTTGAGAATGCGCGGATGCTCTTCCGCGAAGGCGGTTGGTCGTTTCCCTCGGACGTTCCAACCGCTCTTTTGCGAAATCGCAAGCGGCTCAATGGCGGCAACAGGAAACATGGCGGTATTGGCGAAACTGGGGCGTAACCCGCGCACTTTCTGGTTAGAACACGTATAAGACCTCTGTAAGGGAAGTAAAATAGCCGGCTGGCGTCAGTTTGGTCGGTTTTTACGCCTTATATGATCTTGAATTTTATTTTGTTTTACGCCGAGTCCGCAATCGTCGGTTCGTCGCATCTCCTTTTCTGACGGCGGTTAGCAGTCGTTTTTCCTCCTGCCAATTTGGGATGATTTTGAAAACCTCCCGAAATACTCAGGCGATTTTGTTTGTGTAAATTGCCGATAGTTCTCTCTATCAGCAAGTACCGCAAGTTGTCGTGCTTGCGTAGAATATCCAATATCATTCTTGGCGATTAGACAGGAGATTTTTTCCTACAATGTTGACTCGTTTTCAGCAGATTGAAAGCGTCCACGATCTTCGGGAATACGTCAACACCACCATTTGCAGTCAATATCAGCTTCAGGTTGGAGCTTTTCAGATGACCGAACGGGTTTTGCGGCGGGGGGACAAGCCTTGCGGGATCTATTTCTGCCTGCACGGTCCTCGCGCTACCAAGTTTACGGCCATTTGGGAAACGGATCGCAACCAGATCTTGTTTTATGGTTCTTGCGGGGAACGGTTTTTGAAGACTCAGCTTTTGGAAGCGCCGCGAATGGAGACTGCCGCCGCGTGAAGCGGTTGTTCGGTCGGTTGAGGCCGTGGGCGGCAGACCGGTGGATTGACAAAGACGAATGGAATCCTATCCGTCATTACATTGTTTGCGACACGGAGGTTATTCATGTTGGTTCTGTCTCGACACGAAGGTGAACGGATCACGCTGGGTGATTCGATTGTGGTAACCGTGGTGAAATTGGCCGGCGATCGCGTTCGTTTGGGCATTGAGGCCCCGTCGAACGTGTTGGTGTTGCGAGGCGAGCTGGAGCGGCACGAGAAGCCGCAGACGTTGCCGCTTCGGGCGACGGCATGACTTGGGCGCGCAGCACCCCACGACGTCGCGGGTGGATCGAATGACGTGAAGCGGGCAAGCCGGCCGCCTGCCCGCTTCAGGGGCAAGAAATACGCATTCGCCAAGTTGTGCGGGGGGTGTCTTTGGGGATTATCTCCCCAAGAGCGCAGCGCCAGCGTCGCCTGTGATTCGGACTTGCGGGACGGCGCTTAAGCGCGTGGGCGGACGGCGCCGGTCAAACCGCTGTAGTCCGACCGATCGCTGGGATGCCACAACGGCTGTCCGTGCATCACCCTTTCGGCCAGGATATCGATTTTCGCCCGCGAACCGGCGGGTGCATCGGTCGCGGCGAACTCCTCCGACTCTTCAGGCAAGAAGTCCTCGTCGTGTCCGCACTCTAGAATCGCCTCAAAAACATTTCTCATTACGAGCTACTCCATTCCACGAAACCCAAACACTTCATTATCTCCGATTCGACCAAGACGTCAAGCAGATTTGGCAAAAAACCACCTTTTGGCGAGCAAAGCTGTTTGGGCGAACCGATCAAACAGAAAATTTTGCCCACATTCCACGCCAGGCGTCATGTGCGCAACATCAAGCCAGGTCGTCTTTTCGGTTAAAAAAGTCTTGGCGGTCGCTGCGGCGGGATCGAATGCGATGCGGGGGGTACGGGAAGGTTGCGAGGAGGGGCGGCTGAGTTTTTTCTTGCCCCCCGTTCCCTTTCCCAGGTCTTCCGCCTCGCTTACACTGGGGCTGTCCTGCCCCTGTTTGGGAGATTCGTTTTTATGACATGGCTTCAGCAAGAGCTTTCGTTGCCGTCCTTTCCGCGAGGGATTCATTCGATCACCCGGCGGGTGGTCGAGGCAGTTCCGGAACTTAAGACGATCCGTGTGGGGTTGCTGCACGTCTTTTTGCAGCACACCTCGGCGTCGCTGACGATCAACGAGAACGCCGATCCCGACGTGCTGGTTGATCTGGATCAGGCGCTCGACGTTTTGGCGCCCGAGGATTTTCCCTACCGTCACACGGTTGAAGGCCGCGACGACATGCCAGGCCACGTGAAAGCCTCGCTTTTGGGGTGTTCGCTGACGATTCCCATCCGCGACGGCCGATTGTGTCTCGGCACGTGGCAGGGGATTTGTCTGTGCGAGCATCGTGGCCGAAGCGGCGGTCGCCGACTGGTGATCACCGTGCAGGGCGAGTCATCGAAAAACGGATGAATCACCCAACCTGCCGCACCAGCACGGCCG
Source organism: Thermoguttaceae bacterium (assembly GCA_039698075.1). Lineage (GTDB taxonomy): Bacteria > Planctomycetota > Planctomycetia > Pirellulales > Thermoguttaceae > JAJFVC01. Next base: position 17,602 of record JBDKTJ010000163.1, on the reverse strand, counting down.
AGGCTTGGCCTTGCGGGGTGACGCTCAGGTTGACGAAGTTCCCGCCCGGCGAAACCTCGCCGTCGCGGACCACCGACACCGGACACGCCGGATCGGGCGTGGTGTAGTTGAGCGTGGGGAACAGCCGCCTGTGTTGGAGGGCCAGCAGGCTGCCGATCAGTTCGAGCAGTCCGCTGCCCGCGCCCAGATTGCCCAAGTGCCCTTTCGAGGAAACCACCGGCAGCGGCGTCGCTCGGCGGCCGAACACGTCGCCGATGGCTTGCGATTCGTCGACGTCGCAGGTGCGGGTGCTCAGGCCGTGGGCGTGCAGGTGTCCGATTTCGTCGGGTTTCAGGCTGGAGCTGCGAAGGACCGATTCGAGCACGTTTTGCATGGCCCGGCGACGGTCGGCGACCAATCGCGGCCCGGCCACGGCGCTGGACGCGGAGGCCAGCACTTCGCCGTAGATGGCGGCGCCCCGGGCTTGGGCGGACGACATCTCTTCCAAAACGATCGCCGCGGCGCCTTCGCCGAGCACCATGCCATTGCGATGGAGATCGAACGGGCGGCTGGCGGAGGCTGGATCGTCATGGTCCGTGCAGACTTCTTCCTGCTGCACGGCGTGGATGGTTTTCATCGTATGCAGCCGGGTGCCGGTGGCTCCGACGAGCATGGCGTCGGCGTCGTCGCGCAGAATGATCTGAAACGCTTCGCCCAAGGCGAGGTTGGCCGCCGCTTCGCGGAGCGTCAGCGAATTGTTCGGGCCGCGGAAATCGTTGTAGATCGCCAAGTGGCTGGCCGGCATGTTCGGCAGGTATTTTAGCAGCCAGAGCGGCGACATCTTGGTCATGCCTTCGCCGCCCCAGCGGGAAAACTGAAACTGGCCCTGGTCGTCGACGCACCGGACGATGCCTTCGGTGAACTCCTCGGGCAGCGAGAGCATGTAGTCGGCGCCGAAAGAGATGCCGATCCGTTCGGGGGCGATCGAGCTGGACTTCAACGCCGCGTCGTTCAGCGCCCATTGCGCGGCGGCCACGCCCATCTGACACTCGCGGCACATGACCTTCAGGCCCTTGCGGATCGTTTTCTTGGTTTCCTTGTCCAGCTCGCCGAAGTTGTCGATTTCGCCGGTGAACTGACGACAAGGGCTGCCGATCCGAACGGGCAGCGGTTCGGCGAGGCGCTGAACGCCGCTGCGGCCTTGCGTGAGGCCGTCCCAAAGGGATTGTTTCGTGCTGCCCAGCGGAGAGATGATCCCGAGGCCGGTAATCACGATGCGTCGCGGCGTGGAACTCATGCAGACATCCTTCTTTAATCTCAGCGAAATAGGCAAGGGCCACCCATTTTAACCGGCTTGCCGATCTGAGTCGAGAGCGAGTCGGCGGCGCGGACGCTTGGGAGGCGTTTTTTTGCATTTTTTGGATGAATGGGCGATCGGGGTGATTTGAGTATTTTTTGGCTGTTGGCGGTGGGATGCACGTCGCTCCATGGTGACGAGGCGATGAAAATGGGGTAGGATGTGGATGTAAGGTTGAACGCCCTGCCGTTGGCGATGGGCCGCTGACGGAATGCGTTTTGTCAGTCCGGGGCGTCAAGATCTTCCATCCCCGCTGGAGAGTATGGCAATGAGACGCACAGTTGGCTTGGGCTGCCTCGTGGCGGCGGTTTTTTGCTCCTTGTATGTTGCGGAGACGTGTTGCTCGGCGGACGACTCGCAGGAGCTTCGACGCGCCGTGGTGCGCGGGTCGTTCGGAACGTATGACGGGGCCCCTCGCGGCAAGGACAAGCATGTGGACATTCCCCGACTGCTCGACCAGTTGGCCGACCTTCGGGCGAATACGTACCACTGGCTGATCTGGAAGGGGGTGGATGACTGGGGCGACTTGGCGAAGTTTCTGCCGTTGGCCCGACAACGGGGAATCTCCGTGTGGGTCTGCCTGATTCCGCCGTCGGAGTCGCCGCCGAACAGCAAGAATTTTTCGGAGCCGTATCAATTGGACTACGAGCGTTGGGCGACGGAGATCGCCAAGCTCAGCGTGCGCGAACCGAACTTGAAGGCGTGGTCGATCGACGATTTCGGGTACAACGTGAAAATCCTGACGCCGAATCGCATGGCGCAGATCGTGGCGGCGACGCGCCAGATCAATCCGAAGCTGGCGTTTGTGCCGTGTCTGTATTTTGCCAAAGACGCCGCCAACCCGAAGTTCGTGGAAAAATATCGCGACGTGGTGGACGGAATCCTGTTCCCTTATCGTCACGAGTCGGTCAAGGCGGATCTCACCGACGCCAGTCAGGTCTGCGCGGAGATCAAGAAGATTCGCGAGCTGTGGGGACCCTCGACGCCGGTCATTCTGGACGTGTACAGCCATCCGCATTCTCGGCTGGGCTCGTCGACGCCGGACTACGTTCGGCAGGTGATGACCGCCGGCAAGCAATGCGCCGACGGGGTGCACATTTATTGCCATCCCAATCCGAAAGCGCACGCGGAAAAATACGGCATCATCAAGGAATTGTTCCACGAGTGGGCGACCGAGGAAGACGTGCTCTATTGACCGGCGTTTGGGTCCAGCTCGAATCGTCGGCCGCATAAAACGTCCCGAGACAGAAAATAAGGCTCCCGACCGCTTTTTGTTCCGGAACTGATGCGGTGCTCGCTCAGTAGACGTAGGGTGCGTGCTTGTCACGCACCATCCGGTGACGAATTGACCAATGTGAAAGAATAACGGTTGCTTGCCGGCATGATGGTGCGTGACAAGCACGCACCCTACGTCTGAAAATGAGCGGGTGCCATGGCCACGCTTGCGTGGCCATGTAGTGGTTTTTCTCGGGAAAACATGCCCACGACAAGCGTGGACATGGCACCCAACACGCTACAGCGAGAGTGAAACCGCTCTAGCCCGGGCGTTTTATGCCTGAAAATGCTTCGGCGGTCAGGGCAACAGGGTTGTCGAGGTCAGCTCGACGAACCAGCGCGTGCAGTGGAAGAAGACTGGGGCGGCGAAACAGAGCGAATCGATGCGGTCTAGCACGCCGCCGTGGCCTTCGACCAGGGTGCCGTAGTCTCGGACGCCGCGGTCGCGTTTGATGGCCGACATGGTGATGCCGCCGGCGAAACCCATCAGCGAAATGACTGCGGACATCAGGGCCGCCATCCACCAATAGATGCCGCGGAAGGGCGTGGCCCACCACAGAACCGCCCCGATCAGCATGACGCTAGCCGTGCCGCCCAGCAGGCCCTCCCACGTGCGCGAGGCGTTGATCGTCGGCACGATCACGTGGCGATTGGGCATTTGCGACCACGCATATTGCAGCGCGTCGCTCAATTGGACCATCAGCACGAAGAAGAACAACAGACGGACGCCGCCGCCGCTGTCCGGCAGCCCATGTTCCAAGGGCGGCAGCTTCATCGTCAACAAGGCCGGCGCGTGGCTCAGGCAGTACACGCAAATCAGCAGGCCCGACTGAATCTTGGCCGTCCGCTCCAAAAATCGTTTCGAGTCGCCGGCCATGGCGATCAGCGCGGGGATCACCAAAAACGCGTACACGGGGATTGCGATACTGTACAGTCCGTAATAGCCGCCGCCGACCAGCACGTATTGCAGCGGCGTGAACACGAAAAACACGCAAAACAGCGTGCGATGATCGCCGGGCCGCGTGGGCGTCAGCGTGATGAACTCGCGCAGGGCCCAGAACGAAATCAGTCCGAACAGAATGACCGTCACGACGCGGGGAAACAAAAACGCCGCCGCCAGCGACGAAAACAAAATCCACCAGGCGTTCACCCGAAGCCGAAACGTCTCCAAAATGGCCGGATCGATGCCGCTTTCCGGCTGACGCTTCAAAATTTTAACGACCGTCCAGACGGAGCCGATCAGGATCAGCACCGTGGCGATAAGGCTCAGCGTTCGGGCGTCAAAAATGTCCATGGAGATTAGTGGTCAGTGGCCGGTGGTCAGTGGCCAGTGGCCAGTGGTCGGACTTTTGGCGGCTTAGAGCCTATCCCAGAACCAACGGTTCCAACAGGTTTTGGGATACGGTCTTAGTCGCTTTCTCCTAGTTCTTTCAGTCGGAGGACGGCGTCGCGGGCTCGGTTTAGGAAATCGAGCTTCGCTTCGCCGGCTTCGAGCCACATGGGCGGACCGAACGTCAGGCAACTGAGCATCGGGACCGGCAACACCTCGCCTCGCGGCAAGATCCGATTCATGTTGTCGATGTGGACCGGGATCAGTTCCAGGTCGGGCCGCTTTTTGCACAAATAATATAATCCGCTCTTGAACTCGCGTATTCCCAGGCCGGGATTTCGTCCGCCTTCCGGAAAAAGGATCAGCGAATACGTGTGGCCGATCTCGCGGATAATCAGGTCGACTGGGCTTTGGTGGACTTTGATCTCCTCGCGGTCGATCAGGATCGCGTGAAACAACTCGTTGGCCAGGTAACGCCGGATCGCTCCCTTCGACCAGTAGTCTTTGGCGGCGACCGGCCGGGTGATCGCTCGCACCGCTTGGGGCAGCGACGACCAGATGACGATCGGGTCCAAGTGACTCGTGTGGTTGGCGAAATACACCCGCTGACAGGTGTCGGGCTGGGAATCGATCCAACGGATGCTGGCGCCGCTCAGAAAACGGGCGGCAAGAGCCAGAAAGTTCCGCGTCAGATTGGTGTCCATGGGCGCCGTTACCTATCCAACGTGCTATCGTACCCCGGTTTGCACGCGACGCCAAGAACCCCTTCTACTGCGGGGTGTGTGTTGGTGGGCCATGTGTGTTGATCGGGGAAAATCGTTGACCGGTAGCCCCTAGCCCCTAGCCCCTAGCTTCTAGCCCCTCATTGCCAGGCGTTAGCGATTCCGTGCGATCGGCGGTCGCTTCAGACTCGACGGCTTCCGAACGCGGTGGTTTCTTTCGGCATTTGTTCGCGTAGATTTTGGCGATCAGATTTTCGTAGCCTCGGACCATGCGATCGACGGAGGCGTGGACGATCACGTGCTCGCGGCCCGCTCGGCCCATCGCGGCGGCTTGTTGGCGATCGCCCAGCAGTTGCAGCACGCGATCGGCCATGCCGCGGGCGTCGCCTGGTTCGACCAAAAAGCCAGTGCGGCCGTCGACTACCGTTTCGGTCACCGACCCGACCCGCGTGGCCACGACCGGTTTTTCGGCGGCTTGGGCCTCCAGCAGGCAGATCGGATTCGCCTCCATGTGCGAGGTGAGCACAACGACGTCCAGCAGCGAGAGCACCTCGGGCACGTCGTGGCGGCTGCCGGTGAAGAGGACCGAGCCGGCCAGGCCGAGCTGCCGGGTTCGTTCTTCGAGCTGGTTGCGTTGCGGGCCGTCGCCGACGATCAGAAAGCGAGCCTCGGGACGTCGTCGGCACACCATCGCGGCCATGTCGAGAAACATCTCGTGATTCTTTTCGGGACGCAGCGCGGCGATGATGCCCACGGTCGGCGTTTGCGGCGGCAGGTTCCATTGGCGTTGCAGATTTGCGTCGGGCCAGCGCGGATGGAACCGTTCGACGTCGACGCCGTTGGGGATGACGGCGATTCGGGCGGCCGGGCAGCCTTCGTGGGCCGCGAGGTATTGGCCGTGCGGCTCGGCCACCGCGATGAACGCATCGGTCCACGGCGCCAGCAGGCGGTTCGAAAACTCAACGTGGTCGGGCAGGCCGGTGGAATGCAGGGCCGAACAGATTACGGGAACGCCGGCCCAACGCGCGGCCAGCCGACCCCAAAACATCTTGTCGCCGCCCGTGCCGACGGTCACCACGGCGTCGATGCGCTGTTGGACCATCAGGCGTCGAAGCCGCCAAAGGACGCCGAAGTCGTATTTATTGGCCAGCAGGCCGGTGAAGGCGGGCACTTCTTGGGCCAGCGCTTCGCCGAGCGCGTCGAAATATTTTAAGCAGCACAACTCCGGTTGAAACCGGGTGCGATTCATGCGGCGAATCACTTCGGTCAGCGCGGTCTCGGCGCCGCCGACGGGCATGCTCGTCAGAACGAACAGGACTCGCAGCGGTCCGCGATCGGCCAACGGAATGAGTTTTCGAGGGCGAGGCATTTTTTTGTCGGTGGGTTTTTTGGGGAGGCAGGTTGTCGGACAGGCGTGCGAAAAAACGAATGCCGAGGCAAGTATTGCTTTTTTTCGCGTTTCGGCCAGCTCGGTTCAGTTTTGACGGTGGTAGCGATCGTGCGGATCGGTGAGACGTCGGAATTCTTTCGCGCGGGGCGGCAAAAAATGCCATGCTTGGACGGGGCCGGACGGTCTTAGGAGCGCCGTGGTGAGCGATTTGCATTGTTTTGCATTGACGTCCGTCGAGCAACTGCGCGAAGCCGCGCCGGCATGGGACGATCTGTGGTGGCGCAGCGCGACGACGCTGCCGACCGTCCGGGCCGAGTTGCTGGCTCAATGGGTCGAGCGGTTCAAGCCGCGCGCGCGCTTTTGCGTGCTGGTGGTCGCCGACTCGCAACGTTGGCTGGCGGCGTTGCCGTTGGTCGCGGGTCGGGTGGGCGGATTGATTTCGGCGGGCGAGCTGCCGGACAACGAGTGGGCCACGTGCGGCGATCTGCTGGTCGACGCCTTGATCGAGCCGAACGTCGTGATGGAGCGGTTGTTGGAGGCCGCCGGGCGATTGCCGTGGCCGTTGCTCTGGCTCGGCGGCGTGATGCCCGAGACGCCGCGATGGCGGGCGATGATGCGGGCTTGCCGGCGCACGGGTGCCAGTTGGTGCTATCACGAGTGGTTTCGGGCGGGCCGGGTGGAAATCGGCGCGAGTTGGGACGACTACCAGCGGCGATTGCCGAAGAATCACCGGCAGGCGATGCATCGCTTTTTGCGGCGGCTTCGCTGCGAGGGCGACGTGCGGTTTGAGATGGCGTCGCCCAGCGACCCGGCGGAAGTCGAGCGGTGGTTGGACGAGGCGTTGAACATGGAAAATCGCGGCTGGAAAGGGCTGCGCGGCACGTCGGTGCTTCGCAGTCCGGGCATGTTCTCGTACTTGTCGGCGCAGGCCGAGCCGCTGGTCCAGTGGGGGCAGTTGCGGACGGCTTCGTTGCGGCTTGACGGCCGACTGCTGGCGTTTGTCTACGGCTATTGTGCGAAGGGCGTGTATTTCACGTACAAGATCGGCTACGATCCCGAGTTCGCCGCGTTCAGTCCCGGGCAGCTTTTGTTTCACGACATGCTCGAACGGCTGCACGGCGACCGCACGATTCGGGCGCTCGACTTTTTCGGCCAGATCAATCAGGCGATGTCGCGTTGGCGTCCGGAGAGCTACGGCGTCGGGCGATTGGCGATCGCGCCGCGGCGGCTGCTGGGTCGTTTGGTCGTGCTGGGCTATCGACGGAGTTGGCAGCGCGTGGGCACGTGGAAGTCGCTGATCTCGAAACTGCACGAGCCCGCCGCCTCGCCCAGCGATGACGCGGTTCCTGAACCGGCGGGCACGCCGGGGTGAACGTCCGGGAACATCAGCCCAAGCCGTTGCGCAGGACGTCGCCGAGCGGCGGCAGGTCGGCGATCTTTCCGGCAGGCACGGTCTGTTCAAATTGCACGAGCGCGTCTTCGAGACACTCGACCACTTCGCGGCAACGCGAGGCGACGTCGTTCACTTCCCAACGGTCGTCGGGTTTGACGAACAATTCGGGCGGATTGGCCAGACGCAGATGCCAGGCCGGCGTGCAGATGGCCCGCTGTCCGGCGTCGTTCACCATGCAGAGCCGATCGCGAGTTGCGTCGCGGCGTCCGTCGGCGATGGGCAGCACGCTGGCGGCCGTGGGCGAGGTCGGCGGCTCGACGCCCCAGTAGTCCAACAGCGTGGCCCAAAGGTCGGCCGGCTCGACGAGCGATTGGCTGCGCATCGACCGGCCTCGCTGGTCGGGCAATCGGAGCAGCCAAGGCACTTGGACCAGCTCGCCGTAGAGGGCATGATCGCAGGGGCCGACGCGGAGATGTTCGCCCAACGGAAACCCGCGGGCCGAGGTGAGCGACAACAAAGTTTGTTGGGCCGAAGGCAGACCGTCGATGCACTCCAACATCGCGCCCAGGCAGGTGTCCAGCAGCGTCACTTGGCCGGCGTAGGCCTGCGCGACGCCCAGTCGCTCATCGGGGTCGTGATTGGCGGGCAACATGCGATCGGGCACGTCGGCGTCGTTGGGCGGAGCGGGATCGCCCGGCTCGACGTACGCGCGGCGATAGGTCAACGGGGCGTCCCACGTCGTGCCCAGACTGCCGAGGTGGCACCACAACATGAACGGCTCGCGGGCCGATTCGAGCCAGCGGATGATTTCGACGCAGCAGCGGGCCAGTTGGGTGTGGTCCAACTGGTCGGCGGTTTCGGGTTGCCAGGGCGGATCGATCTCGACCAATTCGTCGAAATCGGCGGCCAGCGGATGTCGGGCCACGTCGGGGTCGTCGGTCAGCAGCGTGGTGTTGACGCCGGTCGATCGCAAAAGCTCGGCCAATGAGGGGCGGTCGTCGGGCGCGACGGGGCACATCGCGTGCAGTCCGTGCCAATAGGAACGATAGAGACGGTCCAATTGCGGCGAGTCGATCCGCACGCGGTCGAACACCAGCGACTGGGCGGCCAAACGGTCCAGGCAGGGCGTTTCGATCCAAGCGTTGCCATACGAGCCCAGATGGCCCGCGTGCAAACGATCGACGACAAAACAGATCGCGTTCATATTGCGATTGTAACGGACGTGCGGATTATGAGGAAGGGCGTCGAACGAGCGAAAATCGTTCGTCGTTGTGTGCGATTTCGTCGGGCAGGCGGGACTATAATGGAATAGTTTTCGAGAAGACGCATGGAAATTTTAATACTGATCGCCGTCGTGGTTGGAGCCGTCTGGGGCGCGGTGTTTTTGCGACAGGCGGGGCTGTTGGGCGGCTGTCTGGCGGTGTTGGTGGCGGCGGCGTGTTTTGGGCTGCCGATGGCGAAGATCGAATTGGGCCCGATGCCGCTGACGACCGATCGGGTGTTGGTCGTGTTGCTGGCCGCGCAGTACGTCGTGTGGCGGCGGCTGGGTTGGTGCGATGCGAAACCGATTGGCAAGCAGGAGATTGCGCTGCTGGCGCTGCTGGCCATTTTGATCGTGAGCAATTTCACGTCGGATTGGCGCGTGGAGGGTTATCGGCCGGTGTCGCGGCTGATTCTCGATTATCTGATGCCGACGGTTCTGTACTGGGTGGCTCGGCAGACGCGTCAGACGCCGCGATCGTTGGCGGCGACGCTCGGCTTTTTTGCGGTGTTTGGGCTGTACATGGCGCTGACCACGATCGCCGAGTATCTGCAACTGTGGCCGCTGGTGTTTCCGCGTTACATTGTCACGACGGTGCAGGGCGGCGTGGCCGAGTTCATCGGACGGGGCCGCGGACCGTTGTTGACGCCGATCGCCAACAGCGTGATGTTGTGCATCGGAATGACGGCCGCGTGGTGTTGGTGGCCGAGGCTCGGTCGGGCGGGCCAACTGACGCTGGTCGCGGCGACTCTGGCGTTTTTGGCGGCCATCTATTGCACGTTGACGCGCAGTTGCTGGATGAGCGGGCTGTTCACGCTGGCGATGGTTTTGGGATTGTCGCTGCCGCGCGGGTGGCGACTGCCCGTGCTGAGCGCCGGCGCGGTGGTCGTGATGGCCGTGGCGGTCACGCAATGGGAACACGTGATGGTCTACAAGCGCGACAAGGCGATGGAAGCGTCCAAAAGCGCGGAGTCGGCCGAGTTGCGTCCGATTTTGGCGCGCGTCGCGTGGAATATGTTTCTCGACCGCCCGTGGTTCGGCTGCGGCTATTCGCACTATTACGACGAGCACGGAAAATACACGTTCGACCGGACCACTGCGTTGCCGTTGGAGCAAGCCCGGGGCTATGTGTCGCACAACGTGTTGCTGACGATGCTGACGGAGACGGGCCTGGTCGGATTGACGGCGTTCGTGACGCTGATCGTGTTTTGGACGCGCGACGCCTGGCGTCTGTGGCGGCGGACCGACGGGCCGTTGGTGGTCCGCCAGATCGGGCTGGTGATGATGATCGCGTTGGGCACGTATCTGCTCAACGGCATGTTTCACGACATGACGATCATGCCGCTTATGAATCTGACGTTGTTCTTCCTGGCGGGCGTGGTCGAGGGTCAGCGATCGGACGAGACGAGCCTTGCGACTTGCGTTCGCACGGGTGGCTGACTCGGGTGGATGGGACAGGTTGTCCTACGATTGGGGTTCTTGACGACCGAGTGAGAGAGGGGTAGGATGGTCGTCGGTTGATTCATGAAAACAACTCGTTATTTTACCACGAGCGTTTTGGTCCGTCGTCCGTATCTCAAGCGGGAGTGGATCGAGTTGGCGATGGCCCAACCCGTGCGAGTGGAGAGACAGCCCAATGGTCGCATTCGGCGTTGGGTGTTGGTTCCGGAGGTTGGCAAGTATTTGCGGGTGGTTGTTGAACCGGACGAGGAAACCGTGCACAATGCGTTTTTTGATCGCGGCTTCAAGCCTTGATGCAAGGGAGCCATTCGTATGATTTTTCAGTACGATCGCGACACCGACATGCTTTATATCAAGTTGGTGGATCGGCCAAGCGCGGAGTCCGAAGAGGTGGCGGCCAACATCGTGCTCGATTTCGATGACCACGATCAAGTCGTGGGCATTGAAATTGAAGGAGCGAGCCGATGCATTGACCTGTCCCGCTTGGAGGTGTCTGCGCTGCCGATCGTCGATCTAGTTCTCCGAGAACGGACCCCTTCGGCCGCATGTCCTACGTGAGTTAAAACAGGTCCACGCAATAGCAAAAATGCCGGTGAGCGCAGACCCCCGGCAAATGCGTGGTTTTTAAATCACGGGTCACTTTCGGTCTTCCGCGGTTTTGTTTAGAAGGCCACTTTGCGCAGGGCGCGGTGGATCGAGAAGTGACCGTCGGCGCCGCGAGGCCTCGTGGTCGCCGGCGACGGGATTTCTTTCGGCTCGGGCTTCAACGCGGCGGTCGGGATGGTCATGAAGACCAATCCGAAGCCGGTCAGCAATCCGCCGACCATGCCGCACAGACTGATCAACGTGCGACCGGGTCCGATCGGACGGATGCCCGCGTTGGGGACGTCGATGCGATTGATCAAGCTGGCGGCGGCGCCCGCCCCGGCGGATCGAGCGTCGGAGAGATTTTGTTCGGCCCGTTCCAGCAGGGTCGCGCGGCTTTTCACTTCGGACACCTGATTGGCGTACTCGGCGCGAAGCGAGGCCAGCACGTGCAGCCGGCTCTCGGCGTTGGCCAATTGCTCATTCAGCAGCGTTCGGCGATCGGCGATCATGCGCAGTTCGATTTCGACGCCTCGATGGGCCAGCGCCAGTTCGTCGTGCATGTGGCGTCCGATTTCGATCTCGGATTCCTTTGCGGCCTTGACGCGGGGATGCTCGGCCGACATCGTTCCCATCAGCGCGGCGGTCCGCAACTGCGCGTCGACCAGGCCGTCCTTCAGCCGACGCAGCGACGGATAGGAGTCGAGCAGGTGGTTGGGCGTGGTCACGAACCGGCCGGGGTCGTCTTTGGCCTTTTCGAGCACCGTGAGCAGTTCCTCGTTGAGTTTTTCGGACGCGGCGTTTTCACGCAGCAGGGTACGAAGCTCCTCGGTGCTGCGGCGCAATGCGCTGTCGCTGGTGCTGACGTCCTGGATCGAACGCATTTCGGGCAAATCGCTGCCGAGACGACGCTCGGTTGCGGACAGCGACGACGTGGCCGAATCCAGATCGTTTCGGGCCAATCGGATCGTCTTGGTGAGTTCGGCGATCATGCTTTCGGCCTTCGCGTTGCGCAGCTCTTGGAATCGGGCTTGGAGTCGGCGACAGACGGCTTCGTTCAGCGCGACGGCGCGGACGCGATCGTTCGAGCGGACGGTCAAGTAAAACACTTCGGTCTTGCCGAACTCCGCGCCCTTGGGCGGCGCGAGCGTGACCAGCGAAGCGAAATCGACCAGATCGCGGTCGGTGGGCCAGGCCGCCGGTTTGGCGTACTCGGCCGGCGGGCCGACCTCGCGCAACGCCGATTCCAACACGCCGCGGCTTTTGACCACTTCGAGCAGGGTTTCTTGGAGGGTCTTCATGTCGTCGGGCGTCGAAAACTTGCCGGGCGCTTTCTCGCCGGCGGCGGCTTCGTTGCGGAGAATCAACGCCTGGGAGGCTTCCCAGGTCGGTTCGTGCAGAAAGGCGTAGGCAACCGCCAACGCGGCGATCGCCACGGTCGGCACGAGCCACAGTCGAAGGTGGTCACGCAGCAGGTCGATCAGTTGTCGCAGCATGTGGAGGGGCGACGTTGGGTGCATGGCGCTGAGACTCGCGGAAGTAAGGGGAAGGTTTTTCATGGCGATGGCCTGAAGTGCAAAGCCAATGCCAAACCGGGGGGCGCGGTGGCCGAACGTTGTAAGTCATTATTGGGAAACAAGTTGCGGCAATTCCTTTGAGGGGGGAGCGAAAAATCCGGTCGGCCGGCGTGTTGCTCGGCGGCAACACAGGGTCGCCTTTGGGCAACATGTTGATTTCCGGGAAATCCCCAAAAAAATATTTGCATATCTCGTTGCGTGACAGAGAGTTGTGGTGGAATCAACCATGCAAGTGCAACTGTTTTCCGAACTGGACGAACTGGCGCCGCACACGGAGGCCTGGGATCGTCTGGCCGCGGGCGTTCCGTTTCGCGGCTGGACGTGGCTTTCGCAGTGGTGGCGACATTACGGACCGCGGACTGCCGCCGAACATTCGGCCCGGCGGCTGGCGGTGTTGGGCGTTTTCGACGACGCCGGCGCGTTGATGGGCGTCGCTCCTTGGTATCTGGACCGCTCGGCGCTGCACGGCCGGGTGTTGCGCTGGCTGGGGTCGGGCGAGATCTGCTCCGATTATCTGGGCGTGCTTTGTCATCCAGCGGTCGAGGAATTGGTCATCGACGCGTTGGCCGACTATCTGATTTCCAACGTTCGACAGAGCGGCCCGAACCGATTGGCGTGGGACCTGATCGATTTGGAAGGCGTGGACGTCGAGGATCGGGTGATGGTGCGATGGGTCGACGCGATGACGACGTTGGGGGCGACGGTCCATTGTCGGCCCGGCGTGAATTGCTGGCGGCTGGAGCTGCCGACCCGTTGGGAAACCTATCTGGCGTCGGTCGGCAAGAACTTGCGACGATTCGCGCATCGGTGGCAGCGGACGCTGGCCGCCGTGCACCGCCCGACGCTGTGTTGGGCCGCGACGGTCGATGAATTGCCCAAGGCGATGGACATTCTGGTCAACCTGCATCAACGGCGATGGCGGGCGTTGGGCCAGAGCGGTTGTTTTTCGTCGGAACGGTTTTTGGCGTTTCACCGCGACGCGGCGACCGCGTTGTTCAAGCGGGGGCAGGCTCAGTTTTATTGGCTCCTGTTGGACGACGTTCCGGTCGCGGCCGAGTATCACCTGATCGGCGACGGCGTGCTGTACGAATATCAAGCCGGGATCGATCCGGCGGCGATGGCCCACGAGCCGGGCAAGCTGATCAATTTGATGCTCGTGCGTCACGCGATCGAACGGGGGTATCGGGCGTTCGACTATTTGCGGGGCGACGAGGTGTTCAAGGCTCGATTCGGCGCGCAGCGGCGAGCGATGCTGAAATATCGGATCGTGCCGCCGACGATGGCCGCCCGGACGCGCCACCGTTTGTGGTTGGCCGGAAACCGAATGAAGAGTTGGATGGAAAGAAAAAGCTGAGACGTTGGATGTCGAGGGGCAGGGTTTCGAGCGACGAGGTTGAATCCGTGGTTCCCTGTTCCCGTTTCCTAGCCCCCGGTCATCAGTCATGAATTTGCGAAGTTTTCTGTTGACGCTGTATTACCATGCTTCGCGACCCGTGCGCGCGTGGGCGTATCGCCGCGCGGCGTCGCAGGGCCGGCAGCCGGCGATCGTGTTGGCGTACCACCGGGTGGCCGACGACGGAGCGACGCCTTGGACGATGCCCAGCGAGCTGTTCTTTCGGCAAATGCGATGGTTGCAGCGACATTTTGATCTGGTGTCGCTCGAGGAGTCGCAGCAGCGGATTCGAGAGGGCAGCGGGTCGCGGCCGTGCGTCAGCATTACGTTCGACGACGGTTACGCCGACAATTGCCGCGAGGCGATTCCGTGGCTCGTGCGGGAGCATGTTCCGTGCACGTATTTCGTCACGGCGCAGAACGTGTTGACGGGCGAGGCTTTTCCGCACGATCAGAACGTGGGATGCCATTTGCCGGCGAACACGCTGGAACAGTTGCGCGAGATGGCCGATCTGGGGATCGAAATCGGGGCGCATTCGTACACGCACGCGAACTTGGGGGCGATCGCCGATTCGGAGACGTTGCGTCGCGAAGTGATCGCGGCGAAACGGGACATGCAGGACGTGTTGGAGCGGAAAATCCGGTATTTCGCCTATCCCTACGGCGGATACGTCCATCTGAACCGCGAGGTGTTTCGGTTGGCCGAGCAGGCGGGGTACTTGGGCGTGTGTTCCTGTTACGGCGGCCTGAATTTTCCGGGCGACGACGCCTTCCATCTGCAACGAATCGCGGTCGGCAACGACATGATCCATTTGAAGAACTGGACGACGATGGATCCGCGAAAGCTGCGGACGCCGCGATTTTCTTATCGATCGGGCGAAGGCGACGTCGGTGAAAAGGACGCACAACCGGCAACGGACAACGGATAACGAACATGTCCCTGGGCTTTGACAACGCCGAACGTCCCGCCGGCCCGGCGCCGTTGCCGACCGACACGCTGGTCGACAGCGTGTTGATTCTGCTGGCGTTGACGGTCGTGCAGCGGCTCGTGGGATTCGTTCGGGCGGTGTTGTTTTGCCGGTGGCTGGACGCCGATCAGTTGGGCCAGTGGGACATGGCGTTCAGTTTCTTTTCGCTGGCCGCGCCGCTATGCGTTTTGGCCATTCCCGGGTCGTTCGGGCGTTATTTGGAATACTATCGACAGCGCGGGCAGTTGCGGATGTTTTTGCGTCGCACGATGACGGCTTGCGGGCTGTTGGCGTTGCTGGCCGTTTCGATCGTCGCGTCGGCCCGAACGTGGTTTTCGACGCTGGTGTTCGGCGACGCCGAGCACGTCCGGTTGATCGCGATCATCGCCGGATGTCTTTTGATGGTGGTCGTGTACAGCTATTTGACCGAGTTGTTCACGGCGATGCGGCACGTCCGGCTGGTTTCGATCATGCAGTTGGCCAACTCGGTGACGTTTGCCGTTGCGGGGGCCGGATTGCTGTTGTGTTGGCGATGCACGGCCGAAAGCGTGATCGTGGCCTACGGCGGGGCGTGTCTGGTCGCGGCCGTCTGGGCCGGATGTCATTTGCCCCGGGTGTGGAAGTCCGCGCCGTCGGCCGGCTCTTGCGAAACGGAAATCGCGCTCTGGTCGAAAATCGTTCCTTGCGCCCTTTGGGTGTTGCTGGCCAACACGTTGACCAATTTGTTCGACGTCGTGGACCGATACATGATCGTCCATTTTTCGACCATGCCGGCGGTCGAGGCCCTGCGGACGGTCGGCAACTACCACAGTTCGCGGCTCGTGCCGATGCTGTTGGTGTCGGTCGCCACGATGTTGGCGATCATTGTCACTCCGCACTTGAGCCATCATTGGGAAGCGGGTCGGCGCGCGCGGGCGGCGATGCGGCTGCGGCTGTTCGCCAAACTGTTCGGACTGGCCGGGTTCGCCGGCATGACCGTCGTGTTGCTGGCCGGACCGCTGTTGTTCGCCGTGCTGTTTCGCGGGAAATTTCCCGAGGGCGAGGCGGTTTTGCCGTGGACGCTGCTGTATTGTTCGTGGATCGCGATGCAGATGATTTTGCAGACGTATTTGCTGTGCGTCGAGCGGGCGTGGCTGTCCGCCGCGGCGCTTGGCTGCGGATTGGCGTTGAGCGTGGGCTTGAACTTCGTGTTGCTGCCGCGTTATGGATTGTACGGCGCGGTGGTGGCGACGACGATCGCCCATGCCTTGACGCTCGGATTGATCTGCGCGTTCAACCGTCGCTGGGGATTCCGGTTGGACGAGGGGATGGCGGTGGTCCTTCTGTTGCCGCTGGCGTTTTGCGGCGGTCGTTGGGTCGCGTTGGCGGCGCTGGCGGCCGTTGCGGCGGCGATGGGGAGCCGGCGGTTGCTGGACGCCGACGAACGTCAATTGCTGGCCGAAAAAACGGTCCTCTACGCCGAGCGGTTCGGCGTCGAGCGATTTGTGCCGAAGGCGGTTCAACGCGCCGCCGATCGGACGCCGTCGTCGTAGTCGGCGGGGGGGAACTGCAAAATCGCAAGCGGCAGCTTCACGTCGTGGCGGCGACGGCTTCTTCCGTGTGGTGATTTTCGTCGGCGCGCCGGGTGCTCAGCGACATCTGCATCGTCACGCTCCAACGGCCTTCCTTGTCGGCCTCGACGCGCCAATGCGGCAGGACGACGACCGATTGATGGATCAGCTCGAATCCGCCTTCGGATTGACTGACCGTTTCGATCGGGAAGGTCCAGAAATCGGTGGGCCGCGACATCTTCAGGCCGACGTCCAGCTTGAGCCACTCGTCGCAAAGATTCAGTCCGAAGACGTTTTGCAGATCGAGCCGCGAGCCGAGCTGGCCGAGAATCTTGCCGTCGATGTCCAAAAAGTTCCGCCCGTAGGCGTTGGACGGCATGCCGGCGAAGTTCAATTCGCAGGCGAAGCGGAGCGGGCGGTTTTGCGGAAGATTTTCCAACAGGTAGGCCACTTGCAGCGTGTCGCTGCCGACATCCAACGTCAGGCCCTTGGTGATCCGAAGCGGGACGTCGCCGGCGTGGCCGTCGCGGATCAATTGCACTTGGATCCGATCGGGATTGCGGCGGATGCGGGCTTCGTACGCGGCGCCGACGAAATCGCCGCGCTGCGGGGCCGTGCCGTTGGCGATCGACTCGAGCGTCGCATCTTCGTCGTAGAACAGATCGACCAGGCTTTTGCGATCGTGGTCGTCGTATTGCAGGCGTTGGTCCAGGTCCGGCTGCTTGAAGACCACGCGGTCGTGGATGCTTGCCACATGGTCGCCGTTTTGACGGTCGCCGGCCTGCACCTTGCGATGGTAGGCTTCGGGCCGCCGGGCCAGGGTGGCCAGCAGATTGTGTCGGATCCGGCGGACGTCCAATTCCAACAGTTCGCCGCCGCGGCTCGGCGCGACCAGGGCCATCAGCTTGTCGTTCGAGAGGCGGACTTCTTGCCGGGCGTCAAAGTTGAAATCGTCGGCCGAGGCTTCGATCCAGTGGTCGGTTCGTCCGATCGCGCGATCGAGCAGATTGTCGGCGGCGATCAGATGCTGATAGACGGCGTTGCGCAGGTGCGGCAGATAGATGCCGCCGAACGCTCCGTGCCAATAGCCGCAATTGCACTGGCCGCGATACAATTCGATGCGGGCTTGCTCGGCCAATTCGGTGTCGACCGGATCTCCGGACGCCGCCGCGTCGAGCGTCTCGCGCAGCCGACGGCTGACCATCATCATCCGCGTGTACATGTCGTCGGCTTCTGGATATTTGATCTTGAAGTTGCGCCAAAAGCCGCCGCGCACGAACGGCCGCAACTCGGTCCAACGCGGATCGTCGTGCATTTGGCGGGAAATGTCGTCCAAGGCGATTTGCCGCTCGGTGGGCAACG
>JBDKTJ010000162.1:0-9698 GCA_039698075.1 Thermoguttaceae bacterium | reverse complement strand
AAATTAAGATGCCACTTCATTACCACAACCAAATTGTCAAAGAGCTTACTGCCAGCACGTAGCACGCACTGGAGAAACCACCACTTTAACAGCCGGCTCAAAGTGTGTCAACACCCTTTGAGGCTTTGCCGAAAGATTTTTTCCGGCTGCTTTGGGCGAAGAATCAACTCGCCCGAAAAAGCGTTGTCGGCCTCGTGCCAACCGTCGCAATGGTGTCTGAATTATATCGGCTCCTTGCCCGATGACAACCCACCCCAAAAAAATCTTTTTTTCAACCGCAAAAACACATCCTAACGTGTTGCTGCAACGTCGGTTGCAGACGTTGCACATCGCGAAAACTTTGCCTGGCGCATTGGTTTTTCGCAAAAAATCAACCGTCTTTTTCTCCCGCCTCTTGGTGGTTTCCTTTCCACTTTTTTTCTAAAATGCTCCTGGTCGGATCTCGTTCCATTCGCATCCGAGAGAAGCCCCAACGAAATCGCTCGCGACTTTTCCTCTTCCATTTTCGCACGCCAAAACCCGGAGACACTTCCATGCGATCTCGCCCTATTTTTCGCGTGCTGATCGTTTTCGCACTGGCCGTCTTCGCGTCGCACGCAACTCGCTCGCTTCAGGCCGAAACCGAAGCCGAAGCGGCGATCCATCGCACATTGGACAGGCCCATCACGCTCCACTACGACCACGAATTGCTTGCGGACGTCGTCACGGATCTTCAAGCCAAGCTCGGCGTTCCCGTCCGTCTCGATGTCAAAAGCCTCGCCAACGCCGCGATTGGCGAAGAACAATTTGTCACCTTCCGCGTTTCAGACATCTCCGCCCGCTCGGCCATTGCGTTGATGCTCCGCGACCTGGACCTGACGATCGCCATTCAACACGAAACGCTGTTGATCACCACTTCCGAAGACGCCGACCAGATGCAGACCGTTCGAGTCTACGACGTCGCCGACCTGGTCGACGCGCCCGGCCGCAAAGAGCCAAACTTCGGTGGATTGATCGACGTAATCACCACTTCCGTTGCGCCAACCACATGGGACACGGTCGGCGGTCCAGGCTCCATCGCAAGTTTTGAAGCAGCCGGCATCAAGTCATTCATCGTGCTGCAGACCGATCAAGGACACGTCGAAATTGAACGTCTTCTGGCCGACTTGCGGGCCATTCGCAATCCAACAGCCGCAAGTTCCGAATCTCGCAGTTCCAACCCGAACAATGAACGACCACCCAATACTCCCATCGTCGACACGCGATTGCCGGCGCTCTCCATGTCCGAACGCGCGTTTCGCCAAGCGTTGACCAAGCCGATTTCGCTGCACTTCGACGCCGCGCCGTTCAAAGACGTGGTCGTTGCACTGAAAGAAAAAACCGGCATGCCAGTCGTTTTTGATCCGGCGTCTTTGGAAAATCTCGAGACTTCTCGCACGTCCCTGCCGGACACGGTGTTAAGCACAGCAGGCTTCCCGAAAAAATCGGACGTTTTGGTCACAGCCACCGTGAAAGACAAGCCCTTGGAGTCTGCGTTGCAACAGATCCTTGCCCCCTTGGATTGCACCTGGACCTACGATCACGAATCGTTGAGGATCCTCCGCTGCGCAAACGAATCATCTTTTCTTGTCACGCGAGCCTACGATGTTTCCGATCTGCCGGCCTATCGCGACACGAACGGCCGTGCCGTGGCCGACTTCCAAGCTCTGGCCAACGTATTGACCGCCACCATTGATCCGGCAAGCTGGGATGACGTCGACGGCGAGGGTGTCGTGCAGGTGTTTCACCATGGATCGCTTCAAAAAATTGTGGTTCGGCAGACATGGAAAAACCACCGAAGCATTGAACAACTGCTGACCTCGCTACGAAAGTCGCGTGGGCCGGAGCTCAATAAAGCTCAGCTCGCCGCGTTGCCGTTGACGCCGCCCTCGCAACGCAAGGACTCGAAGTCCAGAACACCGTCGCCCGAGATTTCGCCGGCGCCGATGCCCGACCCGTTACGCGACGCCCTCATCACGGCCAACAGCCAATTCGCGTTGGATCTCTACCGACAACTCTGCAAATCGCAGCCGTCACGCCCCCAAAACATTCTGTTTTCGCCGGCCAGCGTCACTGCATCGCTGGCGATGGTTCATGCGGGCGCTCGCGGATCAACGGCCGAAGAAATCGCCCGCACGCTGCATTGGACCATGCCGCCCGGAGACGTCACCAAGGCGTTTCATTCACTTTTTGCAGCCTTGCCCAACCAAGATTCCCCCGGTCTCCATTGGGCCCGGTCCGCGTCGATCTGGACCTCGCACGAGTTCCAACCGGCCGACGGTTATCGAAAGACGCTCCGCGAGTTGCTCAACGCGGATTGCCAAACGCTGGATTTCACACGTCCCGACGAGGCCCGACGAACGATCCATGTCTGGCTCAACGAAAAAACGGCCGGCAATCCTCACCTCGCCGTCCCACCAGAAATGTTCGGGAACCTTACCGCCGCGATTTTGGCCGACGCGGTCTCTTTCCAGGGCCAATGGTCCGAACAATTTTTGCCGGCTCGCACTGCGCCGGCGCCGTTTTACGTCGGCAACTGGTCCACCCCCGAGGTGCCCATGATGCGTGAGAAAACCACCTGCCGCTACGGCGTCGTGGACGACGTGCAAATTCTGGAAAAACCGTATCGAGGCCAAGCTCTCGTGATGATGATCCTGCTGCCCGATCGCAATCCTCAATCATTGATCGCGCTGGAGCAACGACTTTCGGCCGACAGTCTGCAACAGTGGTCGTCGCAGCTCAAACGTCAAACGATCCACGTGTTCCTGCCGCGGTTCCGCATCAAAACCGACGTCATGTTGAACGACGTGCTCAAGAGATTGGGAATATCACGGGCATTTCAGCCCGGTCTTGCGGATTTATCCGGCGTGGGCCAAGCCAAAATGCCGCTTTGGCTTGGCCCGGTCGTTCACCAGGCGTCGATCGAGGTCGATGAGGCGGGAACCCGTGCAGCGGCAGCAACTCTCGAAACCATGACGTTCGGCGGCTCTCCACCGAATTGTCCCGTCTTTCGGGCCGACCACCCGTTTGTTTTTCTTATCCGCGATCGTTGGACCGGCAACATTTTGTTTATTGGCCGCCTGATGAGCCCCTGACGGCGTCGATCAGGACAATTCGATCCGCCGGCCTTGTTCGTGGCTGTGTCGAGCGGCTTGCACGATGCAAATCGCGCTGTACGCATCCTCTAAATCGCAGGTCCGCCGCACCAGACTCGTCACGGCGCGATAAAAATGCGTCAAAAGCTGCTCGCCGATCGGACGTTCGCTTTCGAGCGATTCTTGATGACGGCCCAATTCGTCAAACCACACCAACGTCGACGGCAGATCAATAAAAGCAATGCCCCGCTGACACGATACCTGCAGCGCCGGCAGCGGACGATAGTTGATCGCCTCTTGCCAGCCCGGCGGCACATAGCGCCCGCAACTGATCTGAGCGATCGGACCCAACCCCGGCGTGCCGTGCGGCGAAAAGTCGAGGCTCAGCATGTGATAGTCTTCCGTGCCGGCGGCGTCGCTCACCCGATGAATCACGCCCGTCACTCCACTCGGCGGCAGATCGACGACGTAGCGGCACCAATCGACCTGCTCGATCAAATAACGAAACGCAATGTGCGACGAACTGCGTCCGGCGCTTCCACCGGCCGGCGTGTCGGCCACCGACCGTTGATGACAAAACAACAGCCGCGGCGCGCCCAATTGGCTGGCGATCAGTTCTTTCAACCGGATGGTGGCCGGGGCTTGCCGGCGCGAAAACTCGGCGACAAACGCAATGCCCGCCTCTTCGACGCGACGGCGAATTTGCAGGGCCTGATCGGCCGGCAAATCCAATCCCGCCGCACAATACACCGCCTTGCCCGACTCGCACGCCGCGAGGATCGGCAGCGCTCCGTACCACTGCGGCGAAAGCACCAACACGGCGTCGATGTCTTCGCGCCGCGTCAAGACATGGTAGCCGTCGACCGCCTCGGCCTGAAACTCGGCGGCGGCCTGTTCGGCCCGATGATGCACCTGATCGCAGATGGCTCGAACCTCAAAACGGTCGGCCAACGCTCGAAGCGCCGTGGCATAACGGGTCTGCCAAACGTCTCCCAGTCCAATCAGGCCCACGCGAAGTCTCATGAGTGTCTTTGAGCCCTTTTCAAAATCTCACAAAAAAAACGCCGCCGGTCCAAACCGCTATCTTAATGTCGCCGCGTTCGGTTTACCACGTAGCCACGTCAAACCACGTTGCGCGATCCCGCTAACCATAATATCGTGTCCAGAACACTTATCCTATTTACCCTTTTATCCTATTTTTACGCCAACACAGCCAAAAAGACGCTCGCCGCAACCATTACGAGGGGGAAGAAAAAACTTCCCAAATTACGCAACCGGCAGATCGGGCGTCACCCCTACTTGTCATTTCATTCTATCCAGATACACTGGCGGGTCCCCGTCTGGGAAAGCAACCAAGGCCGGATGCTTTTTTGGTCAGCCCGGAAATCGGACGTTCCGGCATGTCGTGCGACCGGCTTTCCCCTCAGAAAAGCCTACCTGACCCGTAAACCGCAAGAACAAAAAGGAGTCGTCGATGACCCCCGTGTTGTTGGCTACCGTTGTGCACATGGCCCTGTTGGCCGCCGATGGGGACGGTTATGCCGAGGCGCATCGCGTCACGGTCGAGACCGGAAAACCGATGGTCGTCATGGTCAGCACCGACTGGTGCGCGCCGTGCCAGGCGATGAAAAAGAGCGTCATTCCAAAGGTCCGCGAGCATGGGCTGTTGCGGAAAGTGGCGTTTGCGATCGTCAATCCCGACCACAATGGCGAATTGGCTGAACAATTGACCGGCGGCGGCCCCATTCCGCAACTGGTGATGTTCCGCAAGACCGCCAACGGTTGGCTTCGCGAAAAGTTGGTCGGCGGCCAGAGCGTCGAGCAGGTCGAGGAGTTCATCAACGAGGGACTTGCCCACGACAAAGTCGCCAAAAAGAAACCGTCCCAAGAGTCCGGCGACCAAAAAACGCCGCCCAGCGTGGAGCATGAGCCAACCGATGCCGCCGCGCTCGAAAACGACGATGCGCCTCAGCGCGGCTAGCGACCGCCATCCGATTGTCTGCAATTTTTCGGCCAACCCGGCCATTGCGTCGTTCGTTCGCATCGCCCGTCGCAAAACCACCGCAGAGGGTGGCTTCCACGGCCCGGACGAGTGAAGCCGTCGCAGGCACGCTGCCAATCGTGGGGGTTTGCGTGGAGTTTGCCGGGCACGACGCGGTCTTTGACAAAATTCTTGCTCGTTGGGGTTGCAATTCTCTGCGTTTACGAGAAAATGAGCGATTCGCCGCTTGGCGACCGGAGTTGTTCTGCGCATTCGACCGTATCCTAAAACCCCAATCGAATTGTTCCGAAGACAAGTTTTGGGATAGGCCCTTACGTTTCGAGGATGTCCATGGCGCTACAGTTAGCGGTTCAGTCGCGAGAGAGTCAAGGAAAGCACGGCAATCGACGGCTCCGTCAATCGGGGCACGTTCCTGGGATTTTATACGGGCACGGTCAACAGAGCGTCCCGCTTTCCGTGGAGGCCGAAACGTTGGCGGCCGCCATTCGACACGGAAGCCGTCTGGTCAGCCTGACCGGTGCGGTCAATGAGTCCGCCTTTATTCGCGAGCTCCAGTGGAACACCTGGGGCACGCATGTGATTCACGTTGATTTCACGCGGATTTCCGAACATGAAATCGTCGAGGTCCGCGTGCCGGTCGAGCTGCGCGGCGAGGCCCCGGGCGTTCGCGAGGGCGGCGTCGTGGTACAACATATCCACGAGGTCGAAATCGCCTGCCCGGCCATGTCGATTCCAGAAAAGTTGGCCGTCAACATCAACCACTTGGCGTTGAACGGTTCGATCCTGCTAGGCAGCCTCGAACTTCCGCAAGGCGCGAAGATTTTGGTCGGCGACCTGGACGAAGCAGTCGTCGAGTGCATCGTGCCGGTGGAGCTGCCCGAGGAAGAATCGGGCGAGGCCGCGCCCGGCGAACCCGAAGTGATTGGAGCCAAAGAGAAGGAGGAAGGAGAGTCGGAGGAGTAATTCGCATGGGACGTCCCGCGCGACCGAACCGGCCGTGCGGGTTGACCGTCAGCCGAGCGATGCAACAGCCGCCGCAGTTTTGCAAAAGACCTTTGCGGTCGGTTGTCGCGATGCCTTGCTGAAGATCAAAAAAAGCCGTTTGGGGACGATCGCCGATGAAACTCGTGGTGGGGCTTGGCAATCCGGGCCGACGTTACCAGGGCACTCGGCACAACATCGGCTACGCCGTCCTTTGCGAGCTGGCCAGGCGATTTGGCAAGACCCAACCTTGGGGAAAGTTCCACGGCGAGTTGATCGAAGCCGACGTGGACGGCCAAAAAGTCCTGCTGCTGAGCCCCACGACCTTCATGAATCGAAGCGGTACGAGTGTTCAAGAAGCTAAGAGTTTTTACAAGTTGGCCGACGAAGACCTGCTGGTCGTCTGTGACGACCTGAACCTGCCGGTTGGCAAGTTGCGGTTTCGAGCCCAAGGGTCGTCGGGCGGTCAAAAGGGTCTGGAAGACATCATCGAGCGGTTGGCAACGGAGGAGTTTTCGCGACTTCGCATCGGCGTGGGAACCGCGCCGGAAGGTTGGGATTGGGCCAACTACGTGTTGAGCCGATTTACGCCGGAGGAGTCGCCCGTGGTGGTTCAGGCCGTCGCCCGAGCCGCCGACGCCGTCGCCGATTGGGTCCGAAAAGACATCGCGTTTTGCATGAATCAATATAATTGACGATTACTTAACAGGAGTCGCACTTTGGCCGCGAACGTTTACGAAGGAATGTTCATTCTCGATTCGAACCGTTATGGGCGAGATCCCGAGACCGTGTCGAATCAGATTCCCGCAATGGTCGAAAAACTCGGCGGCGAGATGCTCGTCAGCCGCCTTTGGGAGGAGCGCCGCCTGGCCTATCCGATCAAAGGCCAGCGCAAGGGCACCTACTGGCTGACCTACTTCCGGCTCGGAAGCGAGCATCTGGAAAGCCTGCGTCGGCAGTGCCAGATCACCGACGACATCCTCCGCGTGCTGTTCCTGAAGGTCGATCCGCGGATCGTCGACGCGTTGGTGTCCCACGCCAAGTCCGCGCCCGTCGTGGTCTCCTCGCCCGAGAGCGATTCGGCCCCGCATGACGATGAAGTGGAAGACACGGCTCCCGTGGTCGATGCCGTCGAAGGCGCCGTCGAAGGGGACGAAGACGCGTAAGTTGCCTTTCCCTCTTGCATACTGAAAGAGACTTCCGTCATGGCCAGTTTCAACCGCGTCATTTTGGTCGGCAATCTCACGCGAGATCCGGAATTGCGCTATTTGGCCAGCGGCACGGCGGTGACCGACATCGGATTGGCCGTCAACGACCGTCGCAAAAACGCCAATGGCGAATGGATCGACGAGACCACCTTCGTCGACGTCACCCTCTGGGGTCGGACAGCCGAAGTGGTCAGCGAATACCTGAGCAAGGGTTCGCCGGTGCTGATCGAAGGCCGCCTGAAACTCGACAGTTGGGAAACGCAAGACGGCCAAAAACGTTCCAAGTTGAAAGTGGTCGGCGAGCGCATGCAGATGCTGAGCGCCAAAGGCCAAGGCGGCGCGGAAGGCGGCGGCCCGCGGCCCGCGGCTCGACCGGCCACCCGAAACAACGCCTACAGCCAAGCCGCTCCGTCGGACGAAGTTTTTGACGCCCCACCGGCCGAGCCCGCCGGCGGCGATGACATTCCCTTTTAGCAAATCGAAAAAACATAATTGGATTTACCGATGGCCAACATCAAGTCGAAAAAACAATCCGTTCCGCATCGCAACAAGCGGCTGCCCAAGGGTCCGCACGGCGTCGAACTGCTGCTCGTGCAGACGATCGAACATCTCGGCAAGCAGGGCGACGTCGTCCAAGTTCGGCCCGGCTACGCCAACAACTACCTGATCCCCCAAGGCTTGGCCACCTTGGCCACCGACCACCACAAGCGGATGGTCGAGAAGCATCGGGCTCAATTGGAAGCGATCGAGCGGGCGCGGCTCAGCAGCCTGCAAGCCCTGGCCGTCGATCTGGCCAAGCAAAGCGTCACGATCGAGGCCAACGCCAACGACGAAGGCCACCTGTACGGCTCGGTCGGCGCGGTCGAAGTGGCCAACGCCCTGAAGAAGGCCAATTTCCACATCGCCACCGATCAGATCCGGCTGAAAGGTCCGCTCAAGGAGCTCGGTCTCTATACGATCGACGTCCACTTGGGCCACGACATCAATGCCGAAGTGAAGGTTTGGGTCGTCCCCTCGGTCGCCGAAGAAGGCGCGGCCGGCACCCCCTGATTGCGGCCATTTTCCGTTGTTCCACGTCGTTCTCCATCAGCCGGAAATCCCCGAAAACGCCGGCAACATCGGGCGCACCTGCGCGGCCCTCGGCGCCAAACTTTGGCTCGTGCGCCCCTTGGGGTTTCGGCTCGACGATCGGCATTTGCGCCGCGCCGGACTCGACTATTGGCAACACCTCGATTGGGAAGCCGTAGACGATTGGGCAGCCCTGACGAAATGTCTGCCCGGTTGCCGACCGTGGTTTTTCACCAAACGAGCGGAAAAACTCTACACCGACGCCGTCTTTTCCGCGGATGACGTCCTGGTGTTTGGCAGCGAGTCGCAAGGATTGCCGATGTCTCTTCTGGCCGCCGATCCCGAACGCTGCCTTCGGATCCCGATGCGTCCCGAGGCGCGGAGCTTGAATCTGGCGGTCAGCGTCGGGGTGGCCGCTTACGAAACCCTGCGTCAAATCACCCGGGCCAGCACCCAGTGATCGACCGCTTTACGCAACCTTCCACTTCTCTTGCTCTTTGAGCGGTCAGGTGGTACATTCCCTTTGTTTTACGACTTTATCCCAAGCCCCCCAATATCGGAGCGGCCGTGATGTTGATAAAAACGTGTTGGAAAACCGCGTGCTTGCTGGCGTCGGTTTTGGTGTTGAGCGTTGCGTTGCCGATACCGGCCGAGGCAGGCCATCGAGCGGTTCCGGCTTTTGTCTATGCGCCCGGCTACGCGGCCTATCCGTCGTATGCCTACGTTCCGCGTCGGGCGTATCGTGCGGCGCGATACAGTTATCCGGCGGTCGTGCCGTCGGCGGTTTACGTGCCGGGCCAGATTTACGGCTATCCTTACTACGGTTACGCGAATCCCGGCTATTTGCACCAGCCGTCGGTCCATCCGCAGCCGCAAACGGCGATGCCGCAACCGACTCCATCCGAAAGCGCGAACGTGCCGACGTTGGCGCCGGAGCAGATTCCCGCCCCGCCGAACGAAACAGAGCCGCTGACCCCCTCGCCCGCGCAATAGTCGAACGTGCGATGTGGCGAAAAAGAGAGAGTATATCCGAGAGTTTTTTGGCAACCGACGGAAAACTTCGGCCCGGTCCCTCGACAAGGGCTAACGTTATGGTAGAATAAAAGACAATGACGCGGGGTGGAGCAGTCCGGTAGCTCGCGAGGCTCATAACCTCGAGGTCGCAGGTTCAAATCCTGTCCCCGCCACTTGGGTGGTTTGCAATAACGAGCAGCCACTCGCAGTTTTTCGCAAAAAGCCCTTGTTTTTAGGGGCTTTTTTAGTTTCTTGCGATTCCCGACGAATCTTTGCCGCCGGGTGCGTCGTCGCCTTTTGCGTCACGGAATA
>JBDKTJ010000161.1:0-5778 GCA_039698075.1 Thermoguttaceae bacterium | reverse complement strand
AGCGGTCTACGGCGAAAACACGGCTCGCGGTCGCCGATGGATCGATTCGATTCGCACGGCGTTGCTTTCCGGCGGTTGGCCGATCGTCCGACAGCGGCTCCGAGCGGCGTGGCTACGAACCAAGAAGCGGTCACACCGAAAGACGTTGCAGTCATTGGCCACCTACTTGGGCAAGCATCGTTGGCATCTCGATTATGCAGGCCGATTGGCCGAGGGACGTTCGATAGGCAGCGGCCAGGTGGAGGGAGCGTGTAAACACGTGATTGGTCGCAGATTAAAGCAAACTGGGGCTCGTTGGCGAGTTCGTCGTGTCAACCGAATGGCAAGCCTCTGCTGCCTCGTCTACAGCAACCACTGGGACCTCTATTGGACCAGTCCCTGACCCAACCGCCAAAATCCGTTACTGCACCCGTGACCGCGAATGAGGTTGAGCAATTCGGGGAATTCCGGTAAACTCGGGCCACCACTCGGGCTTGCCGTTTGGACAAACTGAAAGACACCTGTTTCTTGGAGAATTTCATGACACGTCGAGAATTTCTCGCTTCGTCGGCCGCCGCGTTGGCTGCCGGATCGGCCGCGTTGGGAGCCACGGGCGACAAGCTGCCTCGTTGTTTTTTTGATATCACGGCCGACGGAAAGCCGTTGGGTCGGGTCGTCATCGAGTTGCGTTCGGACGTGGTGCCCAAGACGGCCGAGAACTTCCGCGCCCTTTGCACCGGCGAGAAGGGTTTTGGCTACAAAGGCTGCACGTTCCATCGGATCATTCCGCAATTCATGTGCCAGGGCGGCGATTTCACCCGGCACAACGGCACCGGCGGCAAGTCGATCTACGGCGAAAAGTTCGCCGACGAGAACTTCAAGCTGCGGCACACCGGCCCAGGCGTGTTGAGCATGGCCAACGCCGGCCCGAACACGAACGGCTCGCAGTTCTTCATCTGCACCGCGGAAACCCCGTGGCTCGACGGCAAGCACGTCGTCTTCGGCTCGGTCGTCGAAGGCATGGACGTCGTCAAAAAGATGGAAAGCTACGGCACTTCGCCGAACGGCACGACCCGTGCAAAGATCGCAATCGCCGATTGCGGACAACTTTAGCGCCGATGCCAGAATCCCCTCGGGCCGCTTGGGGATCGAGGTCGGTTGAAGTCACTTGCCGGCCGAATTTTGCGGCGGCGGATTTTCTTTGGGATTTTCGTTCGGACTTTGCCCGGCAGGGGCAGAACGTTCCGTCTTGATGGCGAACTCCTCGCCGCTGAGGTCAAACCCTTGCGGCTGAGGAGCGCCGACGGGATGCAGCGGGCCGCTGTTGGCGCCGACCGACGGGGGCTGCGCGACCGGCGTCGCAGGCCCGACGCTCGGACGCTGCATGAACGCCGTCCAGTTCGTCTCGCCGTTGGGCGTTTTGTAATGCAGAACGTCGACGAGCATCCAGCCGTGCTGGCCGAGTTCGTTGATCGTCGCGACCAGGGAGCCTTCCGTTCGGCGAGTTTCCACGCAGAACTCCCACTTCTGCTGAGCCTGAACCGTTGCCACTTTCGTCATCGGAGAAATCTCCTGTGGAGGGGGCCGCTGGGGATTTTGACGCATGGCCGCTCGATTGTCAATCGTCGAGATCCTATTTCGCATTTCAGGGTTCAGGGTAGGGCTTTCCCGGCCTGTCTCCTCTTGCTATAATTCGTTGCTTGACAGTCGCAACAGCGTTCAGAGGGCGGCGTAGCTCAGTTGGTCAGAGCAGCGGAATCATAATCCGCGTGTCGTAGGTTCGACTCCTACCGCCGCTACTTCACAACTCTTTTCTTCACAAGACCTTAGGTCGCCTGCTGCAACCACTGGATCGGTCCCGGATTCGGCAACAGTACCCAAAACAGTACCGACCCGACCGCAACCCTGCTTTCCGTAGCCACGATAGAGGTCTTCCGCCAGTTCATCGGTGTCCAGGTCTACGTAGTAGCCCATCGTGGTGTCGATGCTTTCATGCCGCATCAACTTTTGGAGCACCGCAGGCATGACCTTCTTGGCCCAACGGCTGCCGAAACTCCGGCGAAGGTCATGGGCCGACGCATATTTGACCTTGCCTGTCCTGGGATCGGTATGCACTACCACGCGGGCCAGTTCGCCTATCAAGGCCACCATACGCCCAGCTTGCTCCGCCGATGCACGATTACCGCTTGGCATGATGGGGCGGAAAATCGCCCCATGCCGCTGGTCGGCCGTGGTGGTCAACAGCATGACGGCAAAATCGGGCGTCAGGGGCAATAGTCGATCACGGTGGCCCTTTTCCCACTCGGCGGGGATCGACAACCGCGGACGCTTCCCCGACAAGTCCAGGCAAAGCCGGTCGGCCCGATCCCAATAGAGGTTTAACGACTCGGTCAGCCGCAAGCCCGATAGCCACAAACCGGTCAAATAGTGCCGCCACGATTCGACCGCCGCCGGATTTACTTCCACGGGGATCGAATCCGTCTTTGTCTGACGTTGGCTCTTGCCCTTCCGCCGGGCTGTTTGACGTTGGGCCTCCCGCTTCAGTTTTCGCCACTCGACCAGGGCCGCTGGGATTTTTTGCAGAAGCCGGTCAAACTCTTCCGCCGTTATCGGCCGCCCCTTGCTCCGACGTGCCCGACCGCCCTTCGCTGCCCGCTGGGGCTTTCTGATCTTCGGTACGCTGGGAATCATGCCTTGATCGACCGCCCACACAAGGGCGGATCGAAGATGGGCGAAGTAGCTGCCAATCGTCGTTTCCGCCAGGCCGCCCGCCCTTAGCTCTTGCTGTAGCCGGCTGATTGCTTCGGCATTCAAGTCAGCCAACTTGCCGTCGGCCACTTTCGGAAGAATTCTTTCGACGGCGTTAAATATCGTGCCGATCTTGCCCGCTGTCCGAACTGCGAAACCTGGGACCACTTCGCTTTCGTAGCGTAGGCGGAATTGTTGCCAGCCTGTACAGCAACGGCCGAGGTCACGGCCCGCGTTTAGGTCCGCCTCCCACAACGCCGCCAGCTTTCGGGCAAACTTCCGATTCTCGCCCGTCGAGGTTTCCGTCTTGGTTTGCGGGTCAACATACTTCGTCGCCCGACGCGGCTTGCCCGTCACGGGGTCGATGTACCGCATGACGAGATTCTTGCAATCGGCATACCTCACAACATGGACGCGGATTCTTCCGCTCATTGGGTTTGCTCCCAAGAAAGACCGTAAGCCGTGGCACCTGCTAAGAAGCGTACAGAGACGCCGCGCGGCCTTGCTCCCCGCCTATGCGGATCATCGCTTGGGTACGCGCACAGATACCACGGCTTACGGCCTGATTGAAACATCGCTGAATCTCTGTAAGGGTTCTTAAGCCCTGGTGGTCAGTCGATCCAACCACCAGGAACATTCTACCACCGATACCCGCCTTTGCAACGGAGAAAAGCACCGATTCGCGTACTGCTGCCCGAAAACCACGTGCCCCCCATGCTCACGGAGTTTCTGACACTTGATGCAACATTGCCCTTTTCAGTGTGCAATCAAGTGTTCGCAGTCTTGCCGGCTTCTGCCTCCCTATGTTCCCGCTGAAATCGGTCACGCGGGGCTTCGCTGAGTCCAGCGGCCACCAATCGCTCGGCGATCACCTCCAAATAATCGCGGCCATTCAGCCGTTCGGCCTCTTGTTTGGCACGTGCCGCCGCCTCCAGATTTTTCAACCGCGTTTTGATGCTCATGTTTTTCGGCCACTCGCGGCCGCCTCTAATTGTTCGATACGCTCGATTAGGTCCAGTTCAACAGGTGGCCCCAATGCCCGATCCAAGACCACCTTCGCCGCCTGCACGTCGCCGCCCTTGGCAAGTTGGACCAGTTTGATGACAACGGCTTTCAAGTCCGCCGTAGTCACGGCAGCGAAGAGGGCACTCCGCAGATGTTGCGCCTGCCGGGCAAAAGGATTACCCGGCCCACCGGCGTTGCCTTTGGCGAATCGGCCATGGGCATCACGTCCGTTAGGCCCGTTTGTTGACGGTGCCGCCTTTTTCATGCTCTACCTCGCAATTCATATTCGTAGTTTGCCCGCTGTTGCGTTCCGATGACCTTGGTGGTGTTTCTCAAAACCTTCCGCTTATGCGGGTCTTCAATCGCGTCCTACGGCATTGCCGTTCCATCGCTCGGCCCTTCATCAAAATCCACCGGCCGGGGCGGGAAAGGGAGTAGGGGGGGAGTTAGTCACCCCGAAACCACGCCCCGACCGGTCCCCAAGACGAGACTTACGCGGTACTCCACCGCATATTCTCTGCCACAAACTTCTTTGCCTCGGTCGCTCGGATTCTATCCTGCAACTCGGCAATCCGCTGTTCGTCGGCGTCATTCTTCCGCTGTGCCTCGGCCGCTTCCGCCTGCTTGCCGATCAACTCACGCCGCTGTTGTCGGGCTTCGCGGTACAACGCATCGGTTTGACGCGGATCGGTCAACAAATGCGATGGTCGCTTGCCCTTTGCCAACTGCTCGATTTCGCTTTCCACGTCGGCGATTCGTTTTTCCAGTCGGCTCGGTGTGAGCCTGTCCGTAATTGCGTGGCGTAGGCCCTCGATACGGCGTCTAAGTCCGTCAACTTCACTGGCGATACTTGGATCAGCCGTTTCCCCCAAAACCCGCATGGATTCGGCATGGGCCGATTGTACGGCCGTGGCCGCCTTATGAGCTTTGATTTTCGCCGGCGAAACAAAACCGGGCGATTTCGCGGCGCGATATTGTTCGAGCGCGTCCCACAATTCGTCAATCGTTCCGAAGTCGGTAAGCGGCTTGACGCCGATGTTCTCGCCCGTCGTCTCTTGTTGCAAACGTAAGGCCTCGGCGTCCAGTTCGGGCAACTTCTTTTGCGTTTCAGCCGCTGCCAGCCGTCGGCGATACGTTTTCACGTCGTCTGCAAAGTCGCTCGGCAGTCGGTTCGCACCGTCCAAAATCTCTGGATCGACTTCGGGCATGTTGCCTTTTTTCGCGGCCTCGAAAACCGCATTGCGATAAGTTTGCTCGGCAGACTGGTCGTTTTCACAGCCGCTATCCGCCCTCGACTTCCGACCGCGTTTTTCAATCATTGCTACGCTCATTTTCTCGAATCCTTTCGCGTTGGGTTTTACTCGGTAATCTCGTCTAAAAACTGTTTTGTCTCTGCCGGCATGGGCCGCCCGGCAACTGTTCGGGCAAAATCCTCCACGCCCTCGCGGTCAGACAATCCAAGGGCTTTGTTCGCGGCCCGCTGTTCGGCCGCCGTTGGCCGGTCCGTAATGATCGCCACAAAATCCGCCGCGGTTTCGACCACCGGCACCGGTTCGGCTTTGATGGGTTCGTGATGCTCGAATAGGCCCCGCGTTGTCGCCGGGTCCGCAACAAGATCAACGGATATGACCCGCTTGATTTCCTCCACAATCGTTTTGTCGGCGCGACGGGAGGTCTTCGCCTGGACGTTGTGAGACAGCCCGATATTCTCGGGTGCGTGCTCCGCATCCCATGCCAACTGCTCAGCAAGGGCATGTTTCGGGTTGTAGTGCAAGTCGCCACGCAACCCGCCGGCATCGGCCGACACGTTGCGAATCGCCCCCAGACGGTCCCGATAATCGCGGCTTGCCGCCGGATTGCCCGACGGGTGGTTGACGTTCACTTTGGCCGATTCATACAGCGGAATTGCCCGCTGCAAGGCTTCGGGCAGATAGCGCCGACCGTTGGACGATTCCAGCCCGATGATTCGCACACCGCGAATCACGCCGTCAGTGCGGTTGACCCGCAATGTCGATCCTCGATTGCTCACAAACTCTTGAAGATTTT
>JBDKTJ010000160.1:0-6016 GCA_039698075.1 Thermoguttaceae bacterium | reverse complement strand
CGCGTTGCAGAAGATTTGCGAGGAGGACTCGACGTTCCATCGCGATCTGGATCCGCAGACCAAGGAGATGGTCATCACCGGCATGAGCGAGCTGCACCTGCAACTCATCCGCGAGCGGCTCAAGCGGCGTGACAAGGTCGAAGTCGAGACACGCGAGCCGAAGATCCCCTATCGCGAGACGATCCAGGCGAACGCCGAAGGGATGTATCGCCACAAGAAGCAGACGGGCGGCCGCGGCCAGTTCGGCGAGTTCCACATCCGCATGTTCCCGCTGCCGATGAACGTGAACGTCGAGGAGTGGGCCACGAAGGCCCGGTTCCCATCGCTCAAGGAGACGCACTACGACGAGGTGAACAACTTCCTCTGGATCGACTCGGTCGTCGGCGGCACGATTCCCGGCAACTTCCTGCCGGCGATCGAGAAGGGCTTCCGCGAGCGGCTCGAACGCGGCGTCATCGCCGGCTACAAGGTGCAGAACCTCTGCATCGAGGTTTACTTCGGCAAGCACCACCCGGTCGACAGCTCGGAGCAGGCGTTCAAGACGGCCGCGTCGATGGCCTTCCGCAACGTGTTTCAACAGGCGAAGCCCGCGCTGCTGGAGCCGATCGTGCGATTGGAAGTGACGGTTCCGACCGGCAACGTCGGCGACATCAACAGCGACATGTCGGGCCGTCGCGGCCGGGTGTTGAGCATGGACTCGGCCGGCGGCGATCTGCAGACGGTCATCGCCGAGGTGCCGTTGGCCGAAGTGACCACGTACGCCCGAAGCCTCTCGAGCATCACCGGCGGCCGCGGCAGCTACACGATCGAGTTCAGCCACTACGACGTCGTGCCCGGCAACGTGACGCAAGAGATCATCGCCAAGGCGCAGATGAAGGAAGAGGAAGAAGAGTAACCAGCGGCCGAATGTCGTTTCGGTGTAAGAACGAAAAAAAGTGGAAGGTGGAGCCAGCGGAAGGCGGGAAGCCGTCGCCGCGGTTCTTTCCCCCCTTTCCCTTTCTTACACAAAACGTTTGGCGGTGTCCCATGGGCGACCAATCGCCCGCGGTCGGCCTGCAATGGCTTTTGGGGCGGCTGTTTTGCCCAACTTGCCTCAACTTTCCCCCTCGAACGGGCCGATGAAAGTACCGAATCGCTTGATTTTCCAGGCGTTTTTGCCTAGGATTTGATCAGGAGCGGTCTACAGCCCATGATTTATTGCTATCCCTCTTACCTGCACGATTGCGGCTGTAGCTGTCCGGTCTGAGCGGCCGGACAGCCATCTTTCGTGTTATCGAGGCTCTGGGCTAGGTGTCATTTTTTCCCGGTTGCGTTCTGCGCCGTCACGGTCGCAGCGGAGGGGGTCCGGTTTTATGGCCACGGATATTCGAATCAAGGAAAGTCTGCCGGTGCTGACCGAGCGGATCGTCGACACGTATGCCGAAGTGGGCAGCTTGAACCACTTGGGCCATTGCCCGCTGCCCAATTACGACGCCGTGGTGTCGATCGTCGACGACCTGAAGGAAATCTTGTATCCCGGCTATCGGCGTCGCGACGGGCTGCACCTGGGCAACGTCACCTATCATGTGGGCGATCTGATCGATCGGCTTCACGACACGCTCACCGTGCAGATCGCCCGGGCGCTGCGTCACGAGACGGTCAAACAAGGCGGTCGGTCCGACGCCGCGCAGGATTTCGAGGCCCAAGGCCAAGCCAAGGCCATGGCGCTGTTGGAGCAACTGCCCGAACTGCGAAAAATCCTTGCGTTGGACGTTCAAGCGGCCTACGACGGCGACCCGGCCTGCAAGTCGTTGGACGAGGTGATTTTCTGCTATCCCGGCTTGGAGGCGATCACCGTCTATCGGTTGGCGCACGTTTTGAACGACTTGGGCGTCCCGCTCATTCCCCGCATGATGACCGAATGGGCGCACGGACGCACCGGCATCGACATCCATCCCGGCGCGAAGATCGGCCACTACTTTTTCATCGACCACGGCACCGGCGTGGTGATCGGCGAAACGACCGAGATCGGCCAATGGGTCAAGCTGTATCAGGGCGTCACGCTCGGCGCGCTGAGTTTCGCCACCGACGTCGAAGGCAATTTGGTCCGCGGCACGAAGCGGCATCCGACGATCGAGGACCGCGTGGTGGTCTACGCCAACGCGACGATCTTGGGCGGTGCGACGATCGTCGGCCACGATTCGGTGATCGGTTCGAGCGTGTGGCTGACGCGGTCCGTCGCGCCCGGCACCACCGTGACGATGGAAAGCCCCCGACTGCGAATCCGCGGCGAGCAGGCCGACGAGTTCGCCTGGAGCATCTAACGACTATGAAAGCTCCGCGAAGTTTTTAAGAATTCGCAGGCCGTCCGACTGGCTCTTTTCCGGGTGAAATTGCGTGGCGAAGACGTTGTCGCGCCACACCATCGAGCAAAACGGTCCGCCGTAGTCGGTCTCCGTGGCGATGACGTTGGCCTCCTTCGGCACGACGTAATACGAGTGAACGAAATAGACGTACACGCCGTCGTTCAATCCGGCCAGGATCGGCGTGGGCCGTCGGATCGTCAATTGGTTCCAGCCCATGTGCGGCACGGTGAACTCGTGCGGCAACTCGAACCGGACGACCTCGCCCGGCACGATCCCCAGCCCCTCGTGTCGACCGTTTTCGTAGCTGACGTCGAACAGCAGTTGCAACCCGAGGCAAATGCCCAAGAACGGCTTGCCCGAGTCCACGGTCTCTCGAACCACGCGATCCAACTTGAGTCGTCGCAGTTCGGCGATGGCGTCCTGAAACGCGCCGACGCCCGGCAACACGACGCGATCGGCGGCGGCCACCTGGGCGGGATCGCTGGTGACGACGGCCTGATGTCCCACCTTTTCGAAGCCCTTCTGCACGCTCCGCAAATTGCCCATGCCGTAGTCGATGATCGCGATCATGGTGGACGAAGCTAAAAAATTGGGGGACGTGGAAGGCGGGCGTGTTCGGGCCTGGGTGATCGCCGCCGCATGCAACGGCGCCTACGCAAAAGCAACATCATTCAGCTTAAACCAGGAAAGATCACGCGACAAGGGGTAGGACAAGACTGGGAACGGGCCGGTTCGGCGTGTATTTTTCGGGAAAAAGCCGGGCGACGGACGGTTGCCGCGTCGTGAACGCGTGACTCTCGGGGGATGGTGGGTCGCATAACGCTGTGGTGTTGGAAAACCGAAAGACCTGCAAGTCCGGCCAAAAGGCATTGGCCTTGAATATTGTCGTCGGTCCTTTATACTGAGAAAATCCCGCCTGCTACTCAATCTTCCCCCAAGGAATCATGCCATGAGTGAGAACACGACGACGTTGAATCGCGGGCAATGGTACGCACTGGCGGCGGCGCTTTTAGGGTGGATGTTTGACGGAGTGGAAATGGGGCTGACTCCGCTTGTCGCTCGTCCGGCGTTGTTGGATTTGTTGGACCTTCGCAACCTGCCGCACACGGTCAGCGAACCCAGGGTGGCTGTGTGGTTTGGGCCGATCATCGCGTGTTTTCTGTTGGGCGCTGCGGGCGGCGGCATCCTGTTCGGCTGGCTCGGCGACCGGCTCGGCCGCGTGCGTGCGATGGTGATCAGCATTTTGGCCTATTCGCTTTTCATGGGCGGCGGCTATTTTGCCACCCAGCCCTGGCATATTGGCTTGTGTCTGTTCATTTCGGCCTTGGGCATGGGCGGCCAGTGGTCGTTGGGCGTTTCGTTGATCATGGAATGTTGGCCCGAAAAGCATCGGCCCAAGTTGTCGGGCGTGATGGGCGCGGCGTCGAACGTCGGGTTCTTGATGATTGCCATCGTCGGTGCATTGTTCCCGCCCACGCCGGATTCGTGGCGTTGGTTCATGCTGATCGGCGCCAGTCCCGCCGTCTTGGCGCTGTTCGTGATTTCAAAAGTGCCCGAGTCGGAACGATGGAAGATGGCCGTGAAAAACGTTGCAAAGATCAATCCGTTGAAAGAAATCTTTACGCCGCCGTTGTTGCGCAAGACGTTGCTGGCCATTGCCTTCACCAGCATCCCGTTGATTGGCACCTGGGCGGCGATTTCCAGTTGGACGCCGGTTTGGGCCGACAAAATGGCCGGCGATTCGATGCCTTACGCCAAGGCCATCGTGCAGATTTCCATGTCCATCGGAGCCATCATCGGCTGCATCGTCGCCCCGATGGTCGGCGCCGTGATTGGTCGGCGGCCCGTCTATTTCGGACTGTGTTTGCTGTCGCTGATCGCCTGCCAGTATATGTTCCGCACCACGACCGCGTTTAATGCGTGGTTCGTCTTCGTCACGGGCATGGTCACTTGCGTGACGGCGGCGTTTTACGGATGGATGCCTTTGTATCTGTCGGAGCTGTTTCCGACGCGCGTGCGGGCGACCGGCCAGGGCCTGAGCTTCAATTTCGGTCGAATTCTGGCGGCGGTCGGCACGTTGTT
Source organism: Thermoguttaceae bacterium (assembly GCA_039698075.1). Taxonomy (GTDB): domain Bacteria; phylum Planctomycetota; class Planctomycetia; order Pirellulales; family Thermoguttaceae; genus JAJFVC01. The sequence continues at coordinate 1,589 of JBDKTJ010000160.1, read as the reverse complement.
CATGGCTAATTTGATGCAAGTGTTCTCCGGCGATTACGGTCGGGCCGGCGCGTGCATCACCTTCATTTACGTTTTCGGCATGGTCCTGATTTGGTTCGCGCCGGAAACCAAGGGCAAGCCGCTGCCGGACTAGCGCGGCGATTTCGAGACAGGTCGGCGATCGGTTGACGGTTTTTGGGGGGGAGTCGCTATGACGTTTTCGCGTCCGTGGATGGTTTGTGGATTGGCCCTCATGGCCGGCGGCGTCGCCATGCTCGTTTGGCAGGATCGTACGCCGAGAGCCTCGGCCGCCCCGTCGCCGAAAATCGTCGATCGGACTCGATGCGAGTGGAAGGGCCTCTTCGACGGCAAAACGCTCGGCGATTGGAAACCGATCGCCTTTGGCGGCGAAGGCAAGGTCTGCGTGGCCGACGGCCAACTGGTGATGGACGAGGGCACGATGACCGGCGTGGTCTACACCGGCCGCGAGCTCCTGCGCGACAACTACGAGTTGTCGTTGGAGGGAATCCGGTTGGAGGGATCCGATTTCTTCTGCACCACGACCTTTCCCGTCGGCAAGGAGTATTGTTCGCTGGTCGTCGGCGGCTGGGGCGGGCTGCTGGTCGGGCTGTCGAGCGTCGACGGCGCCGATGCCTCCGAAAACGACACGTCGACCGTTCAGGACCTCAAAAACAACGTCTGGTATCGCGTGCGGATTCGCGTGACGCCGGCCGCCATCGAGGCCTGGATCGACGATCGGCGAGTCGTCCAGGAGCCCCGGGCGGACCATCGGTTCACCACGCGCATCGAGGTGGATGCCTGTCAGCCGTTGGGCATCGCCACGTGGTCGACCAAGGGGGCCGTGAGAAATATTCGAGTTCGGTCGTTGGAACTATGAGACCGTATCCCAAAACCTGTTGGAACCGTTCCGAAGGCGCTTCGGAAACCGGTTCTGGGATAGGCTAAGTCTTTTCTTTGATTGCGGACAACATCTCAGCCATGAGCGAACCGATTTTGGACGTTTTGGCCGTCGGCGCGCATCCGGACGATATCGAAATCGCCTGCGGTGGCATTGTCGCCAAGCTGGCCTTGCAAGGTTATCGCGTGGGCATCGTCGATCTGACCGACGGCGAACCGACGCCCGGCTCTCCGGGTCCGGAAGTTCGATTGGCCGAGGCGCGTCGTGCGGCCAAGACGCTCGGCGCGGCCCATCGCGTGACGCTGGACCTGCCCAATCGTCGGCTGTTCGATTCGTTCGAGGCCCGAGTGACGTTGGCCAAGCAGTTTCGCCGCCACCGGCCGCGATTGGTCATCGGTCTGGGCGGCAAGACGCCCACGGCTTCACCCGACCACTATCAGGCGTCGCTGATTATCGAGGCGGCCGTCTTTTACTCGAAGCTGACCAAGTGGGACGACCGATTCGACGGCCTGCCGCCCTACACGGTGCCGCGTCGGCTGGAGTGCTTTTTGAGTTTCGATTTGATTCTGCCGTCGGATTGCCGGCCGATGGTCGTCGACATCGGCGACACGTTGGACAAGAAACTGGCGGCGATCGCCTGCTACGAGAGCCAATTTCCGCCGGAAAAGGCCCATCAACTGGAACGTTTTCG
>JBDKTJ010000159.1:0-20297 GCA_039698075.1 Thermoguttaceae bacterium | reverse complement strand
AGCAATACTGGCCGCACGGCGCGCCGACCGCCGATCAGCAGGCTTCAAGCGAAGCATGGTACATCAACCGGCTGCTCAACGGCGAGATCGCACAGCCCGTGCTGAATTCGTCGGACGATCTTTATGTGGCCGGGTTTGTGAAGACCACGCCGTTTGAGTTCTGGCTGGGCGACGGCCAAAACGCGGCCGGCGATTTGACCTACAGCCTTTCGTCCACCGCCAAGACGTTCCATTTGGAAGTGCTCAGCAGCAACCTGTCGATCGCGAGCCTGTTGAAGGTTGACACGGAGGACATGGACGGGAAAGAAGTGCAGGTGTTGTTGGATGGCGAGTTGGTCGACACGTTCGTCGGCGGCGGCGTCTATCAATACTCCGGGTTGCTGGACGGCTCGACCGTGACGTTTTCCGCCGTGCCCGAGCCGGGAACGATCGCCCTGTTGCTGGCGGGCGGTGCGGCACTGGCGGTTTGGACGGTTCGGCGGCGTCGCTGAGAGGACCTTCGGACGTCGGACGCGCGGGCGGTCAGGCGAAGTGTTGTTGTTGGGGCAGCGCGGATCGCTTGCGTCCGGGTCGAATCGGTCGGCGGCGAGTGGGACCGGATAGCCGGCTCCGTACGGCGGGGTTGGAGGCCATCGAGGAAGCGGATCGCTTCTTTGTCCGAGGGCCGTTGTTGTGGTTGGGGTGTGAGCGGGAGGTCTTTCGGGCATGGCACGCCGAATCGGTTCTACGTCGACCGTCGCGCCGCAAGATGGCGACTGCTTCGATGCGACGATCGATGCGATTGGTTTCGTGATGCGGCGGCACTCGACGGTCGATTGGGCGATCAGCGACGTCGTCACGCGACGTTATCACGTGCTGGCGTACGCGGTGTCGGGCTGTGCCGCGTATTGTTGTCCCAATCAGACATTTCGGGTTTCGGCGGGTGAACTGTTGTTTTTTCCGAAAGGGATGGTCCACTCGGCCAAGAGCGACCCGAGCGCCCCGTGGACATTCTTCTCGACCACGTTCGAGTTGCGGAGCGAGCAGCCGCGCGTGCGGAAGTTCCTCAAGGAACTGCCGTTGCACAAGGCGATGCCCAACACCAGCGAGCTGTACGGCTTGTTTTGCGAGTTGGAGCGGCTATGGGTCAGCCGTGAGCCGGGCTTTATGTTGCGGTGTCGAAGCATCTTGCTTCAGGTGTTGCACATGTACGTGCGCGCGTGCGGCGGCGAGGCGACGCCGGTCCCGCATGCCAAGAAGTTGGCGTCGGTCGTGGCGATGTTGCAGACCAATCACGATCGAATGTTTTCCTACGAAGAGCTTGCAAAAATGGTCGAGCTCAGTCCGTCGCGGTTCAAGTCGCTGTTCCGCGCGTACACGGGCCGTTCGGTCGTTCAGTATCAAAATTGGCTGCGAATCAATCGGGCGAAAGATCTTTTGCTCAGCGGCGAGTACTCGGTCACGGAAGCGGCGAAGAGCGTCGGATTTCCGGACGTTTTCTACTTCAGCCGGTTGTTCCGAAAGCTGACGGGCTACAACCCGTCGTATTTCCGAAATCAGTAGAGCGCCGTTGGAGCCGCTCGATACGCCTTTTTTCACGGAGTGCGAACGTTGCGTTGTCGTCGGGCGTGCGACTCGCTTTGGAGGGAAAAGTCGCGGGGCGTTCCCGAGGAAATTGCAACGTCGAATAGAAAACCGTAGGGTATCCGGTCGGGGGGGGTGTGCCAAATTGTATAAAAAGTTGGCTTCCTGTCTATGGTGTGTTGCGTCGATTGGATCATATTGAAATAAAGTGCGTTTCCCGCCATCTCCCCAACCATTCCGCCAAGTCCGAGGAACCGCGCCCCAAGGAGGTTAAGAACACGATGGGTTCGACGAAGAAGTGCGATCGACGGTTCGATTCCGTTTGGGCCCCAAAATTTGAGAAGTCGCAGACGGTTGCCGAGACAGGTGGATTCTTTCGCTGGGTGCAATCCGGCGTTTTGGTTCTGTTTTGTCTGGCGTCGGGCGCTTCGGCCGATCAGACGGTCTCGGGCGACGAGCGGTTGATCGCGCGGGTTTACGATTCCGGAATCGTCTCCAACCATGACACGTTCAACGGCATGAGCACGGCCAGCGACGGACGAGTGTATTATGTGTTGTGCAGCGAGTCGGCGGATGTGGGCGGGCAGATGTTCTGTTTCGACCCGGCCACCGGACGCATCCGGCATCTGGGCGATCTGACCGAGGCGTGTGGCGAAAAGGGATTGAAGACGATTCCGCAAGGCAAGAGTCACGTGCCGTTTGTCGAGTCGAACGGTCGGCTGTACTTCTCCACGCATTTAGCCTACTACCGTCCGGGCAGCGCCAACAACAAGAACAATAAGGAACAAATCGCGCCGCCGCCGCCCGGCCACAAACCGTATCCCGGCGGGCATTTCTTGTCCTACGACATGACCAGCGGCAAGTTCCAACGCTTGGCGTCCGCTTCCCACGGCGAAGGCATCATCACGATGGCGATGGACGCCAAACGCGGCCGTCTTTATGGCCTGACGTGGCCGCACGGTTATTTTCTGCGCTACGATTTGGCGAAGAACGACTTGAAGCAATTTGGTCCGGTGGCCGGTCAGGGAGAAGTGGGCGAGGGCGTCGATTTCTGTCCGGTGTGCCGTGTGATCATCGTCGACCCGCGCGACGGATCGGCGTATTTGACGACGGTCGCCGGCGACATTCTCCGCTATCAGGTCGATCGCGACACGCTGGAAAAAATGTCCGGCGTCGATTTGCGCAAAGACTATTTCGGCGCCATGGACATCACAAAGCCCGGTCAGATGGGCTACAATTGGCGACAAGCCGTTTGGCACCCGACCGAAAACGTGGTGTATGCCCTGCATGGGAACTCGGGGTACGTGTTTCGGTTCGATCCGCGCGCCGGGACCGTCGAATTGCTGGACCGCATGACGTCGGCGGCCTCGAAACGAAGCGGCATGCACGATCGGTACCGGTACGGTTACCTGGGTTTCACGTTGGGACCCGACCTGCGCACACTCTATTATCTGACCGGCGGTCCGATTCTGCCCGGCGAACAACCGCCCGCCAATCCCGAACTGGCCGAAGAAAAGCAGGAAAACCTGCATCTAGTGACCTACGATCTTCGGACCAACCAGTGCGTGGACCACGGGAGCGTTTTCTTGCCCGACGGTCAGAGGCCCGTGTGCGTGCATTCCATCGCGGTGACCTCCGACGGCACCGTCTATGCCATTGCCCGAATGTTTCGTCACGGACATTGGGACCGCGACCTGATTTCGATTCCGCCTTGCGTACCGCCGTCAAAAGCCAGCCGTGTTATCGCCGCTCGAGACGTTGAATGCCAACGAGCGACGGAAAATTCAGCACAGACCCAGACTTCCTCCAATCGACAGCCCACCAAAAAACCGGTGATGCCGCTCATCCGACATGTCAGATAACTGCGGCGTTGGATCGAGCGTCGTTTTGAACGGCTTTGTTCGTCGCACCGGCGGAAAGGAAGAGATGATTTCTTGCATCGCATCGCGACGCGGGTTGGCGTGTTGGCTTTCGGCCGGCATGTTGTTGGCGGTTTTGAGCGGTCTTTCGGCCGCGTCGACGAACTTGCACGACCCGGAGAACTTTGCTTCGGGGGCCACGGTGCGAGTCAGCAGCGAAATTGAAGAAGTCAAAGGTCCGAAACGGAAGAATCATCCGGCGACCGAGATGATCGATGGTCGTGTGACCGGCGGTTATTGGACGCCCGAGCGGGACAAACTGGTCGAGCCGCCGCATTGGGCCGAGGTGGACCTAAACCAAGAACAGCTTGTGGGACGCGTGGCCGTCTGGGTGTCTGATGAAGTGGCAGGCGGGTCGATCCGCGTCGAGGGGCGACATGGCAGTCGTTGGGTCGAGTTGGCCACGATCGAGCCTCAAAAGTCCACGACGTCGCCGTCGGAGGCCGGCTATTGGAGTTCGTCCGGTCCGCTGGTGGCCGCGTTTGATCCGCCGCGACGTCTCCGCCATATTCGCTTTGTGTTCGACGCCGCCGCCGGTAAAATCCGCATTCACGAGATCAAGGTGATGCCGCCAGCCAAGCCGCTTGCCGAACGTCGGGCGACGCTGGCGGGCCATGGGCCGGTCCTAAAGTTCGATTTCGGCGGCCGCACCTCGTCGCCGACCAAAGGCTGGCTGCCGGTGAATGAGACGACGCGTTGTGCGTCGGACGAGGACTACGGTTGGCGCGACACGGACGGTCTGGTCGGCGTGGATCGTGAGGACGGCTTCCCGTTGATCCGCAGTTTTGTGGCGGGTCTGGCCGCCAAGGGCCGCGACGGGCACAGTTTTCTCGTCAAGACGCCTAATGGAAAATATGCCGTGGCCGTGGTGACGGGCGATCCGGATCGGGCCGTGCCCGGGATGCGCATTCTGGCCCAGGGGCAGGTGGTTGCGCCGCGCGTCGGCACGGGCGGCGCCGGCGGCTGCGACGCGGAGACGTTTGTCGCCAATGTGACCGACGGCACGTTGGAAATCCGCTTCGAGTCGCAAAAGGCGTCGACGGTGACCGCCCTGATCGTAGCGCCGTTGGATCGGTGGACCGAGGTGCAGGCGGCGGTCGAGCAGTTGGAAGATCAATTCGTCAAACGGTCGCCGGCGTTGCTCGACCAATGGCGCGAACGCAAGCCGGATGAGCCGGCCGGCCGCTTGCGAACGAATTCGCGTTGCAAGGCTCGCGGTTACGAAGTCTTTACGAGGCCGTTGACGAGCCAAATTTTTCCGAGCACGGTTCCCGCGGAGTCCGAGGTGACTCGGCGGCTTCAGGTGCGTGCAACGCCAGGCGAGTACGAAGCGGCCACGCTGGCCGTTCGCGCCTTTCGTCCATTACGCAACCTTCGGCTGAGTGTCGATTCGCTTCAGGGCGATGCCGGCGCGATTCCCGCCGATCGGATCGACGTAAAAGTGGTCCGCTGCTGGCCGCAGGTGGACGACATGTTGGGGCCCAAACAGTTCATGATCGTGCCCGAGTTGCTCGAACCCCAGGGGCGGCACGGCGAGCTGTGGGTTCGTCCGGACGTTACACGCCAGTTTTGGCTGACGATTCATGTGCCCGACAATGCGAAGGCCGGCAAGTATCAAGGCAAGCTGTCGGTCGAGGCGGCGGACGCACCGGCGGTGGATGTGGCCCTGGAGGTCGAGGTGTTGCCGTTTCATCTGCACCGCCCGCCGTCCATGGCCTACGGCATCTACTACTATCCGAATCGGGAGGACGGCGACCGACTCGTGTTGGCCGATTTGCGGAACATCCGCGAGCACGGCCTGAACAATATCTGCTTTACGTTGGGGCCGGACGTGTCCGTGCGAGCAAAACCCGATTCTTGGGATTTTGGCTATCTGCGGTGGTTGATGGGGTTGGTGCGCGAAGTGGGCGGCTTCGACGGTCCGTTTCCCGTTTGCCTGAACTGCGGCGAGCGTGAGATCACGCCGAAGATTCGGGCAAACGTGACGCAGTTGGTTCGCGAGTTGGAGGCGGAGCGAAAAAAACAGGGCTGGCCGGAGTTCCTGTACTATCCGATCGACGAGCCGTTTCGAGGCGAGAAGCTCGAGAAGGCCGTGCCGTACCTTCAGGCGTGCAAGGAAGTCCCTGGCATCCGCACCTATGCCACCGTGAGCGCCTTGGCGGCCAAAACCTTGGCGCCGTGGCTCGACGTGCGGTGTCATTCGTTGGCGGTCGTGAACGGCTTTGTCTGGCCCGACGCGCTCAATGCGGCCCGAGCCGACGGCGACACTTTTTGGTGGTACTCGAACGCCACGCGACACTATTTCACGCCTATGCGGTTGAAGAGCGGTTTTTTCTTCTGGAACAGTCGGGCCACCGGCGAGATCTATTGGCAATTCCGCGACCCCGGCAAATCGTCGCCCTTCTGCGACTTCGACGGCGAGGGACACGACCACATCGCGGTTTATCCCGGGTTGGACGGGCCGATCGAAACGATCCAGTGGGAATGCTACCGAGAGGGCATCAACGACAGCCTGTACGCCTACACCCTCGAACGGATGGTGGCCGAGTGTGAGAAAAAGGGCGTCGGCGGCGCGGCGTTGATCCGCGCCAAAAAGGTCTTGAAACAGTTGTCGGCGGCGATCAACATGGATATAGCGGCCGGCGACGCCAAATATTCATTCCGCAAGTTTTCTTACCTCCATTATATTTGTGATTGGACGCCCGGCCAGTTCGAGCAGCAGCGTCATCGGCTGGCCGACGCGATTGTCGAGTTATCGAAATTGCAAAACGTTGGCTCTTAGAAACGGATCAAATTGCCATGAAGGACAATGGTTGGACACGTCGAGAAGTGTTGAAGGGCGCGGTAACGGCCGCCATCGGTTTTCCGTTCGTCGCGCGAACGGCGTTCTCGTTAGGCGCTCCACTGGCGACGACGCGACATCGTCTCGCGCCGGACGACGACCTTGAGGTGCCCGATTGGATTGCCTACGGCAAGCTGCGATGGGTTTGGGCGCTGTGGGAGCCGCTCCAATTCTATCGGCGCAACGGCGGCGGGGCGGGCGGCATCACGACGGGACCCTGGCTCGAAAAATGGTTCCATCGGATGCACTCGGACGAAATCCTCGACCAACTGGCCGAGGTCGGCATCAATCTGGTTTCCACGCACTATTACAAAGGGTTTGGGTTGCAGGCCGAGGCGGCCGAAATGGATTTGGCAGCCGACTTCACCCGCCGCGCGCACGCCCGAGGCATCCGCGTGCTCGGCTATCATCAGTTCAACACGGTCGTCCATGAGACGATGCTCAAGGAAGTGCCGGAGCTGGCGCAGTGGATTCAGCGCGGTGAGAAGGGCGAGATGCTCACCTATGCGAAAGCGGCGACATGGCGTTGGAATGCGTGCCCCATCCACGACGAGTACCTTGCGTATGTGAAGCGTGTGATGGATCAGTGTCTGAACCACGCGGGCATGGACGGCGTCGAGTTCGACGGCACGCGCTACCTATGTCACTGCAAGAAGTGCACGGAGGCGTTTCGACGTTATTTGACGGAGCGTTATCCGACGCCGCCCAAGCGTTTCGGCGTGTCGGATTTCACCGAGATCGTCATGCCGGCGGAGGACGCTTGGGGAACGGATCCGCTTCGGCAGGAGTTGGCCCGTTTTCGTTGGGATGTCCACCGTCGACGATTCCGCGAGATGCGCGAGTTCGTGCATCGTCGCAAGCCCGGTGCGGCCCTGGCGACCTACCTGGATCTCATCCCCGGCAATCCGGATTGGTACGATCTGGCGATCGCCGAAAACCACGACACCCCACAAGTGCTCGACGGCGCGTTGATCACGAAAGTGCGCAGTCTGAAACGGGGCACGGCCGTCGGCCGCGTGACGTTCTCGACTAATTGGCTCCGAAACAGCAAGGGCGGAATCTTGATGCCGAAAAAGGCGTCGACCGTCGAGTTGGACATGGCCGAGGCGCTGGCGTGCGGCGGGCAGATTTGTGCGGCGACCTGGGCGCTGCGACCGGCCGAAAACCACGATGGCGCCGCCTTTTTTGAGCAGCCGGAGTTTCACGCCGCGTTGAAACGCTACATGGGTTTCGCGCGGGATCACGAGCCGCTTTACGTCGATTCGCAGTCGGCCGCCAACGTGTGGATGTATCATTCGGGCAACAGCCAGATCGGCTTCGAGCAGGCGTTGTTGGGACGCATCGCCTATCGCGTGGCCAACGAGTCGCGATTGAAGCAGCTCGGCGATCGCGACGTGCTGATCCTGGTCAATGAGACCAGTCTGAGCGATGCGGAGTGCGCGGCGATTCGGGCGGCGTCGGAACGCGGATGCGCGCTGATTCTCACCGGCGCGACCGGGCGGCGGGACGAGAGGTCTCAGGTCCGCGAGCCTTTGCCGTTCGCCGATTTGTTGGATCGGCCGAATGTCCGATATTTCGCCAAATGTCCGGGCCAGATTCCGTTGCCGCCGAAGGGCAGCCGGATGGCCGTGCTGCCGGTCATGCCGAAACGCGCCGCCGAGATTTTGAAGGCCGTCGAGGACGTGGCTAAGAAGGGGCTCGCCGCCCGATTGGACGGAGGCGACGCGGCCATGCCGATGACCTACGTCGATGTGTACCGTCTGCCGGACGCTTGCGTGGTGCATGTGATCTATTACGGCGACGACAAGCCGAAGGGACTGCGGATTCGCCTCGGCGATTGGCTCGCCCGCGACGAGCAGCCCGTCTTGTATTCGCCCTATCTCGCGGAGCCGGTGACGTTGAAACCGTCCGACGACGGGTCGTTCGAGTTGCCCGAGTCGTTTGTTCGATACGCCGCGATCCGATTCAAGGCCGCGGCCTCCTGAGCGTCTGCAAAGCGTGGCGTGGGCGAATCGCCCTCCGAAAAACGATTCAACGGAAAAACGAACCATCAAGGTGGATGATGAAACGACGAGACTTTTTGGGCATGTTGGGCGTCGGTGGGTTGGCTTCCTTGGGCGCCGACGGTTTGTTGGTTTTTGGAAAAGAGGACGTCGTGAAAAAGACTCCGACGTCGCTCGGACCGACGTCGCCGAAAAACTCGTTCTACTATTGGTCGTGGTGGGGATGGGAGCCGTTGAGTCACTATGTTCACTCGAAGGGCAGCGTGGTGGGTGGCGTCAACACCAGTTCGCCCTTTTTGAGCGCCTGGTACGATCGGCTTCACGAGGAGCAGACCGCCCGCATGATGTCCGAGGTGGGCGTCAATCTGGCGGTGACGCACTTCTTCAAGGGGTTCGGCCTGAATCACGAACAGGACGAGATTCAGCGCACCAAGCATTTGGTCGAAGCGGCGCATCGCAACGGGATTCGCATGATGGGCTATTGCCAGTGGCAGACGATCTACTCCAACACCTTTCCGAACGAAGTGCCCGACGCCGCCTCGTGGGTTCAGCTCGACGAGCAAGGCAAGTATCGTTGTTGGGGAAGCGACAAGAAACGCTGGGCCCCGTGCATCCGTAGCCGGGAGTTTCTCGATTACCTGAAGCGGGTGATGCGCGTCGGCCTGGAGGAGGTCGGCCTGGACGGCCTGCATTTCGACAACGACTACTTCCAGCCGTGTTACTGCAAGCGATGCGAGGAGGCCTTTAAGAAGTGGATGGCCGCTCGGTATCCCGGCCAATGCAAGCGGTTCGGCGTCGAGTCGTTCGACAAGATCGCGCAGCCGCGCAAGTTGCCGCGTGGCGGTCAGATCACCGATCCGCTGGTGCAGGCGTGGGTTCTGTTCCGTTGTGAGAGCCTCGGAGAGGCCAATCGTGAAATCGCCGATTACGCCCGCAGCGTGCGGCCTGACGTGATTATGCTGAACAATCCGACCCATCCCCGCGGGTTCAACGGACTGCAGCGACGTGCCCTTTGGCCGCCCATGATCGGCGGGTCGATGGACGTGGTGTTCGCCGAGAACGGCAACTTCGCCCGCATGTTGGGCGATGTGCTGATCTCGCAGATTCGCGCCCACAAACATGCCGACGCGGTGGGCTATCGCGTCGTATCGACCACTTGGAAGCAAATGAACGGCAAGCCGCACCTGCCCGAAAAGCCCGAAGAGGTCAAACTTCAGGTGGCCGAAGCCATCGCCTTGAACGGCATCCCGGGCACGAACTGGGCGTTGCGGTTGGACGACAAGCACGACGGGCGCATGCGCATCGAGCGGCCGGAGCTTCGCGAGTCGCTGCAACAGTATCTCGGTTTCGCCCATAAGACGGAAGGTTTGCGGAAGGACGCCCGACCGGTGCGCGACGTGGCTGTTTTGGAGACCTTCGCGTCGATGGCCTACGACGCAACCGCGGCGGCGTCGCTGGTCCAGGGCGTTCAGGAGGTGTTGATCCGCGACGGTTTCCCTTGGGAGACGGTTTTTGGCGACAACATGGACCGTCTGAAGGGCTTCCGTACGCTGGTGCTCGCCGGCCAGTCGCATCTGAGCGACAGCGAATGCCGCAAGATTCATGAGTTCGTCCAAAAAGGCGGCGGGCTGTTGCTCCTCGGCGACAACGGACGTTGCGATGAACAAGGACGTCCGCGCAATTCGGATCCGCTGGCCGATTTGAAGGGCGACCGGATCGTCCGATTGCCGGCCAGTCTGATTACGGCGCCGGCGATGGAGCAGGCGTATGCCTCGTGGGTCGCGTTGTCCAAGGCGCATGCGGAGATCGCCGCCGCGGTGCAAAAGACGCTCGGCGATCAGTTTTCGGCCCGCGTGACGGGCTCCGACAAGGTGGCGCTGGCGGCCTACGAGCTGCCCGACGGTCGCCTGGTCGTGCATCTGGTCAACTATGCCGCTCCGTCGCCGCAGGAAGGATTGAAACTTTCCGTGGGACCGAAATGGCAAAAGGCCGGATCAGTCAAACTGTTGTCGCCCGAGTCGTCCACCGCGCTGACCGGCGGAGCGACGATCGAACTGCCGCCGCTGCCGGTCTATGCGATCGTGGTGTTCGAAACCAGTCCGTCGGCCGCCGCTCGTCGCTGAGCGCGTTCCAAGTTTCGTGAAGTCGCAGGCGGCGGAGCCGTCCATGTCGGTCAGAATCCGACTCCGATCGAAATGCCTCGGCCATAGTAATAAAAACCGGACATGGGAGCGGGTTCGTAGCAGGGCGGCGGGCACATCGGCGGAGGCGGTGGCGGCGCGACCCAATAGCGCGGACCCACGACCATTGGCGGCCGCATCACCACGACCGGCGGTCGTCCTCCGTGATAGTAATGATGGGGCCGCATGGGTCCCGGGCCGTGGGCTTCGGCTTGACCCGCCGCCACGCACAGCATTCCAGCAACGGCCAACAGCATCATCGCGCGTCTCATGATCGAAAATCCTTTTGGAGAACCAGGGGGCTGTTCGGGTGCGTCAATCGCACCGGATCCATGACGACTCAAGAGACATGCAAATGTCGTCGCGTTTTGGGTGCGAATTTTTGTGGCGTGCGCAAGTTGTTGAACAATAGGAACTTACAAAACAAGTCCGGTCGCTCCAGGGGACGGCGGACGACGACCGTGTGTCATCGTTTTGACTCTCCGCGAGATCAAAATGATGGCATAAGAAAAAGTCCGGCCCGAGAAACCTCGCCGCCCGAGACGTTGACCCGACCCGACCGGACGTCTACTCTGAAAGGTTATGACTGCTCGAACCATCCTCATCACGGCGATCGTGCTGCTGTTTTCGGTCAGCCTTTGGGCGAATCGATGGATGGGCGAGTCCGATCGGGCGGCGGTTGCGGCCGGCGACAGCCATCGGATCATCTCGATGGCCCCGAGCATCACCGAGACGTTGTACGCCTTGGGGCTTGGCGACCGCGTGGTCGGCGTAACCCGGTATTGCGCCTATCCGCCCGAGGTCGCCCAAAAAAACAGGACCGGCGGCTATTACGATCCCAACTTCGAGGCGATGGTCCGGCTGCATCCCGACCTGATCGTGATGCTCGACGATCACTGGCAGTCGTTGCCCGAGTTCCAGAAACTTCACATTCCCGTGCTGGTCGTGTCGCACCGGACCGTCGAGGGCATTTTGGATTCGTTTCGCACGATCGGACGCATCGCCGGCCGCGAGGAGGCAGGCCGACGATTGGCCCAGCAATACACCCAGCGGCTGCAAGCCATCCGACGCCGCACGGAAGGAAAGTCTTGCCCTCGCGTGTTGCTGGCCCTCGATCGCACGTTTGGACGCGGGCAGTTGGCCGACGTGTATCTGGCGGGGGTCGACGGTTACTTCGATCGGATTTTGCAATGGGCGGGCGGTCAAAACGCCTACCAGCAGCGCGGCGTCCGTAATCCGATCGTTTCGCCTGAGGGCATCGCGTGGCTCAATCCGGAGGTGATCGTTGATCTGGCGCCGAAAAAAGTGGTGGATGATTTGGGGCGTTCGGCGATCGTGGCCGATTGGAGCAGTCTGCCGCGGGTCGAGGCCGTCCGGCGTCATCGGGTCTTTGTGATCGACCAGGATTACGCGCTGGTGCCGGGGCCGCGGTTCATCCGGTTGGTTGAGGACCTGGCCGAGCTGTTGCATCCCGACGCAAAAAAACCCGCCGCCGGAGAGGGCCGAAAATCATGACCCGACCTTCGGACGGCCGCATAGTGATAGAGGCCCGCCGTCTCGGCTGCACGATTGGCCGGAAGCCGATCCTGCGCGACGTCTCGTTTCAAGTTCGACAAGGCGAGTATGTCTCGATCGTCGGCCCCAACGGCGCCGGCAAGACGACGCTGTTGAAATGTCTCGACCGGATCGTCGTCGGGCAGATTTCGGGCGAGTTGGACATCGAAGGCCGATCGTGGCGCGGGTGGCGTCAGTCGGACCTGGCCAAACTGGCGGCGTTGGTGCCGCAGGCCGACAGCCGCGCGATGCCGTTTTCGGTCGAACAGTTCCTGTTGATGAGTCGCTATCCGCATCTGAGTCCCTTCGCCACGGTTCGGGCGTCCGATCATCAGGCGGTCCGCGAGGCGATGGCCGCGACCGACGCGCTCGAGTTCGCCGGCCGTCGGATGGACACGCTCAGCAGCGGCGAGCGGCAGCGAATCTCCATCGCGGCGGCGCTGGCCCAGGGCGCGACGGTCTGGCTGTTGGACGAGCCGACCACGTTTCTCGACTATCGCCATCAGGACGAAATTCTCGCGCTGGTGGCGTCGGCCAATCGCCGGCTCGGCGTGACGGTCGTCGCGGTCACGCACGATCTAAACCACGCCGTGTTGGAGAGCGACCGCATCTTGGCCCTTTGCGACGGCTCGCTGGTGTTTGAGGGCCGGCCCGCCGACGTGATGGAGCCCGGCGTGCTGCGACGCATTTACGGCGCGGCGCCGCTGTTGGTCGCGCATCCCGAGACGGGCATGCCGATGATCGTTCCTCGCGGCGGTGTTTTGAAAACGTCGGAGGAGCCGCCGCGATGAATCGTTGGACCATTCCCGTCTTGTTCGTCGTGGCGCTGGCGGCGCTGGCCGTCGCTCCGTTCGTGGGCATGGAGCCGATCCCGTTGCAGTCGCTTTGGAGCCGCTCGGGCGACGGCTGGTCGTTCGATATCCTTTGGCAACTGCGCATCCCGCGCGTCGTGGCGGCGTTTTTGGCCGGCGCGGCGCTGTCGACCAGCGGCATGGCGTTTCAGGCGATGTTTCGCAATCCCTTGGCTACGCCGTTCACGTTGGGCGTTTCGAGCGGGGCGTCGCTCGGGGCGGCCGTTTGCATCCAGCAGCAATGGATCTTTTTGTTCTGGGGCGTGCCGAGCGTGACGCTGGCGGCCTTTTTGGGCGCGGTCGCCTCGATCGTGGTCGTCTACGCCCTGACGGCCGGCAGCCGACGTGGCTCGTCGACCGCCACGATGTTGTTGGCCGGCGTGGCCGTCAGCTTCTTCTTTTCCAGCCTGATCCTCTTTCTGCAATACATCAGCGATTTCACCCGTTCGTTCCGCATGCTTCGTTGGGTGATGGGCGGACTGGAGGGCGTCGTGACGTTCGGCGACGTGCTGACGTTGACGCCGTTCGTGGTTTCCGGCAGCCTGATCGTTTGGTACTTGACGCACGAGTTGAATCTGCTGTGCACGGGCGAGGAGTTTGCCCACAGCCGCGGCGTCGATGTGCGGCGGACCAAGCTGGCGTTGTTCTTCGCCGTGTCGCTGATGATCGGGGCGGTGGTGTCGGTGTGCGGTCCGATCGGATTCGTCGGGCTGGTGGCCCCGCACATCTGCCGGTTGCTGGTCGGCCCGGACCATCGCCGATTGCTGTCGGCCTCGTGGCTTTTCGGCGGCACGATGTTGGTGGTCTGCGACACGGCGGCGCGGACCGTCATGGCGCCGACCGAATTGCCGGCGGGAATTCTTACCGCCCTGTTGGGCGGACCGTTTTTTCTTTGGCTCTTGTTGCGACGCCGCGACGAGTTGGGCGACCTGTAAACGCTGGTTGCAGACGGGCGGTTTGCGACCTATAATTCAGCAGCGTCGTAAGACGGGTGGTTTCGCCTGTTGCAACGACGTGGGGGAGGGACAGGTCGAGGGCCTGTCCTGGAAGAATGGCAGATTCGCAATCTGTCCCACGAGATTTTGGAAGGAGTGCTCGCATGAAAAATCTAATGTTGGTCGCCGTGGCGATCCTGCTGCTCGGTTCGACGGCTTACGGAGGTTGGTACGTCGGTCCGACGGTTGGTTACGCCTATTATCCCTATCCCGTCGTGGAGCCGGTTTATGCGTATCCGGCGCCGGTGGTCATGGCTCAGCCTCGCGTGGCTTACTCGCCGATTTTGGCGCCCGCGCCCGTGATGGTTGCTCGTCCGGTCGTGGTCGGTCCAACCGGGAAGGTGTACATCCCCGGCCGTCCGATCCGCAACGCCGTTCGCGCGGTGGTGCCGTGATCCAGGGGGTTGTGATTGGGAGTCAGCGGCGGAATCGCCTTTGAGTCCCCCCTGATGTAAGAAAAAAACCTCCGTGGAGTTCGTTCCACTTCACGGAGGTCTTTTTATTTCTTGCGGCGACGCCAAAATCGCGCGAATAGAACGATTTCATAAAGTCCGGCGGCCGACAACATCGACAGCGGCGCGACGACGACCGCCGTGGCGAGGTGAGCCGGGAACCAATGGCCCGCGGCCAACAGCGGCGGCACGATGATCCAGCAGGCCGCGAGCCGCCAAAACAGCACGGCGTCGTAACCGCGCCAGCAGCCGATCGCGACGGCTGCCGCGACGAACGGCGTCCACGGCAACATGCCGGTCAACGGGTCGAGCAGCGCGGACCCGTCCCACGTGATCGGCGGCGGCATGGGCCGATCGCGCCACGCGACGTAGCCGGCGGTTAAAACCAGCAGCGCGAGTCCCGCCGGATGCACCAGAAATCGAAACGCCCGACCGTCCTGGTTCCAAAGCAAATAGGCGAGGCTGGCCAGCAGCAGGGCGATCCAGGGCCCAAGTCCGCCGAGGCACAACAGGGAGGCGCCGCAGACGTAAAAAAGCGATCGAACGCCGAATCGCTCATTCGACGGCCGTCGGCCTGGGACGTTGGCCCACGCGAACAGCCCGAGCATGGCCGTGGCCAACGTGGCAACCAGGGGCTCGCTGTCGCACGCGCCGGAAAACGCCCGAATCGCCCAAAAACCGCTGAGTTGAAAGACCCCGGCGGTGATGCCCAGCGGTTCGCCGAGCCAGCGGGCCGCGATCGCGGCGGTCAGCAATGCACCGACCAGCAGCGCGGCGGCTGTGGCGAGTTGATGCATCGGATCGGCCATCGTGCCCGCGACGAAAACCGTTGCGATTTGAATGGCCGCGCCGGTGAACGTCAACAACCACACGCCGGTCCACGTAAGCCGAAGCGTCTCGGGACCGCCGGCCAACATGCGGGGGAAATCGGGCACGGGTTGGTGCGTGGCGTCGACCATGAGCGAAATTGTAGCGACTGGGCCGCCGGGCCGCAAATCCGATTCTCGGCCGACGGGGATTGCACCCATTTCGCGTGACCGGGAAATGGACGCTTTGTGCAACTTTTGGAGGGCCTGCGTTTCTGGTATTCTATGAGAGTTGTTGAAAAACGTGCAAAGGGAAGGAAAATGACTCGGACATCGCAAAACTCGAAACTTTATTGCGTCGATCGCGGCGAGGGAACGCCCGTGCTGCTGGTGCATGGATTTCCGTTGGACCACACGATGTGGAACCATCAGATCGACGCGTTGGCGAGCCGCTATCGAGTGCTGGCGCCCGACCTGCGCGGATTCGGACGCAGTCCGATGTTCGGCGGTGATCGGGCGACGATGGCCGAATTGGCCGACGACCTGGTCGGGTTGCTCGACGCCCGGGGCGTGAACGATCCGGTCGTGTTGTGCGGGCTTTCGATGGGTGGCTACATCGCGCTGCAATTTTGGCAAAACCATGCAAAACGCCTGCGGGCGCTCGTGCTTTGCGACACCCGGGCGGCGGCGGACAGCTCGGACGTGGCCGCCGGACGACGGGTCGCGGCCGATCGCGTGCTGCGCGAGGGCGTCGGGTCGTTGGTCGAAGGAATGACGCCGCGGGTGTTCGGCGCGTCGACCCAGCGGCTTCGGCCCGAGCGGATCGAGCCGCTGCGGCGCGTGATGCTGTCGAGCGACCCGCACGCGGTGGCGGCCGCACAGCGCGGCATGGCGGATCGGCCCGACATGCGATCGCGGCTGGGCGAGATCCGATGTCCGGCGTTGATCGTCGTGGGCCGGGAGGACGTCAGTTCGCCGCCGGCCGAGATGCGCACGGTGGCCGACGCGATTCCCGGCGCGCGATACGTCGAGGCGCCCGAGGCGGGCCATCTTTCGCCGTGGGAAAATCCCGAGGCGTTCAACCGCGCGCTGCTGGAGTTCTTGGCGACGGTTTGACGCAAAAGTCCCGCGGGATGTCGAGAATCGGGGCCGTTATTCGCCCGGCTCGCCGATGCGCCGCAGGTAGCCGGCCAGACGGACTTGCAGGTCGAGCAGGTTTTGCCACTGGCGCTGGTTGAGCGTCACGTTGTCGCTTTTCTGCTTCACGCGGACCGATTGCAGCAAGCCTCGCATCCGAAGATTGATGTACTGAAGCATCTCGGCCAGTTGGGCGTTTTGGCCGGGGCTCAGCGCCGCGGGCAGCTCGGGCGGCAGAAGCGTGTGCAGCAACACCTCGGCCTCCGGATCGTCGCGGAAGTTCAACTCGAAATCCAACGAGGCCGCGCTCGGCTCTTCGTCGAACTCGTCGGCGCCCTGCAGCACGCCGGTCGAAAGATCGGTCCCGCGCAACGCGGCCAACCGCTGGGCGATTTCCTCGGGCGCGCCGAACAACAGAAGCGTCCGGCCCACCGCGATCACGTCGCCGGGACGCACGACGGCGATCGTCGCGGCTTCGCCGTTCAGCTTCGTGCCGTTGGTGCTTTGCAGATCGGTCAGGACGATTTTATCCTGATCTTCATCTTCCTGGATTTTCAGATGAAACCGGCTGACCCGCTCGTCGTTCAACTGGATCGGGTTGCCCTCTTCGCGGCCGATGGTCAGCGGCGTGGGCATGTCGGAGAACACCCGCCCCCGATCGGCGCCGTCCAGGACTCGTAGCGTGACCAAAGCCATAGTGTTACCTGTTTTATCCTCGACGACGTCGTGGGTCAAGTCAACGCGAGGGTTGTCCGAAAGAGGGGGTTTGCATGGGGCGACGGATGGTCGTCGGTCGTTCCAAAAACGCTCGATGTCTCAGGGGTTTTTGACCGTGGAGGGCGAAGGCGCTGAGGTTGGGACCGACACGCCCCATTTGCCGAGCCAATGCACGTAAGCCCGCAAATGACGCCAGGCGTCGGCGGAAAGCAATCGCCGGCTGGCCCGCTGCTCCAAGTGATAACAAAAGGTCGCTCCGTGGTGCATCACGTGCCATCCGGCCCGGGCGGTGCGCAGACCGATGTCCACGTCCTCGAAATATTTTCCATACCCTTCGTCGAAACGGCCGACCTGGCGGATCGCCTCGCGGCGGAACATCAAAAAACAGCCGGAAAGCCAATCGCACGACCAGGTGTCCGTCGGGGCGCGTTCGGCGTAAAAGTGACGATCGACGCTGCGGCGAAGCCATCGCCCCAATCCACATCGCCGGGCCGCGATCAACGGCAGCGTCGGAAATCGCCGGGCCGCCAACGCCTCGGAACCGTCCGCGTGAAGCAGCCGACAGCCGGCCAATCCGCATCGCGGTTGACAGTCCATGAACTCGACCATCCGAGCCAGGCACGGCTCGTTCGGATCGAAATACATGTCGGTGTTCATCAGCAGCACATATCGGGCGGTCGAGGCGTCGAGAATCCGATTCAAATTAGCGGCGTACGAAAGCCGCCGCGAGTTTTTCAAGACCTCTGTTTCCGAAAAATATCCGAGCCACGGTCGAACGCCGTCCGAGGCATTGTCGACCAACAGCAACCGCATCGACAGCCCGCGGCCCGAGCGCGCCATCGTTTCGAGCAACCGCGGCATCAGGTCGCGCTCGTGCGTGTAGATGACGCCAATGTCGAGATCGGGAGTGGACATGCGAGACGAGGGATTAGGGATTAGGGATTCGAGCGAGGATTCCATTTGGACCTCGGTATCCTGGAATCCCCAATCCTTCTCTTTTTACGCCGCCTTGCGTTGCGGTTGGCGATGCGTTTCGGCGTCGAGCGCCGGACCGAACAATTGATCGGCGTGGTCGGCAAAATGGGCGACGAAGGTTTTTAGCAACGTGGTGAGCACGTCGAGATCGCGGCCGTTGCCGACTGGATGGACGCTCGACACGCGCAACTCGCAAAAATCATGGCCTTCGCCGGGCAACGACACGGAAATCGACCAACGACAGCGATCCAACGCCGTCAGCGACGGGTCGGTCCAACAAACGCGGCGGGCTTGCTCGTTTTGGGACGCAAGGAATTCCACTTGCCGGATGTTCCAAGGTCGGATGTTGCGGAGCAAGACGTCCCAGAGCAGCGGGGTTGGAGGTTCGCTGACCGGACCGGACGCCGGCAAACCTGCGGACGTCGCGGCCTCGTCGCCGCCGCGTCGCCACGGCAGCAAGTTCAAGAGAAAACGGAAACACGCCCGGCGAGCCCGAACCAACGCCCCTTTGGCCAAGGCGAACTCTTCGTAGCCGAACAGCCGCAAACGAATCATCAACACGACGAGGCTGACGGCGGCGACCCAAGCCAGCACGTCGCGTCGGAAGATCGTCGCAGCGGCGGCCGCGGCGCCCGTCAACAAGCAGACCGCTCCGATCAGGTACAACACCTGCCAGGGAGTCCAGCCGCGGTCGAGCAATCGGTGATGGATGTGCAATCGGTCGGGGGCGTCCAGTCGCCGGCCCGTCAGTTTGCGTCGCACCACGGCGGCGCAGATGTCGAACATCGGCAGAGTCATGACGACCGCCGGCGCAGTGATGGCCAGCGTAGCCGTGGTTTTCAGATTGCCTTCGATGCCGAACAACCCGAGGCTCAGGCCGATGACCATGCTGCCGGAATCGCCCAGAAAAATGCTTGCCGGCGGGAGATTGTAGATCAAGAAACCGCCTAGCGAGGACGCCATCGCCAGGGCCATCAGCGCGACGTACTCGCGGCCCTCGTTGGCGGCGATCGCGCCGATGATGACCAGGGTCGACAGTCCGATGATCGAGGCCAGACCGTCCATGCCGTCGAGCAGATTCAGGGCGTTGATGCACCCGACCAACCAGAGCACCGTCAGCGGAACACCGAGCCAGCCCAATTCGATCGGGCAGCCGAACATCACCACGCGATCCACATAATGGCCCATCAGAACGATCGGCGACACCGAGACGATTTGCAGAACGAGTTTCACTCGCGAGGACAGATCGAACAGGTCGTCGATGCTTCCGAAGAAACAGACGAAGCCGGCGCTGACGAGCCACAAGACGCTCAGGTTGGCCAGTTCGGCGTCGGCGGGATTGCGGAGCCAAAGGACGAGCAGGCCGAGCGCTGTGGCGCCGTAGACGGCCACTCCGCCCCAAAGCGGAATCGGGTGATCGTGCAGTTTGCGGCGTCCGTCGGGGCGGTCGACGACGCTCCATCGGCGCGCGACGGCTCGGACGCCGAGCGTCAGCGTCAACGAGACCATGAACGTCGCCAGGGAGATCAGCGCCAAGGAATACATAGGGATCCGATGGGTTTGTGTTTTACGCCGCCTGACGTTGCGGTTGCGACTGGTTGGCCACTTGGTCCATATAGGCCGCGACGACTTCCTTGGCCGGCCCGATCATGCGTGATTTTCCGTGATCGAGCCACAACACGCGGTCGCACAACGACGAGACCGACACGAGATCGTGGCTGACCAGCACCACCGCGCGGGCGCTGGACATCAGCGAGCGCATCCGGTCGCGGGCCTTTTGCTGAAAGGCCATGTCGCCGGCGGACAGCACTTCGTCGACCAACAGGATTTCCGGCTTGACCGTCGTGGCGATCGAAAACGCCAGCCGCACCATCATGCCCGTCGAGTAATATCGGATGGGCATGTTCAGGAATTCCTCGCCCAACTCGCTGAACTCGGCGATCGGCTGCATTTTCTTGCGGATTGATTTCGGCGTCTCGCCTTGCAGGAAGCCGCGGTACATGATGTTGTCCCAGCCGCTGGCCTCGGGCTCGAAGCCCAGGGAAATATCGAACAGCGAGCTGATGCGTCCGTGAACGGCGCGTCGCCCGGTCGTCGGCGGATAGACGCCGGCCAGCAGCTTCAGCAGTGTGCTCTTGCCGGCGCCGTTGTGGCCGATGACCCCGAGGCGCTCGCGTTCGTTGACGGTCAGCGAGACGCCGTCCAAGGCTTGGACGTCGAAGGTCGGCCGTTTCGAGGGCAGGAAGAACCCTTTCAACAGATATTCCTTCAGGCTGATCCGGCCGAATCGCCGCACCTGGAAT
>JBDKTJ010000158.1:0-9380 GCA_039698075.1 Thermoguttaceae bacterium | reverse complement strand
CGCCGCGATCGTGCGCACCTTGCTGATCAATCGGGCCGCCGCCTCCTCCAACGACTCCTCGTCCTCCAGGGCCAAAAGCTCCTGATGATAGCAGGCCAAATGGCTCAACGTGGCCGACAAAATGGCCGTCGGCGGAGCGTCGGGCGGAATGTGCTGGAACTGGTGCTTCACGCCCTCGTGCAGCAGCTCGTTCTCGGTCAGCAGGTTGCTGAACCGGACCAACTCCTCGCGCTTCGGCAGCCGGCCGAAAATCAGCATCCACGCCGCCTCGACGAAGTTCGGCTTGTCGGTGAACTGCTCGATCGGGATGCCGCGATAGCGAAGAACGCCCTGTTCGCCGTCAATGAACGTGATGGCGCTGCGGCACAGACTGGTGTTGCCCAGCGAAGGGTCGAACGTCACCAGCCCCGTCCGATCGCGAAGCTTCGCGATGTCCAAGGCGCGATCGCCTTCCGTCCCCTCCAAAATGGGCAATTCGATTTGCTGATCGCCAACGGTCAGGATCGCCTTGTCCGACATAGGGCACCTCGCGATTTTTTCTTGAGCAACACCAAACCTCTCGATGATACTCCAACCAGCCCGAAAAGCAATGGGCGACCATGCCGAAAATAGGCAATTTGCGCAATTTGAAGAAGCCCGCAAAAGCGAATCCGCCTGGGCCGACGGTCGAAGAACGCCCCTCTTTTGCCATAGCATTGCTTCCGGCTTTTGCGTATGATCCGCGTGCTTGAGCCTGCCCACGTGATTCGTCAAGGAGGACGAACATGAACTCGCTGAAGAACCTGTTGATCCTCATCGTGCTGGGGACCATCGGATACGGGATTTACAGCTCGCTGACCAAAAACAACCTCGCATCGAGCGGATCGTCGGAGACCGCCCCGCCCTGGTCGGCGACGCCGACCAACTTGGAAATTTCCAACGGGGCGACGCCGTCGAACAATCCGCTGGCCGTGAAGCCGGCCAACAGCGCACCGGGCGCGCTCACCCCGTCGAACGTGTCGCCGACGTTGCCGGCCACGTCCTACACCCCTTCGGTTCCGCCGGCCGCGCCCTACGCTTCTTCGGTTCCGCCGACGTCGCCCACGGCGTCTGTCGTGCCGTCCGATCCGGCTGCCGTCTTGGGCGCGCCGAGTGCCCCCAACGCCTTGCCGGCTGCCGTGCCGCCGAGCGTCGGCCTGAGCGCGCCCAACACGATGCCGACCACGACGGGCAACCCCACCGTCCCGTCCGCCGCATCGGGGCTCGCGCCCTCCTCCAATTCGCTGTCGAGCGTGGTGCGCAACTTGGCGCCGCCGCCCGGCACGACGTCGGCCAATTCCGTCGACGCCCTGGTGCAAAGCAAGTTCAGCGCGTTCATGGACGCCGTCAAAAAGAAACTCGACGAAGGCAAGCTGGCCGAAGCCCATTTGGCGCTGAGCACCTTGTACGGCAATCCCGATCTACCGCCCGACCAGGCCAAGCAAATCACCGATCTGTTGGATCAACTGGCCGGCACGGTGATCTACTCTCGGAAGCATTACCTGGAGCCGCCCTATCGAACGCAGCCGGGCGACACGCTCGATCGCATCGCCCAACAATACAACGTGCCCTGGGAATTGCTGGGACGCATCAACGGCTTGCTGCCGCCGACCAACGTCGATCCCGGAGCGAAAGACCGGCCGCTTCCGCAGGGGACCGAGATGAAAGTGGTCCGCGGCCCGTTCGAGGCCGTCGTGCGGTTGGATCGTCGAGAATTGATCCTGATGGTGCAAAACCGTTATGCCGGGCGGTTCCGCATCGGCGTGGGCCGGGACCAGCCGAAACTGGAAGGCAACTACACCATCCGCGACAAGGTGGTCAATCCGACCTATTACGGACCTGACAACGTGACGATCCCGCCCAACGACCCGAAAAATCCGCTGGGCGCCGCCTGGATCGGCCTGACCGACCGGATCGGCATTCATGGGGCCTGCGACCCGCAGTCGATCGGCCGCGACGACAACCGCGGCACGATTTGCGTCGGGGAACGCGACTTGCAGGATCTTTATGGTATACTATCGGTCGGATCGCGCGTGACCGTGCTGCGATAGCCGCGGCCACGGGTTTTGTTTCGCCATCCTGGTTAAATAGTTTCTGTTGCAGCAAGGGGCCCTAATGGTGCCATGCCCACGCTTGTCGTGGGCATGATGCGGTTTTCTCGCGGTTTCCACATGCCCACGACAAGCGTGGGCATGGCGCCCAACCTTTTCGGCAACAGAAACTAAAATACAGGCGAAAGCGGCGGCGGACGCAGACCGCCGACCCTTGCGTAGCCTTTACGTTTGCAGCACTTTCGGTTTTCCGCGGTTTTATTTAGTCCTGCGCAAAAAGAGAGAGACCACACCATGCCGTGCCGAGGAGTCCGCGGCGCCACGACCGCCGACGACAACAGTCCCGAAGAGATTTTGAAGGCCACGCGTCAACTGCTGGCGCTGCTGATCCGCCAAAACGACATCCGGCCCGAGGACGTTTGCAGCGCGGTCTTTTCGACGACCACCGATCTGGACGCGGAGTTTCCGGCGTTGGCCGCCCGCCAGTTGGGCTGGATCGACGTGGCGTTGATGTGCGTTCACGAGTTGGACGTGCCGGGCTCGCTACGGCATTGCATTCGCGTGCTTCTGCATTGGAACACCGACAAATCGCCCGCCGAGATCGTGCACGTCTACGTCAAGAACGCATCCAGCCTGCGGCCCGACCGCTCAAAACTTCCGCCGGTCGATTGGAAAGAGTTGGAAGATTGGATCGCCGAGCACAAAAGCGACGCGGCCCGCCCGATCCGAAAGTGACCGCGAGACCGTCACAAAAATCGTGAGCATGGCATTGGCCGTCGCCGCATGTGTCCATACTAGCTGCGCCCCCGTTTTGACTCCCCTAACGTGACCAAGCGGCCGGCTTAGAGAAATGGATGCAAGTATCAACCCGTCGGTCGGTCCCCGGATGTCCGCAGAAAGGAACGAAAGATGAGACTCTTTCTGACCGTTTTGGCTTTTTCTGTGGTCTGTAGTACTGCTTTTGCCCAGCAAGCAGAAACCAAGGACAACGGCGCGCGACCAGATTACCGCGAACTCGTCAAAGGACTCGTCAGCCCAAACAAGCCAATCAAATGTTACGGTGAAGATCAAACCAGTTTTCCACCTGGCTATGACAGGGCGGCTCAAAGCCCGATCGAAAAAAATCGGCGAATACTTTACGAACATTGCGCGGAAGCACTGCCGTTCCTGATGGAAGGTTGCACTGATACACGCTACTCACTGACGTGGAAGTCGGATTCATACGCCGACAACTCCTGCGTGGGTGAGGTCTGCCTAGAAATCATCGCGTCCCATCTTGAGGTCTACCGTAAGCATATGTCTCTGCGTAGTAAGGAAAGGTACTATACCTACCGGTTCGTTCCACGGATCAATGGTGCCATCGGCGAGCAAGTGACTGAGGAGAAGAAGAAGGAGATTGAAGATTGGTGGCGAGGAAGAAAAGGCAAGAATCTCCTTGAACTTCAAGTTGAAGCGTTTGATTGGGCGATTGCAAAACGAAAAAAAGAATTTGGAAATCGGGAAGAATCGGACGCGGCCAAAGAAATTAAACACCTTGTCGCCGCCCGCAACAAGCTGGAGCATGACCGCAAATGTCTACCTCCTCTGTATATCCCACCATCCATTGCAGGGACGGAAAACGTGGGACGGAAAACGGGACATCACTGATTTTCAGGGAATCGGAACGGGGACGCAGCTAGTTTGTGGCGATGAGCGCCTTTGGGCGACCTTCGGAACGCATCGTGTGCAAGAGTCCAAGTCGTTGGACATGTTCTCCTTGCCACGAGTCGAAACGGGGACGTTTCAACTCTCCCCATTTGATCAACCGCCAGCGCCCGGACTGGCTAGAACGCATTTCACAAATCTGTAGCGTGCCGATTCGCTTTCGAAACCGTGGAATCAAGCCGCCGGTAACGCTACACGTCTGTGCGACACGCACTAGTCCCTGAGGAAGTGGCAGGTGTATCCGCCTGGATGTTTTTGAAGGTAGTTTTGGTGGTAGTCCTCGGCTTTCCACCAGGGACCGGCGGGGGTGATCTCGGTGACGATGGGCTTCTTCCATTTGCCGGAGGCGTCGACTTCAGCTTTCACCTTTTCCGCGATGCTTTTCTGCGCCGGACTGTTGAAAAAAATGGCGCTGCGGTACGAACGGCCCTTGTCATTCCCCTGGCGGTTCAGAGTGGTAGGATCGTGGATGCGGAAGAACAATCGCAGCAGCGTCTCAAAGCTGGTCTTTGTCGGGTCGAACCGGATCCGAACGGCCTCGGCATGGCCTTCGTGATTTTGGTACGTGGCATGCGACACAACGCCGCCGGTGTATCCCACTTCGGTGGCGATGACGCCAGGCTGCTGACGCAGAAGTTCCTCCATACCCCAAAAACATCCGCCCGCGAGGGTGGCGATTTCCTCGGCCAACTTAGGAGCCGGGCGGCCCAACAAGGGGAGCAAGCTGCCGTAGCCTTCTTTCTCCAGATCCTCGACCGGGATAAATCGGAGAGATGCCGAGTTGATGCAGTAGCGCAAACCGCCCTTGTCCGCCGGGCCGTCATCAAACACATGCCCAAGGTGGGAGTCCGCATCCTTGGAACGGACTTCAGTGCGGATCATGCCGAGTTTCGCGTCCCGCCTCTCGACCACCTGAGCGCCATCGACGGGTTGCGTAAAACTGGGCCAGCCGCAGCCGGAGTCGAACTTGTCCTTGGACGAAAATAGGACTTCGCCGCTGACAATGTCGACGTAGAGACCTTCCCGGTGTTCGTTCCAATATGCGTTGTGAAAAGCGGGTTCCGTGGCGGACTCCTGGGTCACTTGATATTGCAAGGGACTCAACTTGCGTTTCAATGCCTCTTGATTGGCCTTGCGTTCGGTCACTGGCGTCTCTCTTTGGGATAGGGTCGGGGTCGCCGAAAAAGCTGCCAGCCCAATGGCGGCAGCCACGACTGCGGCCGCCAACAATCCAAGATATTTCTGTGCACTCATGGTCGGCTCCTGAGGCTTGGAATTTCCAACGCCGTAGGGGCTCTACTAATGAAGTATTGCAGTGACGTCGCCGCAAGCAAGGGGGATAACCTCGCGACGGATAGAAATTCCAACGGATTTCGACGGCAAGGCGGCCAAGGAGTCCCCCCTGGGGTTCACGTTCATCCCTGACTTCTTGCCTGCCGTCACGATGTCGGAAAGCGAGCCTCTCACCCCAGCCACCGTCCGACCAGGTATCCGGAAGAACAAAAAAAGGGGGGGCCCTCCAAGATTTCAAGACAAGAAAAAGCTTCTGGCGGCGTCCGCCCTATTGCGTCTCGAACTCCCTGTTTTGTTCTCTTGCACGCAGTTCACGTGCTGCGTGCCCTCGAACGAACTGCTCTTGATCCGCTGCCAATTGTCGAAGCGTGCCGATCGACGTGTTTGGATTTGCCGCCACGTGATCGCGGATCCACGGTTGTCGACAGCTCGCCAGTGCGGCGAGAATATCCGGCGGCGTTTGTGGATTTTTTGCCAAGGCAACGAGAATTAAGGATTCGGAACCGCCAAGCTCGCTGATCCTCGGCCTGCAAAAATCATAAAGACGAATCAAATCGCTCGTCGGCGTGTTGGGATTCTTGGCCAGCTTGGCAAGCGTCTCGAAGTCTTGCGACGACACCCCCTCCGTCAAAATTGCTTCCAGCCGTTCAACCTTGCGTCCCAATGTCGCTTCCTTCAGCAATCGGTGTCGAGCGATCTTGGTCTGGGCCATGTATCCCGTCCACGCCAATACCACTATCGCCAAGAAGAGGATCGCGATCGAAACAGGCCGCACCGGAACTGCTTGAATTCTTTGAACGAGGAACCACCCTACGTACAGAACGGCCCAGGAAACCGCGAAAACAATCACGGCAAGGGCGGCCGAAAAGAGGGGCAAGAAAAACAGGCCGATCGCCGCCGTGGATGACCTGGAGGTGCAGATGGCATGGTAGCCCCACATCATGCAGCCGCCGGTGATGACGAACGAACCCATCAACGGGTACAGGAAGAGGAACCGAGCGGACGACTGGGATCGATAGGCCGCCGATATTGCGACGCCGAACGCCAAAATCATCACAATACAAGGCAGAGCAATGATTCCGGCGACCGACATGATCGACCTCGTCAACTATAGGAATGGCCGAAAGACACCAAAACACCTCGTCCAAACCATGGGCGAGACGCCGCCATGAATATAACGCGGGATCGTTCCGTTAGAAAAGACATTGGTTGGAGAAGTTGGCAGACGCCGACCCAAAAACAGGCCGCACGCCCCCCATCCAACTAATTCGCCAATAGACCGCTTTTCGCACGCTATTCTCCGACGCAGATTCGCTATGCTTCACAAGACGGTGATATTCTGCTTAAATGATCGGGTTCTCATTCTCGGGAATATCAAGCCTTGAGGAGGATGGTATGGGTGAGGGGAAGTACTACCTGACAGCCGTAGCAGTAGCAGCAATTAACACCCACGAGCAGCACCATACTGACACATCATGGGCGATTTATGCCACTAGCATCGGTCTGGCCGAGAACGAAGTCACAAATTACCGAAAAGGCTCTCCATTCGTTTTCGGAGCAACGAAGGAGGAGTGTATCAACGAACTGGCTAAGCGGATCGATTGGAACAAACGGATTGCTGAATTTCAACAAAGGGACAGCGATGCAAATAAACCAGGAGGTACGATAGATATCGCTGATTCGGGGAAATGGGTCAATTACGGTACGAAGAATTGGCAGTCTGGAAATATAAACTATAGGGCGACGAACTGCTATGGCGTCCCAGGAGCTTCGTGCCCGTAAAGTATGAAAGTGTATTGTGGGGCTAATGCGAGAGGAGCAATATGGTTTTCTATATGAAAATTGTAGCAATGATGCTGCTATTTCCGCTCATGGGCTGTGGAGAGGCAGAGGTGCGCACTGTGGAGCAATCCAAGGCAAGCGATAAAGAAGTCAAAGTGAGCGATGGCCCACTTGTGCTCCGTGTTCGCGCCGACAAATATCAGGTTCGGCCTAGCGAGCCAATTGTGTTTACCGCTGAATTGTCAAACGACGGACCAGATGATGCTGTGATCTATATGCCAGGTATCAATGGTTGGGTTATGTTTATAGAAGCCGACAGAGGTGCTAAGAATTCTCTTCTGTCAGACGCGTTCGGGCCCCCTTTCGGTCTTGGTCGTTCCACATCACCAAGGTCAGAGGATAACTACATCCTGCTACAGCCAGGGGACGTATACAGCAGGCGTTATTCATTCAGTCAACAATCACCATGCGACGTAGCCGTTAGGTTCTTTTACGAAAACAAAATCGGGGGAAAACACGGCATTTGGTTAGGAAAGTCCAGAACGATCGAAACTGTGGTGCGGGTAAGATGATGTGAGAGGGAAACAAAAGGGGGGCGGAATTCCGAATTCCCGCGAATTCCGCAGCGAATTCCGGGGACACGCACCGATATTGACAATTTAGGTAGGACGCAAAAAGGGGACACCCACTGATTTATAGCAGTAAGTGGACGTGACCAACTGGCCCAAATCGGCTACAATTCGGCCATGGCGGCCAGCTTCAGCTATGACGACGGCATGCGACGCGTGACCCGAACCATCGGCGACGCGCCCGGCACGGTCACTACGACGACCTACGGGCGGCAAGATAATCTGCCGACTTCGGAGGAGGAAAAGGTGTCAGGAACCATTGATTTCTCATAACATTCTACGACGCGCGGAATCAGAAGATTTCGCAGGCCGACCGGCTCTCGGGCGTCACCACCTGGAAATACGACCAGAACGGCAACCTGCTGGAACTCTGCGACCCAGACAATCAGCAGCCCATCTGAACTCCAACAACTGAGACCGATACCATGATAGCGATCGAATGGCCAAGAGAAAGGCAACGAATGTTGAATCGCCTTTCTGCCGTGATGCTCGTAATAGCGTTGCTAAGTAATCTGCCGGAGAGGCAGTCCTATTGTGGTGTAGCAACTGCTACCGATTCTGAGGATGCCAAGGAGCTAATTGCATCGGCAGGACCACCGCATCTGGATTTAATGAATGACCAAGATGAGAGCGGTAAATGGGGCTTTATCGTTGGTCACAGCGTTGGTGATGGAAAGAAACGCCAATGGGCGATCTCGCCGCAATTCGATAACGCATGGGCCTTTGGCAATGGAGCCGCCGCAGTTGAATCAAATGGCCTATGGGGATTTGTCAACCAGCGAGGCCAATTCCTCGTAAAGCCGCGATATAAACGGGTTGTGAGTTTTTCGGATGGTCTTGCGGCAGTCGAGGTTGACTCGAAATGGGGATACATTGATCTAGCCGGAGACGTTGTGATACCAATTCAATTCGATAACGCAGGCTGTTTCTCAGAAGGACTCGCGGCCGTAAAAAAAGACGGAAAATGGGGATACGTCGATCTCCGCGGCGTTATCAGAATCCCATGCAAATTCGACAATGCCGATTTGTTTGTCGAGGGGATAGCGCGAGTGTATAAGGGCACAAAGGTTGGCTTTATCCACAAGAATGGCACGCCAATAACAGGATTCGTTTTTGATTGCGCCGAAGATTTTCATAGTGGACAAGCGGCAGTAAAATCCGATAATGCATGGGGTTTTGTCGATTCCTCAGGAAAGGTGGTTGTCCCGATGAAATATGAGGCGGTCGGCCCATATTCAGACGGGTTAGCACGTGCGAAGCTCAAGGGAAAATGGGGATTTTTCGATCTGCATGGAAAATGGGTTCTTCCACCGCTCTATGAAACAGCCAGCAATTTTGAGGACGGGCTAGCCACCGTAATTCAGCATGGCGAGTTGTGCATCATTGACCGTAGCGGTGCGAAAATATGTCGGCGTGCAAGGAATGCAGAAGGGGGACAGGAGCGGAAAACGGGACGTCACTGATTTTGGCAAAATTAGCAAGGGGGATGGGGAGGGGTAGGACGAATAGCGGGGCGGGAGTCTTTGGTTTACAATATTGGACGTTGAGATCAACACGGTTTACACCTACGACGCCAACAAGAACAAGCTGACGGAAACGCTCGGCGCGCCGATGGCCAACTACGGGTTTAGTACGACCAGCTACGACGCCGAAAACCGGCTGACGACATGGAGTCGTTCGGATGGCAACCAAAACCAGTCGTGGAATCTCTCGTTAGCCGGCGATTGGAACACGTTTACGGAGAACGGCACGCCGCAAGCTCGGACGCACAACGCAGTGCACGAGGTGTTGACCGCCGGCAGCATGACGCTCGGCCACGACGCCAACGGCAATCTGACCTCCGTGACGGGCTATCCGGTGCAAGGGGTGTGGGATTTCGACAACCGGCTGCTTTCGGCCACCG
>JBDKTJ010000157.1:0-23626 GCA_039698075.1 Thermoguttaceae bacterium | reverse complement strand
CGGGCTCGAAACCGGCTCGTTGCCGTGGCAAATCCGTATTCCGCCCTATCCATAGTTCGCATCATGAACTAAAATCAGTGGATTCGGAAGCAACCGGGGGGCCTTGCTCGTTTGGGGCTGTTTGCCGCGGGCAGCGCGTCCGCCACTTGATTGATTCGCTTTATGAGACATATTCGCAATTTCTGCATTATCGCCCACATTGACCATGGCAAATCGACCCTGGCCGATCGGTTGATCCAGGCCTGCGGCGGCGTTTCGCAACGCGAGTTCCACGATCAACTGCTCGATGCGATGGACATCGAGCGAGAGCGGGGCATCACGATCAAGAGCAATTCGATCACGCTCTCTTACCGCGCCAAGGACGGCGAGGAGTATCAGCTCAATCTCATCGACACGCCCGGGCACGTCGATTTCTCGCACGAGGTGCGGCGTTCGCTCATGGCTTGCGACGGCGCCTTGATGGTCGTCGACGCCTCGCAGGGCGTTGAGGCCCAAACGATCGCCAACCTTTATCTGGCGATGGACTATAATCTTCGCATTCTCCCGGTGATCAACAAGATCGACCTGCCGGCGGCGGACGTCGAGCGCGTCCGTGAAGAGATCGACGCGGAATTGGGGCTGGATCCGTTCGAGGCCGTGCTCGTTTCGGCAAAGACCGGGCAGGGGGTCGAAGACGTTTTGGCGGGAATCGTCGAAAAGTTGCCGCCGCCCCAAGGCGATCCGGACGCTCCGCTCAAGGCGCTGATCTTTGACGCGCATTTCGATCAGTATCGCGGGGTCATTCTCCAATGCCGCGTCATGGACGGCACGCTGAAGCCGGGGGACGCGATCCACTGCATGCACATGGGCTGCGACTACACGGTCGAAGAGTTGGGCTTCAACCAGTTGAAGCTCGTGCCGAAAGAACAGCTCGGCGTCGGCGAGGTCGGCTACGTGATCGCCGGAATCAAGAGCGTGCGGGATATCGAGGTCGGCGACACGATCACACACCAAGAGCGTCAAGCCGCCGACCCGATCCCAGGCTATAAGAAAGCGAAACAGGTCGTCTTCTCCTCCATCTATCCGATGAACGCCGACGAATACAAGGTGCTCAGCAAGGCGATGGACAAGCTGGCGCTCAACGATGCGTCGCTCACCTACGAAAAAGACAGTTCCGCGGCGCTTGGCTTCGGCTATCGCTGCGGATTTCTCGGCCTTTTGCATCTGGATGTGGTTCAGGAGCGATTGCAGCGCGAGTTCGACATCGGATTGGTCATCTCCGCCCCGTCGGTCCGATATCACATGACGTTGAAAGACGGCGAGATTCTCGAGGTGGACAATCCCTGCCAGTGGCCCGATCCGATGAAAATCGACTCGGTCAGCGAGCCCTACATCCGAGCATCCGTTTACACGCCCGAGGAATACGTCGGCTCCGTCATGGAGCTGTGCCGCGAGTATCGTTCGGAGAGTCAGAAGATGAATTATCTCTCCGTGGGCCGGGTTGAAGTCGTAAGCGAGATGCCGCTTGCGGAGGTGCTTTTTGACTTTTACGGCAAGCTCAAAACCATTACGCGAGGTTACGGATCGTTCGACTACATTCCGATCGAATATCGAGAAACCGACATTGCGAAGGTCGATATCCTGGTGAACGGCGAACCGGTCGATGCGCTGTCGTATCTGGTGCATCGCGACAAGGCGCGCGCAAGGGCGTTGCACTATTGCGAGCAACTTGCCGAGGCCATTCCGCGACACCAGTTCAAGATCCCGATTCAAGGGGCGATCGGCGGCGCGATCATCGCACGCTCCACGATTCAAGCGTATCGCAAGGACGTGACGGCCAAGTGCTATGGCGGCGACGTGAGCCGAAAGAAAAAGCTTCTCGAAAAGCAAAAGAAGGGCAAGGCCAAAATGAAGCAGATCGGCCAAGTCCAGATTCCGCAAAAGGCCTTCATCGCCGTGCTGGCGGCGGATCGGAAGTAACGGGCCGGACAAAACACGGTCGGGCTGTGCGGCTCGCGGGGTTTCCTGATGGGCCCGCCGGCCTTTCTTGCTAACTTCCGCTTGCTGCGTAGTAGGACTGGCTGTATAATAAAGCCATCTTTTGGAGGGCGTCGCTATGGGGTCTTCGACGTCGACTCTTTGCCAAACACGCTGGCTCTCCGTTCATGACGCATTGGTTCTGGCTACATGCGTCGTCTTCGGCGTCTTTTGGGGGATCATCGAACGCGGCTGGTATAACGGCGCGATCGCGGCGATTTCCGTGGGGGTTATCCTTGGGCTCGTCGCTCAGATCGGTGATCTTCGACGCGGTTTTGTCGGTCAAATCGCCCTAACGTCCGAGGAGCGGTGGGGGTGGCGATTCGCCATCGCGTGGCGCGTTGTGGTCGTGTGTTTAATGGTCGCCTATTTTTTCATCCGTCTGCTCGTCCCATGGAAGGTGCTCGCGTTCAACACGGGACGTGACATTGTTCTGCCTGGCATCGCTGAGATCCACGACGCCGTTCTGCTTACGGCCATGATTGTGGCAGTGGGCAGCTCCCTCTGTTTCGTCACAAGGGCGGAACGTCGCTGGTGGTCGTGGCCCGGCGAACTGCTGGCGTGCGTTCTTGCGTGCGTTCTTTTGGCCGTCACGGTGCGAGATCAGCTTTTAGTCCCAGCCCTGGTGCATATCACGATTGCGGGCATCGAAATGTCCCAGCCGCTTCAGTTTTCGTCCGAGTCGCTGGCCGTCT
Source organism: Thermoguttaceae bacterium (assembly GCA_039698075.1). GTDB lineage: Bacteria > Planctomycetota > Planctomycetia > Pirellulales > Thermoguttaceae > JAJFVC01. Next base: position 20,915 of record JBDKTJ010000157.1, on the reverse strand, counting down.
ACGACACGGGTCGCCTTGTGCACTTTTTTGACGTGACGACGGCGGGCGTCGCCTCCGTCCTGGTAAGCCTCGTCCTGGTGCGGCTTTTGGCCTGGGGATGGCCGCGAGGGCGGCGATGGCGAGCGGGTTTGACGGCAATGTTAGTCGCCAGCGTCGTCGTCACCGGCGCGTTTTCCATGAAGATCGCGTTGATCGAAGTGCCCGACATCACGCCCGCCCTGGCTTCTCGCATCCCCGCGCCAAACCTGCACGAAATCATGGCCGCCGCCGCATTGGCGCTGCTCTTGGTCGGCTCCGTCGCTCGTCGCTGGTCGACGCCGCCGCAGATCGCATGCGTCCCCAAAACCGCCGGCTGGCGTTGCAATGAACATCGGTACTATCACGAGCGCCGTCTTCTCTTGTTGCCTTTGGCGGTGATCTCGCTGTTGATGGCGGCTTACGTAGGTCGGACTACCTGGACAATAATGATCGGGTGTGTCAGGTGGTGGGAAACCCTCGGATGGACGGTTGCCGGAGTCGTCGGAAGTCCTGAAGCATGCCTGTGTTTGGCCCTGGGCATCCTCGCCGTGCAGTGCGCGCGGTCGCGCAACGTTGCGGCACAAACGGAACCGCCGCCGCTGTCGCCGGTGATCTTCCTACTGGTTGGAGCGGCGCTTCTGGCCATTCTCGTTCTTGGCGTGCCGATTCTCGGCGCGTGGGGTTTCGCTTTGTGCTTCAATGTGTTGTGAGGCAACACCTCCAAAAATGCTGAAACGGGGCGACGGTCTTGCGTTTTGCCCGCGGAACTTTGATACTGAGGGCTCAAGGGTCCGTCCTCCAGAGAGACCGCCGAGATGTCCGGGACTTCGCCGCCGATCGGGCTTTATGTCCATGTGCCCTTTTGCGTCCGAAAGTGCGCGTATTGCGACTTTGCGTCCTACGCGGGACGCGAGACGGATGTGCCGCGCTATGTGGACGCCGTGGTCCGAGAGATCGCCCATCGCGGCCAACAGGCGGGCCATCCGGCGGCGGATACGATCTTTTTGGGCGGGGGCACGCCCTCGATGCTCGATGCGTTTCAAGCGACGCGCATTCTCGATGCGCTTGCCGACGCCTTTCCGATTGAAAAGGACGCCGAAATCACTTGCGAATGCAACCCGGGCACGCTCACCCAACCCTTCGTGCAGGCGTTGCGACGGGCGGGCGTCAATCGGCTTTCCTTGGGCGCGCAGGCGCGGCAGCCCCAGCTTTTGCAGCTCTTGGGCAGGATTCACCGTTGGGAGCAAGTGCTCGATTCGGTCGAAATGGCGCGTCAAGCGGGCTTTGAAAACATCAATCTGGACCTGATGTTCGGCGTGCCGTCGCAAACCGTTTCGGATCTGCAAGAAACGCTGGAGGCCGCCGTGGCGATCGCCCCCACGCATCTCTCCTGTTACGGTTTGATCGTCGAGGAAGGCACGCCGATCTGCCGCGATATCGCCGCGGGAACACTGGCCCTTCCCGAAGAGGACGTGGAACGCGAGATGTACGAGCTTGCGAGGCGGATGCTCGCGGATCACGGCTTTCAACAATATGAAATCAGCAATTTCGCCCGCGAAGGTTTTTGCTGCCGGCACAACATCGGCTGTTGGACGCGCGTGCCGTATTTGGGATTCGGCTGCGCGGCGCACAGTTTTTTCGACCGTCGCCGCATGATGAATCCCTCCACGTTGGACGCCTACCTGGCCGGCGCGCCGTCGACCGCTGAGCCTGTCTCCAAAGAAGAGGCGCGATTTGAGACCATGATGCTGGGCCTGCGCATGACGCGCGGCGTCAAGGATGAGGATTTCACGCGCATGCACGGCATGAGCCTCCGCGAGGCGTTCGGCGGAAAACTCGACAACCCGATCGACGCCGGGCTGCTCGAATGGCGTGAAGGCGCGTTGCGGCTCACCCGCCGCGGCATGGATCTGCAAAACAGCGTGCTCGTCGATCTGCTGTGACGGAGACGCGAGCGGCTCTCGTTCGCGCCCGCAACAACGTCCAGACCGATCCACGCGGTCGCAAAAGTGCCGGTGGGCGCTAACCACCGGCAAATGCGTTGCATCACCGCTTGCGACACGTTTGGTTTTCTACGGTCGATTTAGGCCAGTCGGACCTTCTCGGCGCGGGGTCCCTTCGGACCTTGCCCTTCTTCGTAGGTCACTTTCTGTCCAACGCTGAGGGCTTCGATGGCCGTCCCTTCCAAGGCGCTGTGATGGAAGAACAATTCGCCTCGTTCTCCGTCGATGAATCCAAAACCTTTGTCGGAGATCACTTTCTTAACCGTGCCGTTCGGCATAAACCCATTCCTTTGCGAGAAAAACAAAAAACACCCAAAAGGCCGCTCATTCCTCACCTGGCAAATCCAGGGCAAGAAAAATTGCAGCCGACGATAGCTTGTGGAAGTTAAAACGCGCGGTCATTCGTTGCACACCGGGCTGAAGGTGGCGATCAGGTCTTGCTCTTTTTTCAAACGAGATTCCTTCGATTGGTCCGATTGCACGCAAATGCAATTGGCTCCAAGACGCATGAGATACTGCGATTTGTGGTGATTTCCAAATGGTTGCGAGAAGTCTTCCGTATTGCCGACGTAGAGAATCTTATGCCGATGCACGCCCTGTTTGCCGTGACAGCGGTAGGCGATCAGATAGATTCCGCCGAGCCTTCGAAACCGCGTATTCAACGGGAAGACCTTGAAGCGATACTGACTGCCGCTGCTGCCCTTGAACATTGCCTTGCCTAAAGACGCCATGGTTCCCTTCCTTTCGGTTTGAACGAGATTGAGTAATCCGATCGACGATGCGTCTCTCGCGAGCGATCATCCTTGTGGCTTGGCGCCCTCGTCGGAAACCGGTCTAACTTCGGGATTGTCCGCCTCTTGCTTGCGTTTTCGACGACGCTCTTGCTTCGTCTCGGCTTTCAATCTTTTGAGCGTTTCTCGCTGACGTTTTGCATAGGTGTTCTTGTCTTTTGACATGATTCCTCCATTGGAGAACGAGGCCGACCACCCTGGACGGTTTCTTGATCCCTAGGCAGCCAGTGAACCGAAGCCGACCAACGGGAGGCTGGAAAATCAGGAAACAATTCCAGGGCTTCCGACCATTATCAACCGAGACATCAACAGGTCCGCCCGAGGCATCGTATCAACATGAGCGAGCGAATGGATTGCCGCTCCAGTTTTTGGACGGGCAACACCCTCGGCAAGACCACGCCTACGCAACAAGCAGATCAGCCGCGATCCAAGAGACATCCGCGGCAGGTCGCCGCCAACCGGCGACTCGAAGAGGAAGAATTTTGGAGGGAAGCTGAAGGACGCAAGTCCCTTTCCCAACCCTTGATCATATCCGAACCGGCTTCCGATGCATAGTCCGGTTCCCAATCGGCGGGTTTTTGGCGTCCCAGCCCGAAAGACCGCTTGACATGGCGGGCCGACATGGTACGATAGAGTGATTCGTGATGTGCGGGAGCGGCGCTGGCTTTTGGCCGGCGCTGTGTGTTCATTTGTTTCTTCTGTAGCGGCCTCTTTGCCCGGTTTTGCGGCTGGACAACGTTTCTCGCCTACGGCTGCCTTTGATCTCTCTTGCACCTGCGTGTGAAGGTTGTGCCTTCGCGCCGAAGTCTCGATCGTGAGGACCTCATTCCGTTTTGAGGTCGGGTGCCACATCCCGTTCGCCTGGTTGGCTGCCGTGGCTCGCGCTTGTTCTCTATAGCCGATACTGAAGGAATGATTCATGAAGTTTGAAGAGCTCGGCCTTGCCGAGATGCTGCTCCGCGCCGTGGGCGAGCAGGGCTACGACGCCCCCACCAAGATTCAAGCCGACGCGATTCCGCTGGTTCTCGCCGGCCGCGACGTGTTGGGTTGTGCACAGACGGGAACCGGCAAGACCGCCGCGTTCGCCCTGCCGACCTTGCAGCGACTCGGCCGAGTCCCCTGCCGCGTCGATGGCCGAGGACGAAAAATCCGCACGTTGGTGCTTGCGCCCACGCGCGAACTCGCCATGCAGATTTGCGAAAGTTTCCAAGTGTACGGTCGTTACAGCACGGTTCGGCAAACCGCGATTTACGGCGGCGTGGGCCAATCGCCGCAAGTGCGCGCGTTGAACAAAGGCGTGGACATTCTGGTCGCCACGCCGGGACGATTGCTGGACCTGATGCAGCAGCGATTCGTCGACCTGTCGCACGTCGAGGTGTTGATCCTCGACGAGGCCGACCGGATGCTCGACATGGGCTTCATCCACGACCTGCGACGGATCGTGGAAAAGGTTCCGAAACAACGGCAAACGCTGCTTTTTTCGGCGACCATGCCGCCGGCCATCCGCCGGTTGGCCGAACAATGGCTCCATGATCCGATGGACGTTCGGGTCGGGCCGGTGGCGAGCCCGGTCGCCAAGATTCAGCAGTCGGTGTTCTTCGTCGATCGGGCCCAAAAAACGCGATTGCTCGCGCATTGGCTTCACGAAACCGCCTGGACGCGAACGCTGGTCTTCACGCGAACCAAACATGGCGCGGACAAAGTGGCCAAGTGCCTGCTGAAGGCCGGGATCGAGGCGGACGCATTTCACGGCAACAAGAGCCAGGCCGCCCGACAGCGAGCCCTTTTGCGTTTCAAGGCGCCCCGCCCCTCGGTGTTGGTGGCCACGGATATCGCCGCACGCGGGCTGGACATCGACATGGTCTCGCATGTGGTCAATTTCGATCTGCCGGCCGACGCGGAGAATTACGTCCATCGCATTGGCCGCACGGGCCGCGCAGGCGCCAGCGGGGTGGCGGTCTCCTTCTGCGACCAGGACGAACTTGCGGCGTTGAAAGCCATCGAGCGTCTCACACGGCAAACGATTTCCGTGGAAGCTCACTCGTGCAGCATGCCCGCACCAACGTCCGTGCCCGCAAGAACGACGTCGTCGACCCCGAAGACACGCCGCGAACATGCGTCGGGTGCGACAACCACCGCGCCTCGACATGGCAAGCGCTCGGAGTCCCAACGCCGATTGGCCTACGCCGGGCGAAGCTGGAAGCCGAACCAAGAGCGTCAAAGCCGTCCTTGACGGCTCAGCGCGACGAACTCACGCCAGTTCGGGCAGGTCGTTCACGGCCCGTTGCTGACCGGCCAGCGTGTCGAGAATCATCGTCCGCAACGACCTCGGCAAATAATCGATTCGTTGTCGATAGTAGGCGATGCCGGCCAGCAGGTTCTCCTTGAATTCGGCAACATACGCCGCCGTCATCGAAGACAGGCCGACGCGCCGCTTTTCGAGTTGCGTGCGCAGATAGTCGATATAGATGTCGATCTCTCGCAAAAACATGTGCGGTCGCTGCTCGGGCAGGAATGCGAACAGCGAGTTTCGGCCGTAGATGTGGCCGACCATTTCCTCCAATGTGGCGACGCGGGAGAAATTGACGATATTGGGACCGCAACACACGGCGGGCGTCGCCGTCGGGTCGATGCCGGTCGGCAGCGTGGCAGCGCCCGCCAGGTCGTTGCAAATGCACGATTTTGCAAGCACGGCCTCGCGTTGCGCGGTGCGTTGCTCTTCGGGAAGATCTTGACCGTCGAGTTGTTCCAACTTGAGCTTCTGGTACTGCCGAGACGCCGTGCAAATAGGAGCGTTCGTGAACTCCATGTTGAACAGCTTGACGTAACCCTTGAAACAGGGGCTTCCCGGTCGCCCCTCCGCGATGCGGCGTCGGCGGGCATCCTCGCTGGCCGAGGTCCGCAAATTCCAAAAGGGCAGCCCAAACGGGGAGCTATCGCTTAAGTAGACGTCCCGTTCGTCCGCCGCGCACAGCTTCTGACGATGCCGGTCGTCCAGATTGGTGACCTCCGGCACGAGAAGAAACGGAGTGGCCCAGCCGGTGCCATCCACGCCGTAATGTTCTCGCAACAGCCGATCCTCCTCGGCCGTGCCGATGCCTCCTTGGACCGTAATGCGGACCGGATAGGGCTCCTCGCCGACCTTTCGACCGACGGCGCAAAGCGCCTTCGTGTAGGTCTTGTGCAACTGATCCACCAGTTCGCGTTGACGCTCTTGGAACTCCTCCAAAATCGGCCCTAAAAGGAATCCCTTGGTGGCGAAGACGTGGCCGCCGCAGTTCAGCGCGGACTCGACGCGGTATTCGGACACCCACAGCCCGTGTTTGGCCAAAAACTTTCCCTGCACGGCGGCGGAGTGGAAGTCGCTGACCTTGAGCACGATGTGCTTTTTCATCCGCCCTTGCGCGTCCGGAAAAAAATCCGGGAATTCGGCCGCATACCGGTACAAACGAGGATTCATGCCGGCCGAGAAGATAATCGAGGAAGCCAGGGTGCTTTGGGCGAAACCTCGCAAGGCCGCCGAGGCGTCGCTGAATTGCGGCGGCAATTTTTCACCGTGGCGGTACGTATCCCGATCGCCCTTCGACATAATGTTCACGTCGATGCTGCCCGGCACAACTCGATCGCGCAGCCGGTCTTGCCGCCGGACCCGCTCATCGGGATCTTTGGTCGCCAGCATCGCGTGGTACTCGGCGGCCAGCGGTCCCTCGGGCAACAGCTCGAAATATCGGGTAATTTCGCTGCCCGGCTCGAAAGAGGACGTGCGAAGCGACTCAACCTGCTGATGAATCAGGCGATCGAGAAGGTTCAGATACGCGGTGATGCGGCGAGCCCGGGCGTCCTCCGCGTCGGAAGCAATCTCTTCGTAGGGCTCTCCGGATCGCTCGCAGTGATACTTCCGCATCTGCTCGATGAGCACGTCGTCCACAAGAGAGAGCGCCGAGGAGATTCCGTACTTCGCGATTCGCAAAGCGGCGTCGATCATGAAGCCGGTCCCCATCACCGGAATGTAGAAGCTATGGGGGCCTTGGCTCGCTTTATTTGTCATTCATCACCACAGCAAATAGGTTTCAGTGGAACCCGAGATGTCGGAGGCTCCGTCGGTCCAACCTATTTTTAGTTGCAGCGACGAGGAAAACGACTCGCCCATTCTAGCGAGCTTGCCCCTTGGGGGCGAGTGTAATACGCGTTCCAACTTAAAAATGCGCCGATGCTCTTTCCGCGAAACCGGTTCGCGTCCCTTGAAACGCTCCAACCGCTTGCGATTTCACAAAAAAATGTGGCAAAACGACGCGATTTTCCGGACTTTTGCAAAACCGCGATGGTAACATGGAAACAATAGAAAGCGTGGGCGATATCGGCGAAATAGAGTCTGCCCGCGACGCTACAAATTAGGGGGGTTGCGGGCCGCCCAACTCGCTGCGTCCTAAAAGTCAATGTTGTCGAGCACGTTCACCGCAGAATGTTCCAACGCCTGCAAGGCCGCGTCGGGATCGTTGAACCGGAACACCAACACGGCTTTGTCGTCCCGCTTCTCGGTGAAGGCGTACATGTACTCGACGTTGATTTTCGCGTTTTCGATCACGCGCAACACGTCGGCCAGTCCGCCGGGATGGTCGGGCACTTCGAGCGCGACGACCTCGACCAGATGCACGACGAAGCCGGCCGCCTCCAAAACCTCCTTGGCCCGCTGCCAATCCTGGATGATCAGCCGCAGGATTCCGTAGTGCTCGGTTTCGGCCAGCGAGAGCGTCCGCAAATTGACGCCCGCGTCGGCCAACGCCTGGCACGGCGCCTGCAAATGACCGGGACGGTTTTCCACGAACACGGAAAGCTGATGGAGTTTCATGGCCTTTTTGTCCCTCATGCGACGGAAACAAGAAACGTTCCGCACCGAAAAAAATGGTCAAAGGTTTCGTTGATCGACGACCCGTTTGGCTTTGCCTTCGCTGCGTTGCAAGGTGTGCGGTTCGACCAGCCGCACGGAGGTGCGCAGGCCGATCGTGTGTTCGATGGCTCGGGAGATCTTGCCTCGCAACTCCTCCATCACGCCGACGCGATCGCTGAAGGCGGCGGGCGTCACCTCGACGCGCACCTCGATGTGGTCCAGGTCTTGATGCCGGGTCAACAGGATTTGATAGTGCGGCAACGCGCCCTCGACGCCCAACAGCGCCGTTTCGATCTGCGACGGGAACACGTTGACGCCGCGCACGATGAACATGTCGTCGCTGCGGTGCGAGACGCGGTGGATCCGACGGATCGTCCGTCCGCACGGGCACGACTCGACGTGGATCGACGTGATGTCGCGCGTCCGATAGCGGAGCATCGGCATCGCTTGTTTGCTGAGCGTCGTGATGACCAACTCGCCTTCGGCGCCGTCGGGCAGCGGTTCGAGCGTGTCCGGGTCGATGATTTCGGGATAGAAATGGTCCTCGAACACATGCAGCCCATTTTGCTCGGAACACTCGGCGGCGACGCCCGGCCCGATGATTTCGGTCAGCCCGTAAATGTCGAACGCCCGAATGTCGGCGGCCGCCTCGATGCGGCGGCGCATTGCGTCGGTCCAGGGCTCGGCCCCGAAACATCCCACGCGCAACGGCAGCTCGCGCAGATCGACGCCGATCTCCTCGGCGCGGTCGAGAATATGAAGGAAATAGCTCGGCGTGCAGCAGACGGCCGTGACGCCGAAATCTCGCATCAACATGATCTGCCGGTCCGTATTGCCGCCGGAGATCGGCAACACCGCCGCGCCGAGGGCCTCGATGCCGTAGTGGATGCCCAGGCCGCCGGTGAACAGTCCGTACCCGTAAGCGTTCTGGACGATGTCGCCCTTGTGAAACCCGAAGCTCAACAGCGAGCGGAGGATCGTGTTGGCCCAGACGTCCAGGTCGGACTGCGTGTAGGCCGCGACGATCGGTTTGCCGGTCGTGCCGCTCGAGGCGTGCAGCCGAACCACGTCGTGCATCGGCGAGGCGAACATGCCGAACGGGTACGTGTCGCGCAGATCGTTTTTGATGGTCAGCGGCAGCCTGGCGACGTCCTCGACGCCGCGAATCTGATCGGGCCGGACGCCGAGCTGGTCCATCCGGGTGCGATAGAGCGTCACGTGGTCGTAGGCCCTGCGCACCACATCGCGCAAGCGGGACGATTGCAGTTGCCGCAACGCGTCGTGCGGCAGGAAGTCCGACTGGCTGGCCGGATGACGATCGACCGATGCACTGGACATGTTGTTGATTCCTCCGATCAAGCCGTCTTACCGGCGGCGCCAAGTTCAAACGCTTCGAGATTCGCGCGGTGGAGTTCCGGCTTCAAGTTGCGACGGATGGCTTCATGCCACGCAGCGACGTCGATGTTCAAATGTCGGCTCAACACGCCCAGCAAAGCCACGTTCGCGCTGCGGCGATTGGGCAGCGAAAGCCCCTCCAACGCGCCGATCGCGATCAACACGCCGCCGGGCCGAAGCTTCGACCGATTGTGCTCGATCTCCTCGTCGGCCAACACGATCAAGTAGTCGGCCTCGCCGTCGGGCGTCATCGGACTCAAAACCTTCGGACCGAAACGCACGTCGCAGGCCACCGATCCGCCGCGCTGGCTCATGCCGTGCACCTCGGCCTTCTTGACGTCGCAACCGGCCAACACCACCGCGTCGGCCAAAATGTCCGAGGCCTTCAACACGCCCTGGCCGCCCAATCCGGCGATAATCACGTTGACCAGGGCGTCAGCGGCCGTGGACTTCGGAACGGAGATCGGATCCTTCCGGCCGCCCCCTTCTCCTCGCCCCTCGCCTTTCGCCTCTCTCCTCTTATTCTTCGCCATGGCCAAAAGGCACGGACGCCGGGCGATCAACACGGTCAGACTGTTTTGGGCCAGCGCGTCGCGCAGTTGCCGTTCGAACCCGTCGGCGTCGGCGGTCGGATCGCACACCGCGACGTTTTCAATGCCCAGCGAACGCACGAGATTCTCCAACGAGACCCGGGTGGCCGGCGCGCCGCCCAACGTGCGTCCGGTGGATGGATTTTCTTGCAGGCCGGTCATTGCCGTGGTCGCATTGTCCAGGATGACGACCACATGGCCCGTCGACGGCGGATTGTAGACCATCTCGATCAAGCCCGTCACGCCGCTGTGCAGGAAGGTGCTGTCGCCGATCACGCTGACCACGCGGCGGGCCTGCGGCTCGGGCAGCACGTGACGCAAGCCGAGGCCCATGCCGATGCTCGCGCCCATGCAAAGCTGCAGGTCCATTGCCGAAAAAGGCGGCAGCGCGCCCAGCGTGTAACAACCGATGTCGCCAGCCACGATGCAGTCGAGCTTTTTTAGCGCGCCAAAGACCGCCCGATGCGGACAACCAACGCACAGCGCCGGCGGTTTGCCGGGCTTCGGGGCCGGTTCGGACGACGTGTCGTTGGAAAGAATCCGACGCGCCCGCTCGACGTTCAACTCGCCGAATCGAAACATCTCGGGCTTTTGGTCCACCGGAATCCCGGCGGCCCGAATCTGCTCGAACAAATAAGGATCGCCCTCCTCGAGGACCAAACACCGCTCGACGCCGGCGACGAATCGCCGAATCCGCTCGATCGGCAACGGATAAGTCAGCCCCAGCTTGAGGATCGATGCCCCGGGCGCGGCCTCGCGGACGTGCTGAAACGTCACGCCGGAGGTAATGACGCCCAGCGACCGATCGCCCTCCACGAGCGTGTGGAGCGAGCTGGCCTCGCCCCACGCGGCGATCTCGGCCAATTTGGCGCGCAGCCGGCGATGGGCGGGCCGGGCGTGGGCCGGAATCATGACCCGGCCTGGAATGTCGCGCTCAAAATGCGGCGGCGAACCCGCCGGCTCGGCCGCTCGCGGCGCGACCAACGTCTTCGAGTGGCACACGCGCGTGGTCATGCGCAGCAGGACGGGCAAGTGCCAGCGCGCCGAGATGTCCAACGCGGCCCACGTGAAATCGTAGGCCTCTTGCGAGTCGGACGGTTCGAGCATCGGCACGCCGGCCGCCACGGCATAGCGGCGGTTGTCTTGTTCGTTTTGACTGGAGGCCAAGCCGGGATCGTCGGCCGAGACGACGACCAACGGGCCGGGCACGCCGCTGTAGGCCGCCGTGAAAAACGGGTCGGCCGCCACGTTCAGCCCGACGTGTTTCATGGTGACCAGCGCGGCCGCGGACCCGAACGCCGCGCCGAGGGCCACCTCAAAGGCCACTTTTTCATTGGGCGCCCATTCGGCCCTTCCGCCCAGCGCATCGAAATACTCGAGAATTTCGGTCGAGGGCGTGCCGGGATATCCGGCGCCCAGCGCGACGCCCGCATGCCGGGCCGCCAGGGCCACGGCCTCGTCGCCGCTGAGCAGTTGTCGGGACACGAAATCGACGTCCATCATGCTGCCAAGGGATCAAGAAAGAGGAAACCGCGCAAAACCAACCGAGAATCCTTTATCATACGTCGGCCGGGCGTTTGGTTCCACACCATTCGTGCGTGGGGATTGCAACCACCCTTGCGGCTCGACCCTGGACTTTCGCCCAAGCCAGGATTAGGATGGATGGTTTGCCGCCGTGGCCTCTTCCAAGACGGCGTCTCATGCAAACATCACGAGTCCTTCTTCTTCCTCATTGGAGCCGACGACTGTGGAAATCAAACTAAGCAGCGGCAAAACCATTCCCATCGAGATGCACAAGGTTCGGATCGTTCAGAAGACGCGATTGCCTTCGATCGACGAGCGGCTGCGAGCCATTGCGGAAGCCGGCTACAACACGTTTCTGCTTCGCACGCGCGACGTGTTCCTCGACATGCTGACCGACAGCGGCACCAACGCGATGAGCGACAACCAGCTGGCCGCGATGATGGTTTCGGACGACGCCTACGCCGGCGGCGAAAGCTACTACCGGCTGCTGAGCGCCGTGAAGGACGTATTGGGGTTTGAGTATTGCGTGCCGGCGCACCAGGGTCGGGCGGCCGAGCACATTTTGGCGAAGGTCTTCGTCAAACCCGGCTGCGTCATTCCGATGAACTATCACTTCACCACCACAAAGGCCCATTTCGAGCTGCTCGGCGGCAAGGTGTTGGAGCTTTACACCGACGAGGCGATGAACACGGCCAGTGAAGAGCCGTTCAAAGGCAATCTGGACTTGGAGAAGTTCGAGGCGGTCATCAAAAAATACGGCGCCGACAAGGTCGCGTTCGTCCGGATGGAAGCCACGACCAATCTGATCGGCGGCCAACCGTTCTCGTTGGCCAACTTGAAGGAAGTGCGCCGCATCGCTTCGGCCCACGGCATTCCCGTGGTGATCGATTGCAGCCTGATTTCGGAAAACGCGTATTTCATCAAGCGTCGCGAGGCGGCCTACGCCCAGACGTCGGTCGAGGCGATCATCCGCGAAATGATGGCCCAGGCCGATTTGATTTACCTGTCGGGCCGCAAGAGCACCTGCGTCCGCGGCGGTTTGATCGCCACGAACAACCTGGATTTTTTCAACCGGGTGAAGGTGTGGCTGCCCGTCTACGAAGGTTTCATCACCTACGGCGGCATGTCGGCCAAGGAAATCGAGGCCATGGCGGTAGGTCTCCGCGAGATGGTCGATTACGACGTGGCCAGCAGTTCGGCCGATCTGATCAACTATTTCGTCAATAATATGGTGGCTCGCGGCATTCCGGCCGTCACGCCGCCGGGCGGATTGGCCGGCCATGTGGACGCCATGCGATTTCTGCCGCATGTGCCGCCGTCCCAATACATCGCGGGCTCGTTGACCGCCGCGGTGTACATCGCCTCCGGCGCGCGGGGCATGGAACGCGGCACCATCTCGATGGACCGCGACGAACACGGCAACGACGTCTTTTCGGACATGGAACTGTGCCGGCTGGCCGTTCCGCGCCGCGTCTATTCCGTGTCGCACATGGACTACGTCGTCGATCGGTTGGACTGGCTCTATCAGCATCGCAATCTGGTCGGCGGCCTGCGGTTCGTCGAGGAACCGCCGGTGCTGCGGTTCTTCATCGGTCGGCTTGAGGCGATCGACGGCTGGGACAAGCGTCTGGCCGAGGCGTTTCGCGCCGATTTCGGCGACGCAGCCTAATAACACACCACCCCCCCGAATCGTGGATTGCCATACCCAGGCTCCTTGGGTATAGTGCAATTGGTTCGTGGCGTTGTCGACCGCCATGGCTCCGTTTCGTTTTGGGGGACGGAATCATGCTCATCGAGGTCCGGTGCCCGAACGGGCACGTTTTGCATGTGCGTGAACAATACGCCGGAAAGATCGGCGTCTGCCCCCGCTGCACCGCGCCGGTGCGCATTCCATACGTCGCGACGGCTGTCGTGTCCGACGGGCTTGGGGCGGCTCCGGGTTCCACGCCGCACGCCCAGGTTCCCACCCAGGTGGTCGTGGTCGAGGAGCCGCAGCGGAGTCGACACAGTTGGGCGGTTGCCGCCAATCCCCCGTTGCATCCAGGGCGGGAAAGGGTCTGCCTGACGTGCGGCCGCGTCATCTCGCAGTCATTCGCCATTTGTCCGCAATGCGGAATGCCGGTGACCGTCTATCGTCATTTGGACGTTCGGAAAGACGGCGACGTCCTCGTGATCCAGATCGTCAGGCCGCAGATCCTCGACGACCATGCGGTCAAGGAGGTCTGCGACGAGTTGGTCAACGCCTTGAACCACGCCGAAAAGCACCACATCGTTCTGGATCTTTCGAAAGTGACGACCCTGTCCAGTTCCATGCTCGGCACGCTGGTGATGCTCGAGCGGCGGCTGGCCCAGCATCGGCGACGCCTGAAGCTCTGCAACCTCAGCGTCGAGGTCCGCACGGTGTTGATCGCCACGAAACTGTATCGCGTTCTGCCGGTGGCCGAGAGCGAGCCCGAAGCCATTCAAGCGATTCGGATTGAATCGCAGCATGACCCGCCGACCGACCAGGAAGACAACTGATGCGCGATCCAACTTGGAAATGCGCGGACGCTCTTCCGCGAAAACGCAAGCGACTCCGGGGCAACAACAGGAAGCCTGGCGGTAAAGGCGTCGTTTGCCGAGAAAAGCGTCAATGGCTGCCGCGAAACATCGCAGTCACCTTGGCGGCAACTTGACGCTTGACGCGACGCCAGTAGTAGCGAATCAACAGGCCCATCTCTTGCTCTTTGGCGGGCTCTTCCCGCACGATTGATTGTCCCAACATCGTTCGGCACACAACGCACGCCATTTTGTTAAGCAAATGTCGCGCCGGTAGACGAAAAATTACCAGTGCCGCATATCCGATGAGGGATTTTCGACCGTTTGGTTGGAAAACCGAGCAGTCGATCGCCGTGATATATCACGGAAAAACCACCGCGAGTGTTCAGCCCCGTGGCCGGACATGGCCCAATCGTCGCTAAGTCCGTCTATTGAACAACGGTATGGAAATTGCTACATTGCTTTCTCCCGTTCAGTTCCTTGGAATCCGGTTGCGCTGACACCCATGATTTCTCTCTCCAACGACGCGACGGGGCGACTTAACGCTTTTCAGCGATTGATGCTGCAATGGAGCGAGCTGCACCCTTACAGTGCAGTCCATATCTACAAAATTGCCCATCCTTCCAATCCCGAGGGGTTGGTTGACTCGATTCGGAACACCTACCTGGATTTGGGCATCGGCTTGGTCGAGGTGGACGAGGTTGGCCTTTCGTATCGCCACCGGGTCGATCATTTTCCGGAAGTCACCGTGGTTCGCGGGCAGGAGAGCCCGACCACGCTCTTGGACGAGCACGTCACACGCGAGTTGAACCGCCGTTTTGAGCGGCCCTGCTGCAAACCGTGGCGGTTCGGCATCGTCGAAGCGGGCGCCAATTCGCATTACCTGGTTTTGACCTACGACCACTGGGTGGCCGACAGCACGGCGGCCCGGCAAGTCTTGCGGCACGTGTTGGACCGCTATTGCAGTTGGAATCGCCCGGAGAACCGGCCGTCATTGGATCTCTATCCCGGCACGTACCGCGAGGTGTTCGCCAATCGGCTCGGCGGTCCGAAACTGCTGGGCATCGGCGCTCGCGCGGTGCAGCATTGGTTGCGAAACCACTCGACGGCTCGGATCCCCTATTCGTCGAGCGAGCAGATGGACATTCGGTTCGAGTCGCACAGGACGGCGTCGGACACGGTGCCGCGGCTGCGTCATTTTGCGCACTCGTTGGACGCGACCGTCCACGACGTGATTCTCGCGGCCTTGGGTCGCGCAATGGCCGAACACCTGCCGCGTCGCGCACTCCGCAAAAAACAGCCGATGGCCCTGGGGACGATCGTCAACGCCCGGGGTGAGTCCCAGGAGGATCTCGGCAGCTCCTTGGGGGCGTTTTTGGGCTACTATCTGGTCCGATTGGCCTCTGACAAGTCCTTGAGCCTGGCCGACGCCGTCCGATGCGTCGCCGCAACGACCGGTCCGATCAAGTCGCATCGCCGATATCTGGACTCGCTGTTCAACATGAAGCTGGCCAGCATGGTTTGGCCGCATCTCAACGCCACGCGCAAACGGCATTTCATGCCGACCATGCTGCCGCTGACCGCCGGCGTGTCGAACGTGCTGGTCCGCGACGATTGGATGCAAGAATCCGGGTCCGGCGACATCGTCGAATACGCCCGGGGCGCATCGACCGGCCCGATCCTGCCGCTGGTGCTGACGCCGACCACGTGGAACGGCGAGATGAACGTCGGCGTGTCGTACCGAATCGCCGGTTTTTCGCATCAGAAGATCGACGGCGTCGTGTCGCTGTTCCTGGACCAGATCGAACATCCGACCGGCGTCCCGTCAGGCCATCAACGCGGCGTTCGCGTGGCGACCAAGCGCGACGAGGCCCCGCAATCGACGATGCTGGCCGCCTGCACCGCCGTCGGACGCTAACCGCTCGGCCCGTCGCGTCCTCTTCCCGAAACGCGCGCTTCTCCCTATAATGGCGGGCTTGAGCGTTGCCGGTTTTTTGCGGGTTGCGATCTCGCAAGCGGCTCCCACTCTGACCCTTGACCCCCTCTTGAAAAAAATGTTCTGGACTCGGACTCTGATCCCCACGATGAAAGAAACGCCCGAAGGGGCGGAAATTCCCAGCCACGTGTTGATGCTTCGCGCGGGCCTGATCCAGCAAGTGATGGCTGGGGCGTATACGTATCTGCCGTTGGGGCTTCGGGCCTTGAAGAAGGCCGAGCGGATCGTTCGGGACGAGATGGACGCGGCCGGCGCGATCGAAGTGGCGATGCCCTCGATGTCGCCCCGCGGGCTGTGGGAACAGACCGGCCGGGTCGCCGCGTTCGGCGACGTGTTGGTTCAGTTGACCCTTCAGCGGCCGAACCGCAAGGTGAACGTGGTGCTTGGCCCGACGCACGAGGAAATCGTCACGGACCTGGTGTCGCGGCAGATTTCGAGCTACCGTCAGATGCCGATCACGTTCTACCAGATCTCCACGAAGTTTCGCAACGAGGAGCGTCCGCGGTTCGGCGTGCTTCGCACGAGCGAGTTCTTGATGAAGGACGCCTACAGTTTCAACGCCTCGCTGGAGTCGCTCAATCAGACCTACGACCGGATGTACAAGGCGTACTGCCGGATCTTCGACCGCTGCGGACTGAAGTATCTGCCGGTCGAGGCCGAGAGCGGTCCGATCGGCGGCGACGCCAGCCACGAGTTCATGATTCCGGCCGAAAACGGCGAGGACAGCGTGCTGCATTGCGCCGCGTGCGGTTACGCGGCCAATCAGGAAAAGGCCGAAATCGGATCGTGCGACACCACGCCGTCCGATGTCCCGCAAAAGCCGCTGACCAAAATCCCCACGCCCGGCGCCCACACGATCGAGCAGGTCAGCGAGTTCCTGAAGTGCAAGCCGAACAAACTGATCAAAACGTTGATCTACGTGGCCGACGGCCAGCCGATCGCCGTGTTGGTCCGGGGCGATCGGGACGCCAACGAGGGCAAGATCCGTCGCGTCCGCAAGGCGTCGAAGCTGGAATTGGCCTCGCCCGAGGTGATTCAACAAGTGACCGGCGCGCCGGTCGGGTTCGCCGGTCCGGTCGGCATGAAGCAAACGATCCCGGTGCTGGCCGACCGCGACATCCAACGGATGGTCAACGCGGTGGCCGGCGCGAACGAGGCCGAGACGCATCTGGTCGGCGTGAACGTGGGCCGCGATTTCACGCCCGACCTGTACGCCGATCTGCGCAACGCCGTCGACGGCGACCCTTGTCCGCGATGCAGCCAAAAGCTGGCTCTGCGGCACGCGATCGAGGTAGGGCACGTCTTTAAGTTGGGCACGAAATACACCGAGGCCTTGAACGCCAAGTTCCTGGACGCCGACGAACAGCTCAAGCCGATCATCATGGGCTGCTACGGGATCGGCGTCAATCGGATCGTCGCCGGACTGATCGAGACCAACTACGACAAAGACGGGATCATCTGGCCGATGGCCGTCGCGCCGTACGAGGTCGTGCTGACGCCGGTCAAAGTGCCGGACGAGCCGTCGATGCGCGTGGCGACCCAATTGCACGATCAGTTGGCGGCCTCCGGCGTCGACGTGTTGCTGGACGACCGCGATTGTCGGGCCGGCGTGAAGTTCAAGGACGCCGACCTGATCGGCGCGCCGCTCCGCGTGGTGATCGGCGAACGCGGGCTGAAAGAGGGCAAGCTCGAGTTGAAATGGCGATGGGCCAAGCAGTCCGAGACGATCGATCTCGACGGTGCGGCCGAGAAAATCGCCGAGTGGGTTCTTGCCGAACGACGCGACGGGAAGCGGTTTTCCAATCGTTAGCGGGTTTTGCGTTCTTGGAGTCGACGCGTTATACTACAGGAATAGGGGTGGCCATCGGCCTTGATCGGAGATTTTCTCATGACATGCTTCCAAAAACTCCGCCGCGCCGCGGGACCTGCGATCTCCACGTTGATCGGCTGGTCGACCGTTGCGGCCGTGGCGCTGGCTCAAGGGCCGCAGCCAAAACAGAGCGCCCCCGCCGACGGCAACTCGTACGTACTTTCCTATTTTCTGGTGTTGTTGGGCATCGGGCTGGGGCTGGTCGTCGTGTGTCGCCCTGGGCGTCGTCGCGATCGCGCCAAGCCGGAACAGTACGACGAGAAGCGCGTCGACGTGACGAAGTCCTAAATAAAACC
This sequence comes from Thermoguttaceae bacterium, assembly GCA_039698075.1. Lineage (GTDB taxonomy): Bacteria > Planctomycetota > Planctomycetia > Pirellulales > Thermoguttaceae > JAJFVC01. The sequence goes on along the minus strand of JBDKTJ010000157.1, from coordinate 3,006 downwards.
GCGGAAGACCGAACGTGGTGCATCACCGAAAACCACGCAATTGTCGTCGGTTTTCGCCCGCCGCCATTTTCGCTATTGCGTGGATCTCTTTAGCTCTTGAACGCCGCGAACCGCTAAAACGGACGTCTTTACGCGAAATCGCAAACGGTCGAAGCGTTCCGTGGGAAACGACCCACCATTTTCGCGGAAGAGCCTCCGCGCATTTTCAAGTGGGAACGCGTATTACGGAATTTGAGCGTCGGCTTCTCTTTTGTATCCTTTATCTCCTCCGTTGATCGTCGCCAACGCCAGGTAGAGATTGTTTTCGATCGCATCGCTGATGAAATGCACGCTTCCGTCGCCGGCCGCGAACTGAACGCCGCCGGGATGATGGCTTCGGAACGGCAGATGATTGTATCCTTTGACCTGACTCGAACTTCGAGTCAGCGGGGAATTAGGCGGCACGCCCTCCATGAGCACCTTGAAGTTGTAGGTCACGTACCAACTGGTCGATGTCAAAATCCAAGCACGCATGTCGGTGGTCGTCGGGACGTCGACAAACTCGCCGAGGGCCAACGTGTTGCTCAAGCCATCCTTGACGTCGGACCAATTCACGCACGCCCGAGGCCCGGCGACGCTCTTGGTCCAGGCGGGACGGAAGAGGCCGTTGGTCGGCAATTCCCCGTAGTCGCTATTGTCAATGTAATTCACATTTTGCTTTCCGTTTCTTGCGGCATCCTTATAAAACACGCCGCCCACGCCCTGGTAGGTTGACAAGGCTCCGTTTGTAAACACGTTTGGGTCGTTGTTGACGTTCACGACGTTCGGGCCGGGGTAGCTCGGGCAAATGTAGGCGGGTATCTCCATAAAACGATAGGCGATCGACTCCTGACGCACGTCGCCGCCGAGGTGCAACTTGTCATAGATGTTTTGCAGTTCCATATAGGGCAACAGCAGGCTGAACAAGCCATGACCGTTGTTGAACCCGGCCGGCGGAATGAATCCATTGTTGGCCGTCGCATAGCCGTGAATCGCCAGCCCCATTTGCTTCACATTATTGGAGCACTGCATGCGTCGAGCAGCTTCCCGGGCGGCCTGCACCGCGGGCAACAACAATGCGATCAAGATGCCGATGATCGTAATGACCACCAAGAGCTCCACCAGCGTGAAACCGCGGCCCAGCGACCGACGTCGAAAAGAGGGCGCATGACGTCGCACGAACATCCTGTTCTGACTCCGATAAGATTGCAACAAGAAAAACATGCCCCGATTTTCCTTCCTGCCCCACAGTCTATTCAAGCCTCTTTCCCTCTGCTGGAATTCCTTTCTCGCGGCGGATTTTTCGATGACGGACAGCGCACCCTTCGCTATCCAGACCTCACTTTTTTACTGGCGATGGAAGGTTCTGAACTGCAACGCTCCCTCGCTTCGATAGTTCACAATACAACGGATGGAGGGCGAATGCAAGACTAGGGAGCCTTGCCGGTGCAGTAAAAGTTGATGGCGTTTTCTTGTAGGGTGCGTGCTTGATGCCCCCGATGCCGACACCGCCAACCGATTGCTTCAACAGACCGTCCAAAAATACACACCTCAGCCCCCAAGCTGGCCGAATGGCTGGAGGCCAACGTTCCCGAATCGCTGACCGTCTTGCGATGGCCGCCCGCACACCGCCGACGGCTTCGCACCACGAACATGCTGGAGCGGCTGAACGAAGAAATCAAGCGACGCACCCGAGTCGCAACGCTCTTCCCCAACGAAGCCTCGTTGCTGCGATTGGTCAGCGCCGTCCTGGTCGAAATCACCGAAGAATGGGAAACCGGAAAAACCTACCTCAACATGAACCTGGAAACCCAGTGACCGCCTCAACAAAATGCCTTTTTACAGAAAAAGGGGTGCTTAACCAATTTCAAAACACGGTCTTAAGTTGTTCCGCCGTAAACACGCGTATTCCGACCTCTTCTCGGGCTCTTTGCAGGGCCGTTGGCGATGGCGGCCGAAAAGCATCTCCGTAGCGGGGTAATCGCGTCAGGTAGCCCTGGCCGTTAATCCCGGGCCCGGCCCAGTTGAACACTGCTTTTGTTTTGCACAAAGCGCTTTTTATCGACTCAAGGCTCTTGTGCGTCTTTTGTAGGTCGTTCCTGTATTTTTGAAAATCCGTCGGCCCGAGCTCGGCGGCGAGCGTGCTGCCACGCCAGACACGGAGCATGCGGACGCAAAACGATTCGTACACTTTCCACGTAGCTTCCCCCATCTCCCCCGACGCCACTTTTAACTTTTTGGCATCCAAATAGAGGCCCACCATCTGCCCCACAGTGATGGTGTCGTTGGGTGTCGTCGACACCCGCGTCGACCTTCCAGCTTCTAGGTCGTTTCTTTCTGTTAGGTAGCGAGCTAGCGCTGCCTGATGGTCGGCCCACGGACCGAAATAATGCAGCTTCCCACGGACCTTTTTGGCCCACTGGCCATTTTGGTGCGGGAACAAGGGAAAACCCGGGTACGGCTTGCCGGGTTTAGAGGATGTGGTAGAATTGCACGCTGTCATTGTAAGCGGTCCTTGCCGGTAATCGGAAGACAAAAAACATCGCTGAGGTCTGACCGGGTGTCGAAACGGGTGTCGTTCTCAAAAATGCGATTTTTAGTCTACAAAAACCAGAAACATAAGTCAATGGGGCATAACAGCTTACAGTGCACGGGCGGCTAGCTCAGTTGGTTAGAGCGCCATCCTCACACGGTGGAAGTCGCTGGTTCGAGTCCAGTGCCGCCCACTTCCGAGACTCGTTGACAGCACTTGTCAGCGAGTCTTTTCTTTTGACTGGGTAAGCACTTACGGCAACGGCGTCGGCTTCGTTGCGGAAACCGCCATTGGTGGTAATCTTGTCCAGAATTGCCTCCAGCGTACCCGTTTTGCCGGCAGTTGGTGCAAACTTTGGTGCAAACTGGCAAGGCATCGAATCGTCGGTGCCCGTTGCACTTAGGACGTTCGCTGCCGTTTGCTTTCCATTCCCAAGAGGGAGAGCCGGCAGGGCG
>JBDKTJ010000156.1:0-3657 GCA_039698075.1 Thermoguttaceae bacterium | reverse complement strand
GCCGCCAACGTTCATTCTGAGCCAGGATCAAACCCTTCAATTTTTATGCTTACCGCAACGGCTTCCGCCGCCACGGATGGCTAACCTCGAAAGGCTCAAACCTAGTTGTGCGATCGACTCCTCGATTCGCATCGAGGGCCGACCTCTTCTTACTTTCAAACCAGTCTTCAACCGGCTGAACAAATCAGAATTGAGGTTGTCACGACCAAATTGTCAAAGAACAAACTTTTTCTCGTTCGCACTGTTGCGTCGCAGCAGTCACAAGCGAGACACGCAATTCTACAGGTTTTCGGTGCTGCGTCAACAGCCCCTTCACGATTTTTTCAATTTCTTTTTTCGGTCTCCGCAACTCGTTCAGCATCAAGCACTTGCGGAAATGCAAATTTTCCCGCCACAACGTTTTTCGCACCAAGCCCCCAAAAAAATTTCACCCCGAATTCGACCGCGTCAAAAATTGCCGACCACATGGAGACCTTTTGTGGCCCTCACGGCGAATGTTCACTAAAATACTAACAAGTCACACCCCCGATCCTCCATTTTCACACGCAAGAAAAACATGAACATCGTTGTTCTCGACGGCTACACGCTCAATCCCGGCGACCTTTCGTGGGACGCGCTCCGGTTGCTCGGTCCTTGCACAATTTACGACCGCACGTCGGACTCGGAAACCGTCGCGCAGGCCGCGGGCGCCGAGATCGTGTTGACCAACAAGACCGTCTTGTCGCGCGAGGTGATCGAGCGATTGCCGAAGCTGCGCTACGTCGGCGTGTTGGCCACCGGCTACAACGTGGTCGATCTGGCCGCCGCGCGCGAACGAAACATTGTGGTGACGAACGTGCCCAACTATGCCACGGCGTCGGTCGTGCAGATGGTTTTCGCTCACCTGATGAATCTGACGTTGCATGTGGCCGATCACGGTCGCGGCGTGTCGGCCGGGCGGTGGACTCGAAATCTCGATTTCGCCTATTGGGACTTTCCGCTGGTCGAGTTGTCCGGACAGACGTTCGGCGTCGTCGGGTTTGGGCGAATCGGTCGTCAAGTGGCCGCGGTGGCCTACGCGCTGGGCATGAACGTGATCGCGTGCGTGCGGCGTCCACTGATCGAGCCGCCGTCAGAAATCGAGTTTGTCGAGCTGGATGAGTTGTTTCGCCGAAGCGACGTGGTCAGCCTGCACTGTCCATTGACGCCCGAGACGCAACAGCTCGTCGATCGGCGACGACTGACGTTGATGCGGCCGACAGCCTATTTGATCAACACGGGCCGAGGTCCGTTGGTGGACGAAGCGGCGCTGGCCGAGGCGTTGAACGCCGGACGTCTGGCCGGGGCGGGCCTGGACGTGCTTTCAACAGAGCCGCCCGGGATCGATAATCCGTTGTTGACGGCGAAAAACTGTTGCATCACGCCGCACATCGGCTGGGCCACGTTGGCCGCGCGCCGTCGGCTCATGGCCGTTGTGGTGGACAACGTCCGCGCGTTCTTGGCCGGCAAGCCGCAAAACGTCGTGAACTAGCGATACGAAGTGTAGTGCGTCAGACAGATGGGTGCCATGCTTGCTAAGCGAGCGTGGCGAGACAGCAAGCATGTTTGCCGTTCCATCATGCTCACGACAAGCGTGGACATGGCACCCATTTCCCCTGAATAAGGGCATTCATGCCTGAATCACGACGCTAGCACGAGGTTTTTTCCGGGGCCGGTTTTTCTTTTTCGCCGGCGGCCAGATTGGCCAGCGTTTCGGGAATCTCGACGCCTCCGATGTCTTTCATCACTTGCATCATTGGCGGCAGGGTGCGGGCCATGTTGTGCAGCCAGTTGGCCGTCGCGCCGGCTCCGTTTTGACCGCCGCCTTCCCAGACGACCACCTTGTCGAACTTGATGTTCGAGATGGCCTTGGCCGACGCCTCGACCAGATGATCGAAATGCTCGAGCATGAGCATTTTGAACGCCTGCTCCGAACCGCCGCAGGCCTCGACGATCCGCTGCAAGCCTTCGCCCTTCTTGGCCAGGATTTCGAACTGACCGCGGGCCTCGGCTTCCAATCGGGCGAAGATGGCCGACGCTTCGCCTTCCGCTTCGATGCGGCGTTTTGACGCTTCGGCGGCGGCGTCCACCTCGACCCGGGCGCGGGCCGCTTTGGCCGGGGCCTCCAACTCGGCGCGGCGCTCGGCCTCGATCCGTTGCGCCTCGGCGACGGCGGCTTTGGCGCGGGCCAAGTGTTCGGCTTCGAGCACGGCGGCCTCGGCTTGCACTTTGCGAGTCTCGCCCAATTCGTAGGCCTCGGCTTTTTTGACCTGCAACTCGGCCTGCGAGCCGGCGATGTCGGCCTTGGCCAGGTTTTCGCCTTCGACGGCTTGAGCGTCGGCCTGGGCCAATTTAATACGCATGTCGCGCTCGGCCGCTTTCACTTGGGCGTCGCGTTCGAAGCCGGCCGTCTGCTCGCCGATCTTCTGTTCCTTGTCCAACTCGGCGACGCGGACCGCTTGTTCGCGCATGGCCTCGCGGGTGCCGATTTCTCGCACTTTGTGGGCGTTGGCCACATTGACGGTTTTCTCGCGTTCGGCCTCGGCCACGCGGATTTCGCCCATCTTTTCGTTGTCGGCCACGTCGCCGCGGGCTTTTTGGATGGCCTGCGAGGCGGCTTTCCGGCCGATCGCTTCGATGTAGCCCGACTCGTCGGTGATGTCCGTGATGTTGACGTTGATCAGCACCAAGCCGATCTTGCGCAGTTCGGGTTCAAGTGAATTCTGCACGGCGGCCAAAAACTTATCGCGGTCGCGGTTGATGTCTTCGATCTGCATCGAGGCGATCACTTGGCGCAGTTGGCCGAAAATCATGTCTTCGGCCTGTTTCGAGACCTGCGCCCGATTGAGGCCCAACAGGCGAATCGCGGCGTTTTGCATCAGCTCGGGCGTCGTGCCCACGGCCACGGTGAACACGCTCGGCACGTTCACGCGGATGTTTTCCATCGACAGCGCGCCGCGCAGCGGGATTTCAATCTGCATCGGTTCGAGGCTGAGCCAGGCGTAGTCTTGGATCAGCGGGACGACAAACTTCGCACCGCCGTGGATGCAGGTGGCCGCGTCGTGTCGGCCGCCCGAGCGACCGAAAATCACCAACACGCGGTTGCTGGGACACCGCTTGTATTGCTTCAACAGCAGCATGACGAACCCAAACGCCATGATGACCAGCAGAATCACAATGATGGCGACCAGTGTGGACGAGTCGGCCACATGCTCCGCGAACAACGGCGAACTCAACATGACGGTTTTCCTTTCTCGGTGCGTGTTTCTCAGGCAGAGGTCTCTTGACGGACTTCGAGCGTGGACGGATCGACCACGCCGGTGATGATTACGTTGCTGCCGGTCGGAAGTTCCGGACCGGTGGTGACGGCCAGATACTCCATCGTGCGGTTTTGCAAGTTGATGTGGACCTTGCCGCTTCCGACGCCGTGGCCTGGGACGCGGAGATACACCAGTCCGGGCCGGCCGACGGCATGTTGGATGCGGACGGTGCCCTCGGCCCGAAGACTGTAGATGCCGCGCATGATCCAATAGACCCCGACCATCGCGGCGAGTCCGGCGGCGGTGGCCACCGACAGTTGCATGGGCGTCGAGGCGTCGGTGGATTGGGCGGTCAGGCCGGCCAGTCCGAAAAACGCCA
>JBDKTJ010000155.1:0-28533 GCA_039698075.1 Thermoguttaceae bacterium | reverse complement strand
CCCGTCCGACTCGTTGTCGACCAGCAACACGTGCGTGAACCCGTCGTCGCACAACCGCCGAGCCGCGTCGGACCCGTTGGCTGCGATCGGCCTTGGAAGCGAGGTTTCGCACGTCACGCGGCAATTGAAATAAAACGTCCGGGCGTCTTGGCTCAGCAGTCGGGCGTCGGGCCGCAACACGCGATTGGCGATGGCCGCCGCCTGATAGACCGGTTCCCGCCGCAACAGATAGTCCTCACGGTCTTCGAGGCCGAGGGCGGCCGCGGGCCCTTCGAACGATCGGACCACGGAGTCCGTCCACTGGCACGCCAACATCAACCCGAGGGCCGAGGCCGCGATCCACTGGGCGCGACGCGGCAGCCGACGCATTTCGGCCATCACCCAAACCGCGGCGGCCGCGAACAACGGCACGGCGGGAAACAGCAGTCGAGCGTCATTGGCTAGTAGAACGACGGCCGCGACGTAAACCGCCGCGACCGACAGCACGACGCCCAGCCCGCGAAGCCGCCGCATCCAAAACACGGCCGGCAGCGCGGCCAGCGCGACCAGTCCGAGGTGTTCGGACCATGCCGACGCCGAGAGGCCGGACAACCCGAGCCATTCGACGCGGCGCATCGCCCAAGAAAAAGAAAGCCCTTCGCCCGCCCCTATGCCGGCCGGCAACGCGACGCCGAGGGCCGCCAGTGCGAACACGGCCGCGCCGCGCAGCAGCAAGTTGCGTTGTTCCGATCGCCCGGCGACCGCCCAACTCCACGTGACGGCCAGCGCGGCGATGAGCCAGAGCGCCGCCCCGTCGACCGCGAGCGCGGCGCCGGCGGTCAACCCGGCCGCGACAAACCACCGATGGTCACCGCCGTGCAGGACGGCCTGCCACCATGCGGTCATGGCCAACACGCACATGGCGGCCAGCGTCAGGCCGCAGGCGAGGCTGCCCATCTGACCGTTGATCGCCGGCGTCAGCGCGACCAGCCCGGCGACAAGCCACGCCCGGCGACGCCCGACCAACGGCGACGCCAGCACGACGGACGTTAAGAGGAACAGCAGCCCGACGCCCCAATGAACCAATCGAGCGCAGACGCCGTCGGCGTCAAAGGCCAGCGTCCAACAGTGCCAAGCGTCGACCAACCGCGTCGGACCGACCAACCGTCCTTCCAGGAGGCATCGCTTGGCCGATTCCAAGGAAGCGAAGGCCGCATCGTCGGCGGTCGGCGGAGTCAAGGCGTCGATCAACGATGCCGCAACGACGACCGTCGCCGCGCCCAACACGACCGCGGACCACCACGCGGACGGCGGCGGCCAACGATCGACCGGCCCGCTCGACCAGGGCGATCGTTCCGACGGGTCCGACGAATCGTCGGCCGGCTCGGCGTTTGGAATGCACCAGAAGGCAATTTCGACCAATCCCCAACAGCAGCCGAGCATGGTCGCGACGCCGATCGCCGCGGGCGAAAGCATGCCGAAGGCGCCGAGTCCCAGCAACAACAGCCCGACCGCCACGAGGCCCAAGCCGACGCTGAACAGCACGGCGGCCAGCGCGTCGTCGTCCGAGCCGATCCAACGCCACAGCGGACGTCCAAAGCCGAACGCCGCGACGGCCAAGGCCACCAAGGTGAGGATTGAAATCAGAGGACTCAACATGCCGGCGATCCAATTCTACTCAATATACTAATGCGGTTTCACTCTCGCTGTAGCGTGTTGGGTGCCATGCCCACGCTTGTCGTGGGCATGTTTTCCCGACCGCTATACCTATTGCTCTAAAGCCATCTTGCAACGGTGTGAACGACGCCAAGCAGGGCCGCGGCCGACAGCCAGCCGGCCAGCAGCCACGCCTTCCATCCGACCAGGGGCGGAGCCGGCTCGATCGGGTCGGGCTCGGGCGGCAGCAGCGCCTCGGCCAGGACGCGATGAACGCGTCGCAAGCCCCGGCTTCGGCTCGATCTCTCGGGTGGGCGAATGAACGCGATCATGACCAGGACTTCCTTGTGCAGCAACCGGGCGGATTCAGCCGTCCAACGCCGACGCCGCGGTCGGACGCCGATTGAGGGCCGCCATCCGACTGCGCAACGCCGGTTGATGATCCAACAACCGAGTAATGCCGCGCCATTCCAAGTATTCGGGCCCCAACGCCTCGAACAACGCCAGGGCGTGGTCCCAATCCTCTTCGATGTCGACCGTCAGCCGCACGTCGTCGCGATCGATTTCGGCCGGGGCGGGAATCAAACGCAGGTGGAACTTTTGGGGATGCGAGAAAAAGTATCGCGTCACGTCCGCCCGATCGGCCGCCGTTCGGGCCGAACGATTCGCACGCTGCAACGCGCTGCCGCGGAACCATTCGGCATACACCCGAACCGGTGAAAACACCGCCGGACGACCGTCCCGCAAACTGTAGCCCGCGTAGTCGCAATCCGGATACGATTCGGCCGCCGTGACCAGCCGGTCGATCATCGCGGGGTCGACGAACAAATTGTCGCCGCGCACGCAGACGACGCCCTCGGCGGGATATTGCTCCAACGCCTTGGCGCATTGGGCCAGCGCGTCGCCTTCGGGCCCGACGAAAACCGGCACGTCGCTGGGCGCCAGCCGCCCGATTGCCCGGCACGGATCGGCGTCACAGGTTGCGATAATGACGCCGTTCAAGCGGGTTGCGTCGGTCACGCGCCGCACGACCCATTCGAGAATCGAACGGCCGCCCAACCGGCGAGTCGGATTGCAACGCAACGGCCCATGAAGGCACGCCTGCACGATTCCAAGATTTTTGAGCATCCAGCTACCCCCCCTATCTTCCCGAATCCATGGTTTTTTGCGCAGCCCGTCCCTCAACGCTACGCCAGCGGCGCGTCAATTTAGCAGTTTCGCGGCGGCAAGGTCAAGATCGCGAGGCGGTGATTCCCAGGGCCGCGTAAAGCCGCGGATCGGCCAGGCTGTCGGCCACCAATTGGGCCTGGCGGAAGTCGTGATCCCGGCTGTGTTCGCCGGGCACGGCAATGGCGAACGCCCCCGCCGAGGCGGCCGCGATGCAGCCGTTTTGGCTGTCCTCCAGCACGGCCATTTCCGAGGCCGGAATGCCCAATCGCTCCGCCGCCTTTTGGTAGATCTCCGGGTGGGGTTTGCCGTGGGTCACGTCCTCGGCCGTCAAGATAAACCGGAATCGCGGCGCCAGCCCGAACGGCTTCAAACACGGATAGACCAGTTCCCGGCAACTGCTCGTGCCGATCGCTTTCGGGAGATTCGCTCGTTCCAATGCGTCCAACAGCGTCATCAGCCCGGGCATGGGTTTCAGACGCGACTCGAGCATCTCCAAAAACAGTCGGTTCGATTCGGCGGCCAACGATTGCCACGTGTCGCTCAATCCGCAGTAGTCGATCATCGCCTCGAACGACGGCCGTGCCTGCAAGCCCATCATGCGGTCCTTCAGCTCGGCGGTGAACACGTGGCCGCGGCGTCGCAGCAGTTCTTCGCCCACCGAGGTGTACACGTCCTCCGTGTTGAACATCAACCCATCCATATCGAATACAACCGCTTGCATGATTTACGTTTTGGTTTCCTTGGGCATCATGGATCGAAACTGTTTTATACGCTCCCCGCTCAAGTTCCGACGGATTCCGTCAGGAGGAGCAACTGTCCGAGCATCATGTACGTCGCTCCCCAGATTTTGTGCGATTGGAATTGGAGATGCGGGACGTTGCGGCCCACGCCTCGATAGGTGCGACGTTCGACGCCGAGTTGGGCGGGATCCAACAGCAACGAGAGCGGCACTTCGAGCAATCGCTCAACCTCCGTTGGATTCGGCGTGAAGTCGGGCCTCGCGGCGACGACACCTACCCAGGGGACGACCAGAAAATTGCTCGCATCGACGTAATGCGGCGAGAGTTTTCCGAGCAATCGAATGGACTGGCCGTCGTCGCCCAACTCTTCGTGAAACTCGCGCACGGCCGCGTCCGCGTCGGTCTCACCCGGCTCGACCGCCCCGCCCGGCAAACTGATCTGCCCGCCGTGCGCCGGCAAGTCGGCCGGCCGCAGCGTCAGCGGCAACCACCACCGATCCTCGTGCGGATACAACAACATCAGCACGGCGGCGGGTCGGACATCCGGCGGCGGCGACGTGCAACGCCACGGAAACGGCTCCGGCTCGAACCGCGTGCCCACCAGCGTCGGCAACGGACCGCAAAGTCGTTCGGCCAACCGATCGGGAAGTTTTTGATTCATTTTCCGCCCAATCGGTAGATGACATAACCGCGATTGCCGTACACGACGTTGAGCGGCAGCAACGGCTCGGTTCGCTCGGTAAGGACGAACTGGGCGTCGTACTGTTTGCCCCAACGCTGGAGCCGATCGACGCCCGCCGCGGCCAGCGACGGATACCATCGCAACTCGGGCGGTTCGAGGCCGGTTTTGTAAATGTCGTTCACGCGCTGCCACCATTGCACCAACGTTTTGGCGTCCTGCGGCACGTCTTTGACCGTCGCCACCACGGTCCGATGGGCGTACCAAGGGAACGTCTGCGACAGGCGCGGAACCAGGAATCGCGCGTCGGACGGAATGCGGCCCGAGTCGGCCACCCAACGGCAGGCGTCGCGCCAATCGGCGAAATCGGCGGTCCGGCGCTCCGACGCCGCCGACCCTTCGACCACGCGATGCGAACGCGGCACGGGCCGGCGGATCCGAATGGAAGCCAAGTCGCCCAAATGCAACGCGGCCACCAACACCGCCAGCGTCAGCCCCACGACGCGAACGGTTCGAGACGCCGTTTTGCGATGGTCGTCCGACGCGGAGGCCGACGTTGCGCCGACCACCGTCGCCACGGTCTCCAACGCCACGCCCATCGGCAACGCCACGTCGGTCAGGCGGAACCAATAGAATCGCAACAGTCCGGCGGCCGTCGTCGGATCGACGAAAACCGTCAGTTGCAGCAAGGCCCCGACCATCGAAATGGCAACCGCTCCGGCGACAAACGCCCGGAGCCGCGTCCGGTTCTGCTCGCTGTTCCAACGGCCCAGCAACAACCAGAACAACCAAAGCGCGACCATTCGGGCGATCAGCGCCGGCTGTATTCCCGCCAGCAGCAAATGATGCGGCAACCGTTCGAACACATAAATCCGATGGGCCTCGGCGGCCGTTTGGCGATCGACGCCCCAATCGAGCAAGAGCGACGGCACGATGCCGGGCAGCGCCAACAACAATCCGAAAATCAGGCCCGGCCAAAGCGACCGCAACGTCGGAATTTTTTGTTTTCCCTTGGCGATTCCCGTCCAAAACGTCTGAAAATGTAGAAAAAACCACGCCAATCCGGCGGCCACGGCAGCCCAACCACCGGCCAACACGTGAAACGCCGAGGCGGCTCCTAATTGGATCAGTCCGCGATTCCAGCGGTTGCGAACCACCGACTCGACGGCCAACAGCACCAGCACGTAAGCGAACCCTTTGGCCTCGACGCCGCCGATGACCCACTCGCCGGCCATGTGGCATCGCTCCGTCAAGCAGCCGAACAACGCGGCGGTCAGCACCGACCACCAGGGGCGCGGCACGATCGCAACGCTCAGCCGACGCCACGCCCAGGCCAGCAGCAGCCACGTCAGAACGCGCCCGGTCCAGGCCAGCGACGTCGGGCCAAGCCACAACGACAGCCAGCCGAACGTGAAATCAAAAACCTGATGGGTGTCGGCCGATCCCAGGAAGAAATCGCCGCGGAGCCAGTCGGGGTTCCAAGAGTGGATGGCCTTGCCTAGATAATAGGGTTCGTTCACGTCCGGCACGGGCCACGCGCCTTGCAGGCTGAAAACGGCCAAGATCAGCAGCACTTCGACGGCGGCCTGACCGCGTGTCTTCCAAGGAACGTCCATCAATGCTTCGCCTGCCAAGTGGTTTTTTCCTGTTCTGTCTGACGTTCCGTGGAGTGCATCTCGCCCTGGAGTGATTTCCTGGTGGCCTCGTTGGAGGATTCTTGCATGTTTCCGATTGTAACGCCGCCGGACGACTTGTCGCAACCTGGCCCGAATGGTTGGCACAACCGTTGCGATTTGCCTTGTCGATTTGACTTGCCGACGTTGTGTTGTACATTTTACCATCCCTGCCTGCGCAAACCCACATCACACGTCCCGCCATGTTGACCGATTTTGCAACGTCTCCGCAGTCGCAGTACGTGCCGGTGGTGGTCGATCCTCGGCCGACCGTGCTGATTATCGACGACGACGAATCGCTGTCGGACGTGCTGTCGCATCGGCTGAAAAGGCAGGGGCTCAAGGCCATGGCCGCCTATTCAGGCCAGTCTGGACTAGCCAAGGCGAAGGCCCATCCGCCGGCGTTGGTGATTTTGGATCTTGGCCTGCCGGATTGCGACGGGTTGACGGTCTGCGAGCAACTGGCCGACTCGCCCGAGACCTGTTCGGCGCCGATTCTGATCCTCAGCGGCCAGGAGCAGCCGGGCCTGGTGCGACGTTGCCGAGCGGCCGGGTGCCACTTTTTCCTCCGAAAGCCCTACGATCCGAACGCCCTGCTGGTGTTGATCCGCCAGGCCCTCGACGAGGTTGGCGATTGGGACGAGGAGCCGGGCGTTTGACGGTCCTTTCTTCTTTGGCTATGTCCCCCTTGTCGCCAAACGGGGGCGTCTGCTATACTTGCGTGTTTCGCTGATAACCATTTCTTGCCAAGATGGAGTGTGTCTGTGGGTAACAAAAAGACCGGAAAAGGCCGCCGCAAGATCGGCCGCAAGAAGCGTCGCAACCGAGCCAAGATTCGGCATCGGAAGTAACGAAGTGGAGAGTGGAGAGTGGGGGGATCGGCTTCGGCTGTCGCTCTCCCCTGTCCGCTATCCCCCCTCGCCGTAAAATCCCGCTACGGTCAGTCCAGTGCGAGCTCGTATCCGTTCCGCCGCGGCGTCCACCTCGGCATTGCAGAGCGCGCTGGTCCACAATTCGGCGGGCCGTCGCGCGATCGTATGGATTTGCACCAGCCGAATTCGTCCGCCGGCGGCCGTGATTTCGTTCAGCCGGTCGCAGTACGCGTCTAGTTCCTCGGACGTGGGGCCTTGGCCGTGCATTCGCAGCAGCAGCGTTTGGATGACCAGCGGCCGAACCTTTGCGGCGTTGCGGATGTTTTTGAGAATCCGCGGCCACGGCGTTGTCGACCGATTCACCTGCCGATAGTAGTTTTCCGTGCCGGCGTCCAGTTTGGCCCAAATCTCGCCGCCGTTGGCGTCCAACACCGCCATGGCCCGCTCGACCGACGGCCGATGAAACAACGTGGCGTTGGTGATCAAGACAATTTTCAGGTCCGCCAACCCCAGCCGGCGTCGCGCTGCGGCGCAAACATCCACCAGTTGCTCGAAATTGGCAAAGGCGGTCGGCTCGCCGTCGCCGCTTAGGGCGATGTCGTTCAGGCGTCGCAAGGCGGGCGGCGCGCCCCGAAATTGCGGTCCCTCGAAAATCCGGCCCGACCGGACCAATTCGAGCGTCTCGTCTAATTCCTCGGCCAGTCGCGCAAGATCGACGAAATCGTCGCCCTTCGGCAGACTGCGATCCACTTGGCAGTAGACGCAACGGAAATTGCACGCTCGATCCGGGCTGACGTTCACGCCGACCGACACCCCGCCGGCGCGGCGGCTCAAGACGGGATAGACGTAGCAATTGGTCGAAAACTGTCGCGGATGGGAAGAAAACAGCGTCATGCGGATTCCAATGCAGCGGGACGTGGACAGTCCATTATACGCGTTCCAACTTAAAAACGTACGGATGCTCTTCCGCGAAGACGGTGGGTCGTTTCCCTCGGAACGTTCCAATCGCTTGCGATTTCACAAAACTCTTTGGCAAAACGACATGGCTTGCCAATCTTTTGCGAAATCGCAAGCGGCTCCATGGCGGCAATAGAAAACATGGCGGTATGGGCGAAACTGGGGCGTCCTACGCGTTCCAACTTGAGAATGCGCGCGTTTTTTAAGTTGGATCGCGTATCAGACGTGTCGGATCGCGGTGAACTCGTCCATCATCACGGCGGTCAGTTCGCCGTCGGGCTGTTCGAGCAAGACGGCGTCGCTGAAAACCTTGTCGTCGCGGCCTCGCTGGACGTGCATTCCGTGACGTCGCCGCTCGACGCGGATCACCGTTCCGCAGGTTTTGGCGGTCCAACGCTTTTGGCCCACCGTGACGATGTGTTCCACTTCGACCCGATCCCCGACCTTCAGCTCATCGAACGAATCGCGAATGTGGTCCGGACTAGCAGGCATGGCACAGCCCCAAGTGGTCCTTCCGGGCGGTCGAATGGCCTGCCCGATTGCTACTATTTTGCCAAACATTTCCGTTTTGGCAAGATCAGCCAGCGAAAAAACTATGCGAATTCCATCCGAAACGCGTCCATGGAGACGCCGCCATCGAAAGTTCAGATCCATTGACGGCGTCCCACGATTTACTCTAATTTACTAGGGAATCCAAAAACCGTTTCCGCCACCAACCCATCGCCGCCATGAAATTGCGACTTTCTCTCCGGGCCTCTCACCTCTTCTCTCTCCTCGGTGTCTTGCTCCTCCTGGTGGGCTGCACAAAACCGCAGGCCGAGTCGGGGTCGCAACCGACCCCCAAGAAAAAACCGCTGGAAAATCTTTCGTTGCGGCTGGCCGTGGTCGACGATCCGGCGATTGCCGCCGCGGTGGTCCGACTGCGCGGCGAATGGAACGTTCAGACCGGCGCGGAGCTGCAAGTTTCGGAAATCACCGAAAAAGACCTCGCCCGGCCCGACCTGCCGCCGTTCGACGCCGTCATCGCGCCGTCCCATTGGTTGAGCGTTTTGGCCGAGCGCGGACAACTCGCGCCGGCGCCCGGCCGGTTGCTGCGCGGCGTGCAATGGGCCGAGTTGTTCGAATTGCTCAAGCTGCGTGAGGCCGTGTGGGGTCAACAGGCGATGGCCGTGCCGTTCGGTTCGCCGGTGTTTTGCTGTTGGTATCGCGCCGATTTGCTCGAAAAACTGGGCCGTCGGCCGCCGCGCACTTGGCCGGAGTATTATGACCTGGCCCGCAAATTGGCCCGACTGTCGCCGCCTCCGAAACGCGACGGCGCCGCTTGGGCCGGCACGATCGAGCCGTTGGCGCCGGGTTGGGCCGGTTTGACGTTGCTGGCTCGCGCCGCTCCGTACGCCAAACACCGCGACAACTACTCGGCGTTGTTCGACATCGACACGATGGAACCGATGATCGCCGGTCCGCCGTTTGTTCAGGCCTTGGAAGAGTTGGTGGCGGCGTCCAAGTTTGGGCCGGCCGACCCGTTGCGCTTCGATCCCGCGTCGGCCCGGACCGCCTTTTGGCGCGGACAGTGCGGGATGATGCTCGGTTGGCCGACCGCCGCGGAGGAGAGGGGAGAGGGGAGAGTCACGAAGGACCGAGAATCCACGACGGCTTCGATTCGGGTGGGATTTGTGCAGTTGCCCGGCTCGCCGCGGGTTTTCAATTTGACCGGCCACGTTTGGGACCGTCGCGCCGAGGGCGAAGACACGCGCGTGCCGCTGCTGGCCGCCACAGGCCGGTTGGGCATGGTCGCCAAACAGTCGGCCCACACGGACGCCGCGTTCCAGTTGCTTTTCTGGTTGACCGACGACCGGATCGGTCCGCAAGTCTGCGCGGTCAGTCCGCAAACGACGCTGTTTTGCCAAGCGAACTTGAAGACGCCGAGCCTGTGGGTGGAAAAGAACGTCCCGCTGCCGGCGGCCCTTCAATACGCCGATGCGACGGACGCGGCGTTTCGTCACGAGCAATGGCTCGGGGCGTTGCGTTTGCCGGGCCGGGCGGAATATCTTGCCGCGTTGGACGAGGCGGTGGCCGCGGCGGTTCGCGGCCAAACCACGCCGCTTCAGGCGCTGATGGACGTCGACCGAACGTGGCGAGGGATCACCGACCGGCTGGGCCTCGACCGTCAGCGGGCGGCCTATCGGCACAGTTTGGGGTTGGAATGACGCAAGTCGGACCGACAAGGCGATCCCTACGCCAACACCCGCATGTGGTCGTAAAGAAACTCGGGCGCCAAGTCCGCGCCGTTTTCCCAAACGATGGTTTGAAGCTCCGGATCAACGCAAAAACGTTGGAACAGAACGGGGTCTCGAAGTGCGACGAACATCTCGCCCTCCAACTCCGCTTTCAAATCAATTTCGCCTTCCGCGCCGTCGTTGAAGCGAAGCCAAATGACATAATCTCGCAAGTACTTGGCTTCTCGAACGTGCAAAATCATTGTACTTCACTCCAAAGGTTCGATGGGATTCAAGGGCCGCCGTTCGGACGCCAATCGCCAGTTTTCACGCAACTCGGCCATGTGGGCTTCTCGCCATTCCTGCACCAAGGCCAGAGCGCGACGAGACATCCTTCCTTGCACCGTTCCGCTTTCAATTTCCACGGTAACTTCGTCGTCGCCGTACTTGGCGTGAAAATGAGGCGGTAGATGGTCGCGCCAATACATCATAATCGCGATCCCAAAAAATCTGCAAAATATCGGCATAAACCGCCATCCTCCTCAACAACCCTTCTCTTCTCTTATTATATCACGCCTCATTTGCTCGCCAACGGAATCACTCCGTCCCAGTCGGGCGGCGGGCGGCGATGGTGTTGGGCGATGTATCCCAACAAGAAATCCTTCGCCTGATCGTCCGCGGGGATTTGATGCAAGAACTCGAACGCCCGGACCCAGTCTTTCGCCAAAAAAGCGTCCAGCGCCGATTCGTAGGACGCCAGGTCTCGATCGGTCCATTGGGAGCCTTGCGACATGGGCGGAACCAACTCGCTGACTTCCATCGCTCCGTCGAATCCGAATGGTCGAACGACGGCCAAACGCCGCACGCGCGCCACGTCCGGCGGCACATCGCGGCGAACGATTCGGGCCGTGGCCTCGTCCAACAAGATCGGCGCGTGCAGGATTTTCGTCATGCCCTCCAAACGCGACGCGCGATTGACCACCGGTCCGAAAACGGTCACTTTCACCTGATCGACCGTTCCGATTTTGCCGGCCACCGCCCGACCGGTCGCCACGCCGAGTCCCGCGCGGAATCCCGCGTCGGCCTCGAATTGGGCCCGCACGGCCAGCGCGGCCCGACACGTTCGCAGCACGGCGTCGGGCTGTGGAAGCGGCCAGCCCCAAAAGCCCATCGCGGCGTCGCCCTGGAAATCGCCGACCACGCCGCCCTGCTCGCGGATGTGACGGGTCGCCACGCCCAGCGCCCGGCTCACGCGCTGCAACAGGCCCAACAGATCGTCGGCCTGCCGCTCCGACTGACGCGAAAAACCGCGTAAATCGCAAAAC
This sequence comes from Thermoguttaceae bacterium, assembly GCA_039698075.1. Taxonomy (GTDB): domain Bacteria; phylum Planctomycetota; class Planctomycetia; order Pirellulales; family Thermoguttaceae; genus JAJFVC01. Next base: position 17,266 of record JBDKTJ010000155.1, on the reverse strand, counting down.
AACACGGACACCTCGGTCTCGCGCGGCGACAACACCAGCTCCGGGTCTTCGACCGCCAGCGTGTCGAGCACCACCGGCGAAAAGAACTGGCTCAACGTCGCGTGACGTCGCTCCAACAGCCGCATCTCGCGCAACGAACCGAGCATCGCGGCGACCAGTTCGGTGAATTTCACGTCCTCGCGCAGATCGTTGGGATCGGACGAAGGCGTGGCCGAAATCCGTTCGGCCGCAAAACGTCCGGCCACATACAGCACCCATCCGCGACACGCCCGACCCGGCGCCGGCGTGCAAAACGCCCAATCGAACGTGTCGCTGGCCGTGAAAGCGTCGTTGCCGGGCAGGTCCGCGCCGCGCCACACCTGCAACACGCTTTGCCCCTGCCGAAGCGATTCGAGAATCAATCCCTGGCTGGGCCGAAAATCCGTGGCAACGGCCAATCGCTGGTCCCAGTGAAGAACCCGCGGAGAAGGGAGCGAGGAGCGGGACGAGGAAACGGGGTCCATGACGGGATCGAGGCTCTCGACGGCCACCACGGCGGCGGCATCGGCCCTGGGCACGCCGGCCAGCAACATGCTCACCAGCCGAACGAAAAGCTCGTGGTCGCCCGCCGCGCCCGAGATCACCTCCGGAAGTCGGCTCAACACCTCGATCCGATGGTCGGGATTGCGGAACGACACGCCCTTCAGGTACTGCGCGCTGAACGATTGCTGTTGGACCGGGGGCGGCGCGTCGGTCGCCACACTGGCCTGCTGATCGGCCAGCGTGAACGTGGTCTGTCCCAGCACGAAATGCTCGCCCGGCCTCAGCGTGCAGCGATCGACCTCTTGCCCTCGCAAAAACAGCGGGTTGCGGGCCTCGGCCAACCGTTCGACCTCCAGTCGACGTCCGTTCCAACGCACGCGCGCATGCCGGCGTGAAATCAGTTCGTCCCAAGTCGCCGCCCAAGCGCCGCTTTGACGTCCCAACACGATCGGCTCGCCGTCCGGCAGCGTTCGCCGCCAGCGTTGTTGCGGTTCCAGTCCTTGAGCAATCAGGTCGGGCATGAAGTAGGGGCTAGGGGCTAGGGGACAGGGGCTAGAATCATCGATTCGTATCCTATTGGCCAATAAAACGCATCCACTTCCACCGCTAGTCCCTAGCCCCTGTTCCCTAGCCCCTTTCCTTTGGCCATTCCCCACAGGGCGGCCATCACTAGGGCGACTAGGGCCAGGGCGATCAGTCCGTCTCGGACCAGGCTCTTTTTCAATTGACTCAACGGCTCGCCGATGGCTGCGTCGTACGACTGCTGAACGATGACGATCCAGCCGGTCTCTCGGCCGCGCACGCGAACCGGCTCCATTCGGGCCAGCCACTGTCGGGCGTCGCCGCCGTGCGGGGCCAACTGCGACATGGGATCATGATAGTCGCGTTGCCGGCGTCGGACGTCGGGCAGGTCGTCCGCGGCGAGTCGGTAATTCTTCAGCCGATCGGCCAGTTTCGGCAGGTCGTCGAATCGCGGATGCTGCAAAATCACGCCTTTGTGGTCTCCGTCGCGCTCGTCGACCAACACGGCGAACTGGTCGCGCGTGCCGGGAAACTGGATGAATCGGCCCACCTCGACCGTCATCGCCACGACGCCCAGGAATTTTTTCACGCCGGGCTCCGACTCGTCGACGACCGGCGTGGAAATCGCCACGGTCCAGCGCGACGTGGCCTTGGAGCGGAACACGTCCGAGATCGACGTGCGGACGAGCCGCTGGCCGGGCTTCGGACGCCAGTCCTCGCGATCGTCGCGCGGCGACCCGTGAAAATAGCTGCGCCACGCGAAGTTCATGCCCAGCGTTCGGCCTTTCGGCAATCGAACGGTTGAGATTCCATGATCGTCGCAAAAGAACCAACTAGCCACCTCGTCGTCGCGGTCGAGTTGAAACGCCGGCGGGATCGAGGTTTTGAACGCTTTTTCGACCGCCTGGCGAGCGGGGTTCGCCCGAAAGGCGTCGCGATACGGCTCTAAATCGGCCTGATTCCGCTTCGTATCGTTCAGTCGTGCGATCAGGCGTCGAAACTCGGGATCGGCCGCGGCGTCGGCCAGCGCGCGGCGGAACGACTCGGACGCCGCCACCTGCTCGACCGCCTGAAAACGGCTCTCCAACTCGTCGGCCGCCACCTGCCCGACGAATTGCGCGGCAAACTGATTGGCCTCCAACGCCCGGCGCGTCAGCGCCTCGTCCGATTGCCCGATGGCCGCGCTGAATCCGTTCCATGCGAACCACGCGACGACGGCCAGCAGCAGCGCCGGTCCGATCGCGCCGAGGATCAACAGCGGACGCCGCGACAGCCGCGCCGCCCGATCGTCCAAGGCGTCGAGCACCGCTTGAACATTCTGGAACCGTTGGTTGGGGTCTTTGGCCAGACAGCGATCGACGATCGCGGCCAGCGACTTGTCGACGCCGGGCAGCCGACGATGTGCGGACGGCGGCGGCGATTGGTCGATCATGCGGCGATACTGCGCCAGCCGCTCGCTCAAATCCGCGGTTTGTTGCAACGACTCGGCGGCCGGGTCCGTGGCGTATGGCGCCGCGCCGGTCAACATGCGATACAACAGCGCGCCCAATGCGTAGACGTCCCACTGTGCGTCGGGCACGGCGCTCAAGTCGGCCTGCTCCGGCGCCATGTAAAACATTGTGCCCAACGCGGGCTCTTGCTCGCTCGAAAGCCTTGATTGACCGAAATCGGCCAGCCGCGGCTTGCCGTCTTGATCCAACAGGATGTTGGCCGGCTTCAGATCGCAATGCAGCACGCCTTTGCCGTGGGCGTGGACCAGTCCGACGGCCACGTCGCGGAACATGGCCACGGCCGCCGCCACGGAGAGCGGTCCCCGGGCGATGCGCTCGGCCAGCGACCCGTTCTCCAAATACTCCATGAGGTAATACGGCGGATCGGCGTCCCAACCGACGCCCAGCAGTTGGACCACGTAGCGATCGGCGAACAGAAAGGCGAGTTTTTCGACCTCGCGCGAAAGCAGCGACCAATCGAGCCCGCCGCGATGGGCGTAAAACTTGATCGCCACCCGACGGCCCGTGTTCCGCTCGATGGCGACCCAAACCTCGCCGTAGGCGCCTGCGCCCAAAAAACGTTCGGGCTCGTAGCCGGGCACGACCGTCGGCGGCCGGCCTCCCGCGAGGCTCATTTCCGCCGCACGTCGGCGTTCCCGCTCGTCCTGGATTTCCGTGCGATCGTTGTCCATACGTCTTTTAGTGTACCACAACCTGACTCGGCGAACACTACGGCGACTTATCCGACGTGTCGAGCAGATTGAGCGGTCGCCGGCTCAAGCGATCGGCCCAATCGACCGGCGACGGCAATCGACGGCCCATCAACAGACGTCGGGTCAGTTGCTCGGCGAACGCCACGTCGGTGCGATGGCCCGGCGAGACGAAGATGAGCGGCTCGCGGCCCGCGGTCGGACGCACCGCCGCGCCGATCAGACGATCGTCAAGAAAAACCACCGGGCGCGACTCGCCGGGCTTGAGCCCCGTTCCGCCGACCCGGCCGCAAAGCAGTTTTTTGATTACTCCGACGGTCGGCATCGACGCCGCGACGCCGAGATGCGACGCGATGCCCGCCCCGCGAGGATGCAAAATGCCCGTGCCGTCGACCATCAACACCTCGGCCAGTCGCCCGGCCGCCCGAACGGCGTCGAGCAATTCGAGCAGAATCGGCAGTTCGCGGAACGTCAAGTACGAGGTGATGTAGGGAAAGACGACGGGCCGTCGAATGGTCAGCGACCAGGCCAGCTCGCCCGACCGGCCGTCGACCAGTGCGTAGGCCGCCGAGCCGACGCCGGGCTGCGGATAGGCCACGTCGACGCCGCCGATCCATCGCGGCATGCGACGCCGCGGCCGAATGCGAATCCGTCGCCGGACGGACTCCTGGTTTTCTCGCAAACGATCCAACGGCCGATCGGTCGCAAAGTCGTCGAAAAGGAACCGCCGCAGATCGACCATTTCGGAGGAAACGAAAACGCCTTCGTCGGCCAGCCGCTGACGTTTGTCGGCGATGGACCCGGCGACGTATCCGCCCAGCGCGCCGCCGGCCCGGACGATCCGATGGCATGGGCAGTCGGGGTGGTGTTCGTGGTGCAGCGCGAAAGATCCGACCCATCGGGCGGCCACGCGATCGCCCAACGCCAAGGCCAGCCCGCCGCAGGTGGTCACGCGACCGGCCGGCGTCTGAGCGATCAACCGGCGCAGGCATTGCGTGAGATCGGGGATTGTGGGAAGGGGGTCGGCCATGTCGTTCTTGATATCGCATTTTTCCGAGGAATTCCAGCCGTGGTGCTTGTGGGCATTAGGAGCTATAATTGGGGGGAACCAATCGCCGACGGAGCGTCCGGATATGGGAATACGTTTTTACTGCCCGAACGGGCACAAAATGAACGTCAAAGAGTTCCAGGCGGGCCAATATGGGGTTTGTCCGGTTTGTGGGGCAAAGATGCAAATTCCCTACACAAGCACTCGGCTCAGTTCGAAAGAAATGAAGTTTCAGCCGTCAGGGGGGGGCGATGCCGGGGCGTCCCCGCTCGCGGCGGTCGATTCATCGTCACGGCCTTCGATCGGGTTGCCTAAGTCGGCGTCGCTGAGGGTCGCCGCGCCGGATTTGCCCGACCCGTTGGCCGAGGCGGGCAACGCGATGTGGTACGTGCGACCGGCGGCCGGCGGACAATTTGGGCCCTTCCAGGCTGAACGGATGCGCACCTGGTTGGACGAGCGTCGCATCATCGCCGACACCCTGGTCTGGCGTGAAGGCTGGCGCGATTGGCGACTGGCCGGCGATGTGTTTCCCGAACTGTCGCTAAAACTCGCCGCGACGGGCTTGGAACTGGACGACACGGCGTCGGACACGGCGTCGGTCGCTTCGCCGAGCTATCCGTTGCGCGACCGCTCGCCGCGAAATCCGTGGATTCTCATCAGCGTGTTGTCGTTTCTGGTGGTCGTGCTGTCCGGCTTGCTTGTTTGGGCGCTCCTTTTTCGATGAACTTGCGGAGAACCAAAAGCGGCGTTGACGCTTCCACCGCGCAAGCGTCGGCCGTCGGCGTCCGTTTCGCCGCGGCGTCACCCCATTTTTCCTTCAGCGGTCAGGGGACCATGAGAATCCAACCCTTCCTCGAACATCACGGGATCACCACCAATCCGTTCGCCGATGAAGACGCGCAGACGGACTTGGTGTTCAAGGGCGTCTGCATCCGGAACACGTTTCATCCGACGTGGGACAAGATCTACGGCGACCCGTCGGAACCGGCCACGGCCGTCGTCTTCGGTGAAAAGGGCTCCGGCAAGACGGCCATCCGTCTGCAAATGGTCCGCCGCCTGACCGAGTACAACGCCGAGCACCCCGAGCATCAGGCGTTCGTGGTCGAGTACAACGACTTCAATCCGTTTTTGGACCGTTTTCGAGAGCGATTTTCCGGACGCCGCCGCCGGCCCGAACGGGCGCTCGAACAGTGGCGGCTTTGGGACCACATGGATGCGGTGCTGTCGCTGTGCGTCACGCAACTGGTCGATCGTCTGCTGGGCGCCAAAGACGTCCGGCACCCGGCGGCCCGCGACGAGGCCTTGCCGATCGAGCGGCTCGACGCCGCGCAGGTCCGCGACGTGATGCTGTTGGCGGCCTGCTACGATCAATCGAGCGCCGACAATCTCTGGCAGCGTTGGCGACGGTTGCGCCATCGATTGCGATTCCGCACCTGGCGATCGAAATGCGACGTGGCGCTGGGCGTCGTCTGCACCGCGGCGCTGGCCGGCCTAGTGGTTTGGCAGGCCTCGCGCGGCGATTGGTCGTGGTTTGGCTGGTGGCCCGTCTACGTGGCGTTGGCCGCCGGTTGGACGCCTCGCGTCTGGCGATGGCTTCGCAGCGGACGCAAGGCATGGCAAATCGCCCGCAACACCCGGTCGCTCGGCCACAGCGTCAAGCTGCTGATGCGCGTGCTTTTGAATTTTCCCGGCGGAAAAATCGTCGGCCAGCCGCTGCCCGATTGCCCGCGAACCGACGACCGCTACGAACTGCTGGCCAAGTTGCAGGGCGTGCTCCGCTCGCTGGGTTTCGACGGGATTCTTGTGCTGGTGGACCGCGTCGACGAGCCGTACCTGATCAACGGATCGACCGAGCTGATGCGGACCATGGTCTGGCCGATGCTGGACAACAAGTTTCTCAAGCATCCGGGCCTGGGCCTCAAGCTGCTGCTGCCGATCGAGCTGGAGCGGCTGATCGACCGCGAGGACCGCGATTTTCATCAGCGGGCGCGGCTCGACAAGCAGAATCTGATTCGCTCGCTCAGTTGGACGGGCCAATCGCTGTACGACATGGCCAACGCGCGGATCGCGGCCTGCGCGGCGGAGGGCCGGTCGCCGAAAATCACCGATTTGTTCGACGGCGTCGACCAACGGCGGCTGATCGAGGCGTTGGCGTCGCTGCGCGTTCCGCGGCACCTGTTCAAGTTCCTCTACCGGCTGTTCACGACGCACTGCAACGCCCACACGGAAGACCAGCCGGAGTGGAAGATTTCCAGCGCGACGTTCGAGTCGACGCTGGCGCTTTGCTTGCGCGATCAAGACGCTTTCGATCGGGGCGTCGGCACCGGCTGACATATCCACGACAAGCGTGGCCATGTAGCGGTTTTTCACATGCCCACGACAAGCGTGGGCATGGCACCCAACGCGTGGCATGGCGCCCAACGCGTGGCATGGCGCCCGCTATAACTATTGTGAATTTGCTCTAATCGTCGAGCACGACTGTTTTGCCGCCGGTTTCGCGGGTGATGCCCAACGCCAGGTATTCGACCGGCTCTTGGCCGACGTTGCGCATTTGGTGGACTTGTCGGGGATCGATCACCACCGCGTCGCCTCGCCGCAACGGGGCGGTTTCCGCGTCGATGGTGATTTCCGCCTCGCCTCGGACCAGGATGAAAATCTCCTGCATGTCCTCGTGGTAGTGCCGGGCGAAACGTTTTCCGACGCCGAGATCGGCCCAATTGATCATCTGCACGCGGCCGGGCTGCAGGTCGGTTTTTTCGAGCAAGACCTTTTTTAGCACACCGGGGCACAACGGGTTTTCGTGCCCGGCAGGCGTGAACGGTCGGTCGGCGAACGAGACGATTTTCATCGGACGGCTCTATCCAATCAAAATTACCACCAGTCGTTTGGGACCGTGGACGCCGAGGATCAAAATCTTCTCGATGTCGGCGGTGCGGCTGGGACCGGTCACGAGGACGAACTCGCCGCGGACGTCGGGGTCGGCCACGCGGGCCGAAATGTTCGACCAGGCCGCCGGCAGATGTTCGGCCAACTGGCTCAACCGGGCGATCACGACGCATGCGGGCGGCAAGTAGCAGAGCAAGCGGTCCTGCGGCGTCGGGCACGCGATCATGCAGGAACCGGTGTCGGCCAGCAGCGCTTCGGCTTCGACCACGCTGGCCGAAAAACCGGCGATCGTGCGCGGCTCCCAATCGTCGTTGGCCGGGCGAACGGCGTCTTCGGGCAGCCGGGCCGCGGCGTTGCGAACGGTCGGGCGATCCATCACGCCCAGCGACGTCCAACCGGCCTCGGCGGCCAACTGGGCCAATCGGGCCTGCGCGTCCTCGATGGTGGCGCAGCGAATCACCTCGCCGTGGACGGCGGTCAATTCGTTTTGGAACCGTTCGGCCATCGCCGCCGGAGCGGGATTCTCACGCGGCCAGACTTCGGGCGCCGGCGGCCGAGCGACGTAAGGGCCTTCGGACAGCTCACGGTGAAGACGCTGCAAAATCGTATCGCGGCTACTCATGGAGAGATCAAGGGGTCAAAAGGTCCAACAGACGTAAAAAAATTCGATCGCAACCGCCGTGCGTTTCAGTTCTTGGTTTTCGATTCGTAACGATCGTGGTTGCGTCGCCACCAAGTGCGGAACGCCGGGCCGGTCGCCTTGGGCAATTCTCGCCCGCGGGTCCAGGCGCCCAACATGCTCGGGTGCAACGAACGGGGCACCAGCTTGATCAGCGGCATGCCTAGCTGCATTCCGAACGCGGCCAGACGGTATCGCAACGGGCCGGCCATGAACCAGGCCCAGACGGTCCAAATGGTCCGCTGGAACAGCGAGTTCATCGACGACGGCTCGTTGGCGGCGCGATCGCGCAGGTGGATCAGTTGGTGCGGGATGTCGATTTTGGCCGGGCACACCTCGGCGCACATGCCGCACAACGACGACGCGAACGGCAGCTTGCCCGCCGTCTTGAGGCCCAGCAGGTGCGGCGTCAAAATCGATCCGATCGGGCCGGGATACACCCAGCCATAGGCCCAACCGCCGGCGCGGCGATAGACCGGGCAGTTGTTCAGGCATGCGCCGCAGCGGAGGCAATGCAATGCCGACCAGGCCGCCGGGTCTTTCAGCACGTTGCTGCGTCCGTTGTCCAGCAGGATGACGTACAGCTTTCGGCCGGGCGTGGCGCCATGGATCAGGTGCGTGTAGCTGGTCAATTTTTGGCCGGTGCCGCTGCGCGGGAGCAAGTTGAGCATCAGCGGCAGGTAGTCGACGCTGGGCAGCATTTTTTCGATGCCGATCAGGGCCACGTGGACCGGCGGCGTGGCGGTCGACAGGCCGGCGTTGCCCTCGTTTTCGATGACGACCATCGTGCCGGTGTCGGCCAACGCGAAATTGCAGCCCGAAATGCCCATGTCGGCCTTCAGGTATTCTTCGCGCAGATGACGCCGGGCGATGTCGGTCAGCTTGGTGTGTTCTTCGGTGAACGGCTCGTCGAGTTTTTCGTGGAACAGATGGCCCACGTCGGCGGCGGACATGTGGATGGCCGGCGTGACGATGTGGACGGGCCGCTGGCCGGTCAGTTGGACGATGTATTCGCCCAGGTCGGTCTCGACGGCCCGAATCCCTTCGGACTCGAGCACGTGATTGAGCTCCATCTCCTCGCTGACCATCGACTTCGACTTGACCACGCTTTTGACGTGGTGGCGGCGGGCGATGTCCAACACGTGTTGGTTCGCTTCGGCGGCGTCTTTGGCCCAAAGGACGGTCGCGCCGCGGGCGGTGATTTTTTGCTCGAACTCGACCAGCAGCTTGTCGAGGTTGGCCACGGCGAACGTTTTGACTTGATGGGCCGATTCGCGCCAATCTTGAAAATAGGGCACGGCGTCGGTCACCGAGCGATTATGCTTGGCCGAACGTTCGGCCGTGGCGCCCAACGATTTTGGCGAATCCGGCTCGCCAAGCCCTTTGGTCCAAGGTTTGATGAACTTTGCGCCGCCGAGGTGAACAGGATGGGTGGACATCAGAGGACAACCGAGGTTGAAAAAGTGGACGATTTTTACTGTCGGGACTCCAAACCCGTATTCAAAACGTTTTGGAGCCGAGGTCGTCGTGGTTCGTGTTGAAAGAAAATGTGTTTATTGTCGGGACTCCAAAACCGCTCGAACCGCTTCGGGGCCGAGATCGCCGTGTTCGCCGAGTTTCATGCCGCGATCGGCCAGCCGTTGGGCGACCGTTTGGGCGGCGTCTGGCGGAATCTGATAGTCGGACAATCGAGTGGCGACGCCCAGCGACTGGAAAAAACGCTCGGTCCGGTCGATCGCTTGTTCGATGCGGGCGTCTTCCTCGCCGTCGCGGAGTTGCCACACGCGCTCGGCCATTCGGAGCAGCTTGGCTCGCTTGCGGGCTTTTTCGTGCCGCAGCACGCCGGGCAACACGATCGCCAGCGATTGGCCGTGGTCGATGCCGTACAGGGCGGTCAACTCGTGCCCGATCATGTGCGTGGCCCAATCTTGCGGGACGCCGCAGCCGATCAGACCGTTGAGGGCTTGCGTGGCGCACCACATCAGATTGGCCCGGACCGCGTAGTCCTTCGGGCTGCAAAGCGCCTTGGGGCCCTCTTCCAGCAGCGTCAACAGGATTGCCTCGGCCTGGCGATCTTGCAGCGGCGCGTCGACCGGGTAGGTCAAATACTGTTCGGTCGTGTGGATGAACGCATCGACGATGCCGTTGGCCGTTTGACGGGGCGGCAGCGAGTAGGTCGCTTCGGGATCGAGGATCGCAAAGCGAGGAAACGACTGTGGGACGGTGAAAAACAGTTTTTCGTGGGTCGACTCGCGTGAGAGGACCGCGCCGCCGTTCGACTCGGACCCGGTCGCCGGCAAGGTCAACACGCATCCAACCGGCAGCGGACAGGCGGGCACCAACGACCAGTCGGAAAACATGGCCCAGGGGTCGCCGCGCGAAAAAACGGACGCCGCGGCGATAAACTTCGTGCCGTCCAACACGGATCCGCCGCCGACGGCCAGCAGAAATTGGACGTTTTGGGCCCGGACCTGCTCGACCGCCTTCATGCAGGTTTCGTAGCGGGGATTCGGTTCGATGCCGCCGAACTCGACCAGCGGCCAGCCTTGCAGGGCGTCGCGGACCTGGTCGTAGACGCCGTTGCGACGGATCGAGCCGCCGCCGTAAGTGATCATGACCCGGACGCCGGCGGGCAGCAGGGCCGAGAGCCGGGCGATCGAGTCGCGGCCGAAGACGATTTCGGTCGGGTTGTGGTAGGTGAAGTTGAACATGGGCGGGCGATCAGTTCCAGCCGGCGACCAGCACCTCGGCGATGTGCATGGGCCGGATGTGTTGGGCTTCGGGTTTTCGCTGCATGATGCCGCCGACGTGCATCAAGCAACTGATGTCGTTGCTGACGACCACGTCGGCCCCGCTGCGCAGAATGTTTTGGACTTTGGTGTTGCCCATCGACAGCGAGGTGCCGGGCATTTTGACGCTGAACGTGCCGCCGAATCCGCAGCAGTCGGTCATGTCGGGCAGCTCGCAATAGGTGAGCTTTTGGACGCTCTTCAGCAAACGCATCGGTTGCTCGACCACGCCCAACTCGCGGCGGCAGTGGCAACCGATGTGCATCGTGACTTTGTGCGGGAACGTGGCCCCGGTGTCGGTGACGCCGAGGATGTCGTGCAGGAACTCGGTCAGCTCGAACACGCGGCGTCCGATGCCGACGATGCGCGGGTCGGGATCGGCGTGGCCGAAAAACACCCGGCACATCGCCGTGCACGAGCCGGACGGGCAGACGATCCATCGGTGCGGCTCGAACACGTCGCAGAAATGGCGGATCACGCGGCGGGCCTCGTCCCAATAGCCCGAGTTGAACGCCGGCTGGCCGCAGCAGGTTTGTTCGGACGGATAGACGATCGGCACACCGTAGCGTTTCAGCAGGTCGGCCGTGGCCTGGGCGATCTTCGGATAAAACTGGTCGATGTAGCAGGGAATGAACAGCGCCACGGGATCGCCCGGCTGATAGGGCGGATCATCCTGACGCGGCGCGACGCTGGCAGTGGGTTGACTCATCGGCGGAACCTGACGATCATTTGGGGGGAACTGGGGCCCGTTCCCAAAACGACCCGTCCGATGGGTTCACGGTGGTGAGCGATCGAGGCGGCCGACGTGATGAGCCAGGTCCCAAAGACCCCTATCATACATCACAGGGAACGGCGGTGGCAAGCCGCCGGGCGCGATCGCGGCGCGTTTCAACGGCCGAATTTGCGGTCAAACTGCGAAAAACACGGTCGTCACGTCGCCGGCCGGATGCGGACGGTGATGGTCGCTTGCGACACCGGCTTGGCCATGTCGATGCCGATGCGGGTGGGCACGCGGTCTTTGGGCAGTTGCTCGTGGATTTCCTCGGCCTTGATTTTGAAGGGGCCGCCCTCGACGGAGATTTCGACCGTCACGGCGCCCTTGCCCTCGCCGATGCGAAGGTGATTCGCGTCGAGTTGTTTCCACGCGTCGAACGTGATCAAGGCCGTGCCGAACGCTTGCGGCTGTTCGAATTGCACGAGATCCTGAACCATCAAGCCCGGCTGGTCGCCTCGGGAGTACTGAAACGTTCGCGTCAACTTTTGCAGCGACGGGACGGAATAGGCGGCCGAAAGGTCGAGGACCAACACGTCGCTTGCGTCGTCCAAATCGACGCGGACGACCCGCGCCGCGGCTTTTTTGCCGGTCTTTTGGAGACGTCCGGCCACGATCGGCACGGCGTGGCCGAACGAGTTTAGCACGTTGCTTTCGTAACGGTGCGAACTGAACGTGCGTCGCGTGTAAATCTCGTTGCCCGGATCGACCAGCGGCTTGGATTTGCCGACGACGACCATGTAAGATCCGACGTCGTTGTGGTTGTGTTGTTCGCCGTTGTGGCCGCCTTTCATGGCCGCGCCGATGGGGTTTGGGGCGGAGTCCGTCGGATTCGGACGGCAGATCAGCACCTGGGCGTCGGGGAACCAATCGTGCGGCCGCGGCGGTCGATGCTCGGCCTGGACCGGCGGCGTCGCGGTGGCCGAGTTGGGGAAACAAAAAACGCCGCCGCGGAACAGCGAGGGCAATCGTCCTTTGGGGCCGAGCGCTTGCGATTCGACGTCTTCCAGGCCCCATCGCATTCGGCGGCTCACAAAGGCCGTGAGTTGTACGTCTGGCCGGCTGTCAAACCCGCAGTCGGCGAACGCGGGATAGACGCCGGGAAGGATTTCGAGTTTGCGGACATACTCGGCGATTTTGACCACGCTCGGCCGGAGCATCAGATCCACGCGGCCGCCGCTGGCCTGCCGGAGCGTTTCGGCGAGCATCAGGTAGTTTCCGAAGCCGTAGTTCCAATAGCCCAGGCCTTCGGAACAATAGCCGTCGGGAGTAAATCCGTCGAGATAGTATTGAATGTACTGTTCGGCGGCCGCGGCGAACTTGGCGCGCTGTTGGCGCGATTCGACGCAGGCCAGCGCCGCCCCGGTCACTCCGGCCAGGCAAACCGCATTCCAGTTGTTTTTGCCGGTCACCCACCACATGGCAGGTTTTCCGGTGGCCAGCCAATCGGTCATCGGTTGGAACGTCCGCCGTTGCAGTTCGGACTGCATCAGTTTTTTCGTTTCGGGACGGAGTCGGTCGCCGAGCCAGTAGATCGCCGTGGCCAGGTTCCACGAGAGGCTGGCGACCCGCAAGTCGATGCTTTGGGTCGTGCCGTGAAAAATTGCAAGGTCTCGATCGTACGACGGATGGGTCCACGATTTGTCGTGGCAGATCTCTTGAGCGATCTCGTCGATGGCGTCCAAAAACCGCCCGCGATTCTCCAAACATTCGGCCAGAACGAGCTGGTTGAAACGCGAAATTTGGCGGCTCTGCACGGCCTCACATTGACTTCGGTTGCCGGTCCGTGAAAAAACGAGGTACAACTCGTCGGTCACTTTCGGCGTTGGTCTGGAAAGCAGTTTTTCGGCGTCTTTGACGGTCGATCGAGCCAGGACGCTTCCGGCGAGCGATTGCCACGCCTGACGATCGTCGATGGTCGGACCGACGCCGCGAGGACGCTCGGGCAACATCTCCGCCCAGCGGCGAACGCTGGCCGCGTCCGGCATGCGACGGAGGGACGACTTGGCCGTTGGGCCAGGCGTTTGAGCCGTCGCGGACGCCACGATCAGACCAACCAACAAAACACTGCATCCGAAGTTTTTTGGCATGGGAAGACTCGCAAGGCGCTGAGGGGGGATGGGAGGGGCGGGCCAAGGAAGTCGGTCACGGGCAGGAAAGGCCTTCGGCGTGGCGTGCCTTCCTGCCGTCGCAGACCGGAAAAACACGTGCGAATGCCATTATCGCACGGTGGGCCGACGCGAGTCAAGCTGCCCGCGGTTTTTTCTGGGAATATGGCGAGTCGGGCGGTCTCAGTTGCACTGGGCCAGCGAGGACTCGTGGCGCGGATAGGCGGCGCCTGTGTCGGTGAACAGCCGGACCAATTCGACGACGTTGTCGACTTGCATTTTTTCGAGCACGCTGGCGCGATGCTTGGCGACGGTTTTTTCGCCGATGCCCAACTGGCGGGCGATCTGTTTCGAGCGTTCGCCGAGGACCAGCAGGTCGAGCACTTCGCGTTGGCGCGAGGAGAGCCGCTCGATGTGTTTGGTCAATTCGGCTTTGCGGCCGGCCTCGCGTTGATGGCGGACGCAACTGTCGATGGCCTCGCGGATGCGGGCGGTGAGGGTTTGGCCGCTGACGGGTTTTTCGAGGAAGTCGATCGCGCCGAGCCGCATGGCGTTGACGGCCATCGGGATGTCGGCACAGCCGGAGATCATGATGGTCGGCATGGCCCGGCCTTCGGCGGCAAGCATTTGCTGGAGCCCCAATCCGCTGAGGCCCGGCATACGGATGTCGAGGACCATGCATTTGGGCAGGTCGGACGAATCCTGATAGGCGTCCAAGAAGGCCTCGGCCGAGGCGTAGCTCTCGACGTTCAAGCCGAGGCTTCGGATCATCATGGCCAACGATTCGCGCAGATCGGGATCGTCGTCCACGACGTAGACAGTGGCGTTATCGACGGACATGGAATCGTCTCCTGGCGAAATGGCGTGATCCAGGAGCACGCGCGTCGCCGGATGCCGGTCGGCCCAGTGGCCGGCGACGACGCGGAATCACGAAACTGCCCTTGGGGCGACGGCCGCGGGTTCCAATTCAAGGTCGTGTCGGCCATGCATTGGAACTGGCGTCCGTCTCCCGAAAAAAACGTCCACGGTTTGCCGCCGTGCCCCTCTGGCGGCATCGCCGTTGACCCTTGGCGTTCACATGGCGGTGTCGGTTGGTTTGCTGGTTGCAAATTGGCCGAGGCCGCTTATCTCTTGATTCGGCCGGCAAGGCGTCCGTTCCGCAGAAAACGCGGGCTATTGCGAAAAAGTCGCCTATCGGTGGTCATTTTTCGCCCACGGTTGACGTGGCGGGACGGGGATGCTGGCATTGCTGGCATCGTCGGACGTCCGACGCGCCGGGCGATGGGTTTTCGCGAGATTGACCGATTTCCGTGGTCGGGATATAATCAGCTCCGCTGGCTGGGACATTGGCGTTTTAAGCCCAGCACGACGAATGGATTTGTCGCACGTGGCGACGGGAACGCGAAATGGAATTCGCTGCAACAGCCACACGGGAGCTAGTAGTGTCTAGCGGCTCCTTCGATACAAAAGAGCGTGTGAAGCAGGCGATCGACATCGTCGATCTCGTCGGCAACTATATTCAATTGCGCCGTCAGGGCCGCAATTACGTCGGGCTGTGCCCCTGGCACGACGATTCTCGCCCCAGTCTTCAGGTCAATCCCGAACGGCAATCGTTCAAGTGTTGGGTGTGCGACCTCGGCGGCGATATCTTCAGTTTCATCATGAAGATGGAGGGCGTCGAGTTTCGCGAGGCCTTGGAAATGCTGGCCGAACGGGCCGGAGTCCCTTTGGAGAAGCCGCAACGGCGGGCGATCGCCTTGGCGGGCGAACCGGCCGGCGATCCGCAAGACGGTTTGGACGCCGCGACGACCGACAAACGCACGTTGTTGCAGGCGATGGCTTGGGCCACGAAGCAGTATCATCGTTGTTTGCTTCAGTCGCCCGAGGCCGACGCCGCCCGACGTTATTTGACCGAGCGAGGGATCACGGCCGAGAGCCTCGAGCGGTTTCAATTGGGGTTTTCGCCGCTGGATCGCGATTGGATTTTGCACCAGGCGGAAGGCAAAGCGGGCGGGCCGCGGCAATCGCGTCGGGCGAGGGTTTTGGAGACGATTGGAATCTTGGCCCGAGCGGCCGAGAGCGGCTCGCGGTACGATCGATTCAAGGGTCGCGTGCTTTTTTCGATCGGCGACGCGCAGGGGCGGCCGGTGGGGCTGGGCGGTCGCGTGTTGCCCGAGTTAGGCTCGACCAGTCCGGCCAAATACGTCAATTCGCCGGAGACGCCGCTGTTTCATAAGAGCGATTTGCTCTACGGGTTGCATCAGGCCCGCGAGACGTTTCGCAAAACCCGAACCGCGCTGGTCATGGAGGGCTACACGGACGTGATCGTGGCCCATCAGTATGGGTTTCAAAACGCGGTGGCGGTGTTGGGCACGGCGTTGGGCGAGCGGCATATCAAAATTTTGAAGCGGCACGTGGATCGCATCGTGCTGGTGTTGGACGGCGACGAAGCCGGCATGAAGCGGGCCAACGAGGTGTTGGAATTGTTCGTCGCGCAGCAGGTCGACGTGCGAATTTTGACGCTGCCCGAGGATCTCGATCCTTGCGACTATCTGCATCAATACGGGGCCGAGGCGTTTTCAAAATTGTTGGCCGAGCAGTCGGTCGACGCGTTGGATCATGCGTTCGAGACGATCACGCGCGGGATCGACGTCGAGCGGGACGTGCACGGAGTGGCGCAGGCGATCGAGCGGCTGTTGGGCATCGTGGCCAAGTCGCCGCGATTGAACGGGCAGTCGAGCGGCGACGGGCGGATTCGCCAGCAGAAGATCGTGCAGCGGCTGGCCGGCAAGTTTCGGGTCGACGAGCAGGAATTGCGTCGGCGGTTGACGGCCCTGCGTCGGCACGAGGCGTCGCGTCCGGTGGCGGCCCGAGCGGCGGACGGCGCCCAGCAAGACCGAGCGGACGAGCCGGCCGGTCCGATCGATCCTTGGCAGCGGGAGCTTTTGGAGTTATTGATTGCGCATCCCGAGTGTCTTGTCGAAATGCGCGGTCGGATCGAGGCGTCGCAGTGGACCGCGGCGTCGTTCCGGAGGATTTTTGAGACATGTTGCCGGCTGGCGGACGAGGGCGTCGAGCCGACGTTCGACCGGCTTATGTTGGAGTTCGACGAGCCGGCGTTGAAGAACTTGTTGGTTGAACTGGATGAGCGTGGGCAAGCCAAGGGTCGGAGTTCGGACGATCCGGCGGTTTTGCTCGACGATTTGATGAAGACGTGGAATGAGAAGGAGATGAAACGGCGGCGTCCCGCACAGATCGTGGCGCTGCGCGAGGGTGGGATGGATGTCCAACAGCAATCCGCAATGCTGGAGGAGATTCTTCGCCGAGAGCGCGACCGGCACGGCATTTCCGAGCCCACGGACGGGTGAGGATGCGTGATCCGGAAAGAAGAGTTAACAGACCCAACGCGCCATGGATGCGCGCGAAAGGAGCAGTACGGTGGACCTTTTCGACAAGGATTTGCAGGAACTGGTCGCCCGGGGGAAGTCGCAAGGTTATTTGACCTATGACGAAGTCAACGACTATCTGCCCGACGAGGAAGTTAATCCCGACAAGCTCGACAATTTGCTGATCGCCCTGGAGGAAGAGGGCATCGATCTGGTCGAGCAGCCGCCGACCGCGGAGTTTTTTGATTCCGTGAGCGATGGCGACGCGGTGGATTCGAGCGCCGAACGATTGGCGGCGGGCGAAGTGCCGGCGGCGCCGGTGGATTTGCCGCCGCTGCCCGGCGAATCGTCGAA
>JBDKTJ010000154.1:0-34346 GCA_039698075.1 Thermoguttaceae bacterium | reverse complement strand
GGGTACAAGTTTCATTGTGAGCCTCCTTGCTCAATGCCTGGGTTGTTCAATCACCAAGCATTGTCCCGGAGGCTCGCGTTATAGTGATAGGTCAGTTTCTGCCCTTAAAAAGTGCAAAAGTCGAACTTAGATCACGCTGATCCAAAACCTTAATGAAATCCAATATCAAGTGTTCGTCAATGCGCAAAGCGTTCAACTGGATTGCCACAAGAGGAATGCTTCCTGATAGCAAAGCCATAACGTTCAGAAATCGACTGGTTATTTCTTCCGCAATCAAAACCGCTATATGATCATAGGCTGGATATCTGCGCCGCTCAATATCCCAATATTCAATGCACCGAATAATATGGTTAGGATCGGTCTGGCCCAACATGATTTCAACTTCGTAACGCGTATTGGCTTCGGTATCCGTCAGCAGCATATCCAAACGTCCCCCATTCGCCTGCACACGTTCTCGATCCACTACATCTAATTCACCTAATCCCAATGCCGTTGTGTCTTCACAGATTTGGTCATGCAGCCATGCTTCGCAAAATTCAGGATAGTGGCGGAGGCTAATTTTTTGATGACGTTTCAGCGACAATACCATAAGGTCACCTATTGTTTTGCATTCATTTGGCGTGAAACCCGATCTGCCGATGCTGCGTGGCGGGCGGCGGTTCCAACAGCCGGCGAATGGCCGCCACCAGCGATTGAATCGCCGTGTCGTGCGAGACCACCTTGCGTTCCAGGTCGGACAGCTTGCCAGCCAACTCTTTGTGCGCGGACAATATGTCCCGCAATTTGACGAAAGCCCTGACGACATAAACGCTTACCTCGATCGCCCGGGACGTGTTCAAAACACTTGCCGCCATCAAGGCGCCGTGTTCGGTGAAGGCGTAGGGTAAATAACGCCGGCCGCCATGCGATGCGGCGATTGAGGTCACAAATTGTGACCTCAAGTCAACGGCCGCAAATTGCGACTGCACGGTCTGTGCCTCTTCAGCCGTCAGTTGAAACATAAAATCGTCCGGAAATCGCCCCTTGTTTCGTTTGACGGCTTGATTGAAGACTTTTGTGGTGGTTCCGTAAAGTTCCGCCAGATCGGCGTCGAGAATGACTCGTTGCCCGCGAACTATCGAAATCCGCGGCCCGATTTGTTCGACCAAAGCTGATTCCCGCCCGCTTTTTCGCCGCATAGTTTCCTCCGCTGCGGTCAAATCAAAATGTCTATTGTTTTTCCGGTTCGTTCGCCTGGCCGGCGGTATCTTCTTCCGACACGATGATCACGTTGCCGCCGAAATCTTCTTCCTCGATCGGTCGGCCTCGCTCGTCGAGTTCAACGTCGGCCTCGGCCGTTTGTTTTTTAGCCACCTCCAACAGTTGATCGTAGAGCTTCTTGCGGTCGGCGCTGTTGATGCGGCTGACGGCCGTGGCCACCTCGCCGAGATAACGCAAAAACATGTTGCGGCGATCGCCCTCGTGACGCACGCGCAAACGCCGGCGCAGGTACATGCCCAACTTGCGGCCGACCGATTGCAGGGCCATGCGCAGTTCTTTTTGAATTTCAGGATACGCGGCGACCGCCTCCTTCGACTCGTTGGTGAACGGCACCCAGACGCTGGCCATGTGGATCATCACGGTCACCGGCCCGTTGGGCAGCGATCCGCGCGATTGGCTCAGCCCGTAGGATCGCCAGTTGGTGCCCATCACGGTTTGCGTGATCGCGCAGGCCCCGGCCTGGAATTGCAGCGGCACGCGGTTGGCGTATCGCAGCACGTTCATCGACTGGCCGTCGCTGAGGTTGACGTTTTGCAGGGCTTCATGGAACCGATCGATGTCGGCCGCTTTTTTGAGCCGGCCCGGCGACATGCGGGCGCCGACGTCCGCTTTGGCCAAAATCTTGTCGGCCGATTCCGCGCCGAGCCCTTGGAACGTCGTGATCAGGAACTGCCGCAGCGTCCGGGCGTCGCTTTCCTCGAGCAGTTCGGCCAGCGCGTCGCGCGTCACTTTGGCCACGGGCGATACGCCGCCGTAGGCCAGGCCCACCTCGATCTGAAACGGATTGCCGCGATACACGGCCGGCGGTCGCGTGGCCGCGGCGTAAAACTCGCCCGGCACGACGTGCCGCAACCCCTTCAAGATCAGCTCCTCGCCGATCGGCACGATGCAGTCGGTCGACGGGGCGGGAATCTTGGTTTGCTGAATCGCCTGGAATAGCAGGTCGGCCTCGTGGCGACCGGATTTTTTCGGGTTGGACCGCGTCGAGAGCTTGGCCTCGCTGCAAAGCCGCCGGGCGATGTTCGGGCTGATCCTCGAAAACGAATCGGTCAAAAACTGCGAAACCGTCGACGCCTTGGTCTCGTGGAGCATCGTCACCAGCCGGCCCAGCTCGACGCCGTACGGGTGCGGCTTGATCTCCTTCGGCTCGGGCGGCAATTGGTTTGTCACCCGTTGGTACTCGATCGTGTTGCCGTCGGGATCGCGATAATGGATCGTCACGTGCGGATTGGCGATCGCGGTTTCTTCGAGGTACTCGTCGACGCTGCCGCGGCCGCGCTGATATTTCGCCTCGAGTTCGATCGTCACGCGGGTGCCGTGCTCCAAGTCGATCCACTCGATGCCGTATTTTTCGATCAACTTTTCGCCCAAGCCGTTCGGCGGAATTTCGACGCCCTCGCCGCGACCGTTCAGGATTTCCGGCTGATTGCGTTTTGTGTCGATCTGGATTTCGTAATAGTGGGCCGGCTCGGGCTGCGAAACCTTTGAGATGATCTTGACCGGCTTGCCGGTGGTCAGCAGTCCGTGCATGCCGGCGGCGCTGATGCCGATGCCCTGCTGGCCGCGGCTCATGCGAAGCCGGTGGAACTTCGATCCGTAGAGCAGCTTGCCGAAGATCAGCGGGATTTGTTTTTTGAGGATGCCGGGTCCGTTGTCTTGCACGCCCACCTTGAAGCGATCCGGGCCGGTGCGTTCGATGTGGACCCAAATCTCGGGCAGAATGCCGGCCTCTTCACTGGCGTCCAGCGCGTTGTCGACGGCTTCCTTGACCGTGGTCAACAGCGCTTTGCGGGGGTTGTCGAAACCCAACAAGTGACGATTCTTGGCGAAAAACTCGCTGACGGAGATATCGCGCTGGCTGGCGGCCATCGACTGGGCGGTTGCCCGACGTCGCGGACGCGCAGCCACGGCGCCGGTGGAATCGGCCGGTGCGGCGGATGGTTCTTTTGGGGTAGCGCTGACGGTCAATCTCATACTCCTTGCGGCAAACTAAGGGAATTTGGCTGATTATACCGATTTTGCGGCCGCCCGACCACACGGTTTTCTTCGGATTCTCGGCAAATCGGGGCTCTTTTGCCCACGCGGCACACAAAGATTCACCCGCAAGACCGCTACTTGCCGAGATTGGTATTTAGCGATGAAACCCAGGGGGGAAACGTGTGATGAGCCAGAAATTTTTCTGTAAAAAAATGAACGCCGCGTTGGCCGCAGCGGCTTTGGCGGTCGCTGGCGGATTGTGGATGGCCGCGACGGTTCAGGCCGAGGTGGTTCGCCACAGCACGAGCGGCGATTTATTCTACAACCAATATGCGCCGCCGGCGGGATACAACAGCACGGGCGCCCAGTTGTATCCTTGTCCGCGTCCCGTGCCGGCCCGGGTCGGACTGACCTACATCACGTATCAGCCGCTGATGCCGCAAGAGTTTTTGTACCACCATTATCGCTATTACATTACCAGGCACCCGGACGCGCCTAGCACGTGGACCTCGGTGCGTTGGCACTAAATAAAACCGCGAAAAACCGAAAGTACTGCAATCGCAAAACCACGCAATTGCCGGCGGTCTTCGCCCGCCGCCACTTTCGCTAGGGTGTGGACCTATTTAGAATCGCAATCCGAAACCCGTCGTGGTGGTTTCAAACGTGGATGGAAGACGTCATGAAGCACGTTTCATTTTTCGTGGTCGCCTTGGCGATAAGCTGTTTGTGGACCGATCTGGCCACGGCGGGCTTCGGCACGATCAAGGGCCGGGTCGCGAGTCGTCAGGCGCAGACCTCTCCGTGGCATGGCGACTACTACGACAACGCCTGGGGGACGCCCGTCGCGGTGGTCGTGCCGCCGACAGCCGAAAGTCAGGCCCATTTGGGCTGGGGCGTCGGCGCGACGCGCGTTACGCCGATCCAGCATCAATTCGGACGGGACTATTCGGGTCCGAGCGAGTTCCATCGATCGTGGTTCCGCCCGACGCCCGCTTGGCCCTCCAGCACGGATGAGTTCGGAGATTATTATATTCGTGGTCCATGGTAAGCTGTTGCCTCAAGAAAAATATTCGTGGTCCGTGGTAAACCGCCGCCTTATGGAATCCTGTCCGGCCGATGAACTCGTTTGGGTGACGCAACACGCACGAGCTCGGCAAGAAAGCGTTGGTCACGAAAGTTCGAATCATCGGCCGATTCGGAGTTAAAAAAGGGCGGATTTTATAACCTGTTACCCTCCTTTGCTGACCAGGACGGCTCGATGAAAACCGGGCCGTCCTGTTTTTTCAACACTTGAATTCGTGCCCGACGTCAGATTGCCTATGGAAAACCTTTTGGCCGCATTGATGGGCGTTGTCGAAGGAATCACCGAGTTCCTGCCCATCTCTTCGACGGGACATTTAATTCTTGTCGGCCACGTTTCGGGATTCGAGCGCATGGTGGGCAAGTCGACGGCCGACGCCTTCGAGGTGATCATCCAGCTCGGCGCGATCCTGGCCGTGGTGGCGGCGTATCCCGGCCGCTTTACGCGGCTGCTGCGATGGAGCGACAACCGAGGGTTTTCGGGCCTGCGCGGCATCGGACTGCTGGTGCTCACCTCGATCCCCGCCGTAATCTTGGGGCTGGCGCTTCACGATTGGATCGAAGAAAAACTGTTTTGTCCGCAGATGGTCGCCGCCGCGCTGGCGGTCGGGGCCGTCGCGATCTTGTTGGTCGAACGTTGGGCTCCCAAACCAAAACGCGAGGGGCTCGACGCGCTCGATTGGCGCGACGCGCTGCACGTCGGGTTGTTTCAGTGTTTTGCGTTGTGGCCGGGCATGTCGCGGGCCGCGTCGACCATTTTGGGAGGCATGATCTCGGGCGTGGAGCGAAAGACCGCCACCGAATATTCGTTTTTCGCCGCCGTGCCGATCATGATCGCCGCCACCATGTTCAAGCTGCACAAGAGTCAGGACGTGCTGACCGGCCATTTGACGATGTTGGCTATCGGATTTGTCGTTTCGTTCATCGTGGCGTGGCTGGCCGTGAAAGGTTTCGTTTGGTTCTTGGGGCGGCATACGCTCGCGCCGTTCGGATGGTATCGGTTGGCGTTGGCCGCCGTGGTTTTTTGGTGCATCGGAATGTAGATCAGGTCGCCAACCTGGCCCGACGGCGACAAAACCGAATACCATCAGGGCCGATGGGCAGTCCGACCCACGATTTTTTCGCAACGTGTACGAAGTTGACCGCGTTCAGGGGGGTTGTAAACTCCCAACAGCCGTGTATCTTTAATTTCCATGCAGGAGATCCTTTACGGCTACCGACTGAATCCGATCACGTGGGCCTACATCTCCGCGCTGATGATGATCGGCATCTATTTCAAGTTCCACCGCTTCTGGAGCGTGCGGAACTTGGATCTGGCCGGGCTGTTGGCGTTTTCGCCGGCCTTGTTGCTGATCTATTACGGTCTGTTGCGGGACCAGCAGGAGTTGATCCGGACGGGCTACGTTTGGCTGTTCGCCGTCGGCGGGGTGTTTTTGGTCCGCTTGCTGCTGGACCCCGTCATGGTCCGTCGCCCGCTGTTGGAGCCGAACCTGTCGGCCGGCGGTTTGACGTTCACCGGGCTGGCCCTGATGGTGTTTTTGATGGCCAACGTCATTACCGCGCCGAAGGAACGCGTGGAACAGTTGCTGGCCGAAAAGAACGTTTCCGAGGCGACCAATCCCGGTTTTCCGCTCTTCGATCATTTCGCCACGCTATCGAATCGGGCGATTCTCGACGTAAAACCGTTGCCTCGCGGCGAGTCGCATCCCACGTTGAGCCAGGTGGCCGTCTGCCGAACGGTGACCATTTTGGCCCATCTGGCCGTGGTGATGGGCATCGTGTGGATCGGCTTCCGGCATTTTGACAATTTGCACACGGGCGTGGCCGCCGGAACGCTTTACTTGCTGACGTTCTACACCAGTCAGTTGACCAGCCAAGTGGATCACGTCGCGCCGGCGGCGCTGTTGGTTTGGGCGGTGGCGGCGTATCGCCGTCCGTTGCTGGCCGGAGTGCTGTTGGGGTTGGTGGGCGGTTTGATCTACTATCCGTTGTTCTTGTTGCCGCTTTGGATCGGGTTTTATTGGCGTCGCGGTCTGTTTCGGTTCACGTTCGGCGTCGTTGCGGCGTTGGTGTTGATGACGGTCGCGCTGGCTTTGACGGCCGTGAACACTGGCGAGTTCGTCGCGCAACTCGAACAGATGTTCGGCGTGCGAAGTCCGTTGCAGGCCAAACTGTCCGGCTTCTGGCAGTTTTACGCGCCGGAGTATCGCTATCCGGTGCTGGCGGGCTTTTTAGCGCTTTGCGGCAGTTTGGCGATGTGGCCGGCGCAAAAGAATCTCGGCACGCTCCTGAGCTGCTCGACGGCGGTGCTGTTGGCGTCGCAATTCTGGCTGGCCGATTCCGGCGGACTGTACATGGGCTGGTATCTGCCGCTTCTGATCCTGACGATCTTCCGCCCGAACCTCGAAGACCGCATGGCCCTGTCGGCCGTGCGTCCCCTGTGGCGTCGCAAGACGGCGTAGGTCTTTGGTTCAGACGCGCGTCGTGAACGATTCCGATTCCTCGCCTTGGCTGATCCAACGCTGTTCCTGTTCGGGATTCAAGCCGTGACGCATCGCCATGGTCTGAACCGACATGGCGCCGTTCTTGACGAGAATCTGATCGGCCTGGGCGTCCTTCAGTCGGTCGCGGACCGCCAACCGGGGCGGAATCCCGCGGATTTCGATCTCATCGAGCGCCGCGGCCGACACGCGGCCTGACGCAACGGCGTGTCGAACCGCTCGCCAGAGCAACGCGATGTCGTCTTCGAGCATCTCGTATTGAAGCCGCTCGAACATTTTGACCGCCGGCCCCTCGGCCACCATCGTCGAGGCGTAGTTGGCGTTGCTGGCATCGCTGGTGAGCATGAACTCGGGCATCACCAACCGGCTGGCGATGGCGCGCAGCTCGGCTTGCAACACCGTCACGTAGCGGCCGGCGTCGATTCCCGCCGCGGGAAACTCGTATTCCGTGCCGACCACGGCGTCCAAGATCGTGCCGGGGGCGTAACGTTGAAAATGGCTCGTCCGCCCGGTTCCGGCGTGATGGATCGTCGCGTCGGCTTGACTGGCCACGAACTGCTCCAGACCGGCGCCGGTGGCGGTGCGATGCTTGCGGATCACCGCGATGGCCGATTGGATTTCCGCCACGACGCTCATGTTGCGCAGCAGTTTCTCCGCGCGGCGCAGATTCTTACGCACGGGAAAAAACAGCGGCAGCCCGCGTTTCACGTTCGCGTCGACGTTCGCCTTGCGATGTTGCACTTCCGAGGCGTCGACCCACCGGGCGTCGATCCAGTAGCCCAACACCGTCTCGACGTCGTGCGGCTCGGCTCGGACGCCGAACGAGTCGGGCGAGCCGGGCGGACTGGAAACTTGGGCGGGCTCGACGAATCGAACCCGCGTGGTTCCGTCGGCCAAGGGGAACAGCCGCAAAAAGCACTCGCCGTCGCGGTCCTTGCGTCGGACGATCTCCTGCTGACGCTTGTGCCAATGGTTCAACCGCACGAACTCGTCGAGGATCGCCTGGACGTTGCGGGCCAGCGGTTCGGCGTCATGATCGTGGCGGGCGACGGCTCGATACGTGTGGCCGCTGCCGACGATGTAACTGACGCGGTTTTCGTGGCCGTTGATGGCGAACTCGTTCGAGACGGCCAGCGCGCGGCACTGATCGCGGATTTGGGTCAACTGCGCCTCGTCGAGGTAGGGCATGCCCAGGGCGCCGCCCGCCGACGAGCCGCCCAATCGACTCCACGCGGCGCCGTCGACGTCGTAGATGGCCTCGGCCGGGTCGACGAATCCGTCCCACAGTTCGTCGAACGCCTCCAGAAGCCGACGCTCCAATTGGGTAAGCCGCGGGTCGCCTGCGGCGGTCGCCGTTTCTTGATTCGTGCTGGTTGAGACCATGAGAGCGGTTCCTCGGTGGGTTGAGTGCATGTTGCGGCATCCTAGAGCCTGCCGAGACGAGTTTCAAGAAAAGTTTTTGGGCCAACTTGGGTTTCGCCGGGGATATGGGATGATTATAAGGCGGAAATCCCGGTCGACGGCGCATCGCGAGGGGGGGACTTGGCACACTTCTCAACTTTGGTAGAATGTCCACCACGATCTTTCCGATGAAAGGATAGTCGCGATCGTTGGGGAAAATGACGGGAAATACACAAGTCGTTGTGAAATAAAAACTTAAGAACGCCTCCTTAGCTCAATTGGTCAGAGCATCTGACTCTTAATCAGAGGGTTGTAGGTTCAAGTCCTACAGGGGGCACTTGCCCGTCTCCCCACATTTTTAGAGACACGTCCGTATGAAAATTGCCGTCGTGGGAACCGGTTACGTCGGGCTGGTGACGGGCACTTGCTTGGCTGAGACGGGCAACGACGTGACCTGCGTCGATTGCGATCGCAAAAAGATCGAAATTCTCAATCGCGGTCACATTCCGATCTACGAGCCGGGGCTGGCCGAATTGGTCGCCCGCAACGTGGCGGCCGGACGGATTCGTTTCACCACCGATTTGCCGCTGGCGGCGAAGAAGGCCCAGTTGTTGTTTCTGGCGGTCGGCACACCGCCGGGCGACGACGGCATGGCGGACCTTTCGGCCCTTTGGTCGGTGGTCGAGCAGATCGCACCGCATCTGGCCCCGGCGTGCATCGTCATCTGCAAGAGCACGGTTCCGGTCGGTACGAACGCCAAGGTGGCGGCCCGGTTGACGGAGCTGACCGGCCGGGCGGTCGACGTGGCCAGCAATCCGGAGTTCTTGAAGGAAGGGATGGCGATCGAGGATTTCATGAAGCCCGATCGCGTGGTCGTCGGCGCCCGACGTCCCGAGGTGATCGAGGCGCTTCAGGACTTGTATCAGCCGTATCTGCGGACGGACAAGCCGTTTTTGGCCATGTCGCCTGAAAGCGCCGAGATGACCAAATACGTGGCCAACGCGCTGCTGTCGACGAAGATCAGCTTCATCAACGAGATGGCGAACTTGTGCGAGCGGGCCGGGGCCGACATCAACGAGGTGCGACGCGGCATCGGCCACGACAGTCGGATCGGATTCGCGTTTTTATTTCCCGGCGTCGGCTACGGCGGCAGTTGTTTTCCAAAGGACGTCCGCGCGCTGGCGGCGCTGGCCCGTGCGTTGGGCGTCGATCCGCGGATGTTGGACGCCGTCCATGAGGTCAACGAACGGCAAAAAACGGTGTTGGCCCAAAAAATCGAGGACTATTTCGACGGCAAACTGTCGGACAAGGCGATCGCCGTTTGGGGGCTGGCGTTCAAGCCCGGCACCGACGACATCCGCGAATCGCCGGCCCTGGCGCTCGTCGACCGGCTGCTGGCCGCCAAGGCGACCGTTCGGGTGCACGATCCCGAGGCAATGGACAACGTTCGGGCGGTGTACGGCGATCGGCTGGTCTATTGCCAGCGTCGCGACGACGCGCTGTTGGGCGCTGACGCCTTGGCCATCTGCACCGAATGGAAGCAGTTCGTGCATCCCGATTTCGAGGAGATTCGCCGATTGATGCGGCGGCCCGTGGTGTTCGACGGCCGCAATCTCTACAATCCGCGGCGCATGCGCGAGGCCGGCTTCACGTACTTCAGCATCGGACGTCCGTCGTAGACCGCGATCATTGGATCGCCCTCAGCGCGACGATCCCACTTGCAACATCCGTTGCAGCGACTCCAGCGCGTCGCGGGCGACGTCGGGCTCCACTTCGACCACGTTGATCGGCGAGCCGGCCACGAGATGGTCCAACGCCCAGCACAGGTGCGGCAGATCGATCCGGTACATCGTTTCGCAAAGCGTCGCGACCGGCGAGAGGAAGTGAATGTCCTGCTCCGGGTGTTGATTCTTGAGCCGGTTCACCAGATTCCACTCGGTGCCGATGGCCCAGCGCGTGCCGGGCGGCGACTGCTCCACCGCGCGGATGATCGCGCCGGTCGATCCGACCTCGTCGGCCTGCTCGACCACGGCCGCCATGCACTCGGGGTGCACGAGGATTTTGATGTCGGAAAATTGCTCGCGGAGCATCGTCACGTGGGAGGGCAAAAACGCCTGATGCACGCAGCAATGCCCTTGCCAAAGGATCACGCGGCTTTGGCGGATCGCGTCGGGATCGACGCCGCCGAGCTGTTTTTCACGCGGATCCCACATCGGCATCCGGCTGAGCGGGACGCCCATGGCGCGGGCCGTGTTGCGAGCCAGATGCTGATCGGGAAAGAACAACACCCGGCTGCGACGGGCAAACGCCCAGTCCAGCACGGCCTGGGCGTTGGCCGACGTGCAGACGATGCCGCCGTGCCGACCGCAAAACGCCTTGAGCGCCGCGGTCGAATTGACGTACGTGATCGGCGTCACGTCGTTCAGGTCGACCAGCGAGCCCAGTTGCCGCCAACAATCTTCCACTTGGGCGACGTCGGCCATGTCGGCCAGCGAGCAGCCGGCGGCCAAGTTCGGCAGGATGACGGGGATCCGTTGGCCGTCGCGCTGCAGGAGCCGCTCGGGTCGATTGGCCAGGATGTCGGCCGTTTCGGCCATAAAATGAACGCCGCAGAACACGATGGCCCGGCACGATTGGCTTTCGGCGGCCATTTTGGCCAACTGATAGCTGTCGCCGCGCAGATCGGCCAGCGCGATCACCTCGTCCCGCTGATAGTGATGGCCGAGGATCAACAGCCGCGGGCCCATTTGGTCGCGGATCTGCTGGATGCGATCGACTAGCGCGGCCGGTTCCTGCGACTGGTAAGCCGCAAGGTCGGACTCCGGCGAGTTTTGCGTGGCGGACGGCATGACAAGATCACCACTTCAGACCGAAACGGTCGCCGGTCGAGTGGCCCAATCCACCGACCAGCGGACCGGTCGGCTTGACGTGTTTTTGGGACTTGGCCGGCGCGGCCGACGGTTCGTCGCCGTCTTTTTTCGCGGGTTCGGGCGGCGCGGCCAACGCTTTCATCGACAGGCTGATGCGTTGGGCCGCCGCGTCGAAGGCCAACACCATCACTTCGACCTGCTGGCCTTCCTTCACGACGTCCGAGGGACGCCACACCCGTTTGTGCGACAGCTCGGAGACGTGCACCAGGCCCTCGACACCCGGCTCCAATTCGACGAACGCGCCGAAATCCATCAACTTGGTGACGGTTCCGGTCACGACGCTTTGCGTCGGATATTTTTGCGAGGCGGCGACCCAGGGGCT
Organism: Thermoguttaceae bacterium; assembly: GCA_039698075.1. Lineage (GTDB taxonomy): Bacteria > Planctomycetota > Planctomycetia > Pirellulales > Thermoguttaceae > JAJFVC01. The sequence goes on along the minus strand of JBDKTJ010000154.1, from coordinate 22,875 downwards.
TTCTTGCAGGTCGCGGTAGGCCAGACTGATCTTGCCGGTTTCGGGATCGATGCGGTCGACTCGGACCTTGATCGTCTGTCCTTCCTTGAGCACGTCGCTGGGATGCTTGACACGGCCCCAAGCCAACTGGCTGACGTGCAACAGGCCGTCGGCGCCGCCCAGATCGACGAACGCCCCGAAGTCCATGAGTTTTCGCACCACGCCGTCGAGCACCTGACCCGGTTGAAGCGAGTTCAACAACTGTTGCCGGGTCTGCTCTTTTTCGCGTTCCAACACGGCCCGACGGCTCAGCACCAGATTGCGGCGATCCGGGTTCGCCTCGGTGATGACGCACGTCAGACGCTGGTCGATGTACGGGGTGAGGTCCTCGACGCGATATAGCGACACCTGGCTGACGGGGATGAACCCGCGAATGTGGTTCACTTCACACTCCAGCCCACCCGTGTTGTGACCGGTCACGCGAACTTCGATCAAGGATCCCTCGGTCAGATCGGACCAGTCGTCGACTTGCACGGTTTGGTTCGGCAGCGACAGCTCGTAGAGGCCGTCGTCGGGATTTTGACGCTGAACGACCACGCGCAACTCGGCGCCGGGCCGAGGCGGCACGTCGCACAATCGCAACGGCAAAATGCCTTGGGCCCGTTGGCCAAACTCGACGAACACGTCGTCGCGTCGGATGGCCACCACGCGGCCGGTTTGGGTCGAACCGGACTCAAACCCGAGGCTGTCCGTCTCGTGGGCCTGCGAGCCGTCGTTGAGCAGATCGGCCATCGAGATGCCGTCCAGGGCGTCGCTCAGTTCGGAGTCGACGTCGGACGCCGAAGCCACGGGGACGGAGGGCTGGGGCCTGGAGACCGGGGGCTGGGAATTGGGGGCGGGGGGCGGGGGATTGGGATTCGGAGCCGTCGCCTGGGGGCTGGACGTTTCAGCCGTTGCGGCGATCGACGGTCGCTGCGGCGGTTTTTGCTCGCCGCGCTGCTTTTGTTCCTCTCCTCTCTCTTCTCTCCTCTCTCTTTTCTTTCCGCCTTCTGCCTTTCGCTTTCCGCCCTCTTCGATCGGCTTCCAGTCGCGTTTTTGCCGTGCTCGATAGGCGACGGGATCGCGCTGCGAGCCGATCAGGATGCGTGGCCGCGACAATGCCGCCGCCGACGAATCGGTTGGGGCGACCTCGCTGGCCGCGGAGTTTTCAACGGACGGATTCTCGATCGCGCCTTCGGCGGTTTCGACCGGATCGGACAGATGGCTGGAATCGCTCAACGCTCGTTTCCTCGATACCCACAAAATACGGTGTTCAAAAAATCTAGGAATCTCGGTATTTTAGCAAACAACGGGGGCGGATTCCAAGGCCCAGCAGAAAAGTTACCCCCTCGGGCCGAGAATTTTTGTCCTTCTTGACCACCCACGTGTAGGGGGTGGCGGAACGAAAGGTGAAGCCATGCAGACGACCTCAAGCGTCATGAATGCGGGACCGCACGTTTTCGTACTCCTGATGAGTTTGCTCGTGTGGGGCGGCATGATCGTCGGATGGATCTTCTTCCTTCTTGCCGCTTGGCGTGCCATGAAGGCCCACGAATCTGTGGCGGAAAGCCTTCGCAAAATCGCCGAACGGGATCGATGAAGCCGGGCGTTCGTTCAATCGTGGTGTTCCGCGCTGGCCATGACCAGTTCGCCCTTGAAGATGCCTTTCAGGCCCCGCAGTTGCGAGGCGATTTGTTGAAGTTTCTGCGCCGGCCCGCGCAAAATGATGACCTCTAGACACAAACTGTGCGTCAGATGGGCGTGCAGCGTCGAGACGACCAAGTCGTTGTGGTCGTGTTGCAGCTTCGTCAGATGATCGCGGAGCTGAGGGCGATGGTGGTCGTAGACCAACGTGAGCGTGCCGGCCGCCTCGTGCGTGTCGGTCGTCCACGCCTCGCGGGTCAGCGTGTCGCGCAACAACTGACGAATCGCCTCGCTCCGCGTGGCATAGTGCTGCTGCTTGCAGTAACGGTCGAACTGCTCAAGCAGATCGTCTTCCAGAGAAACTGAAAAGCGAGTAATTTCGGACATTTTTTGTTTCCCTTGGTGTGGAAAGACCGCGGCGGCGAAACAACGGACTCCAATCCCTAATCCGTAATTCCTAATCCCTTTTCATCAAACGCCCGGATCGCCGCTTCATACACCTCGCGCAACGGCACGCGATGCCGCTCGGCCGCGAGGCGGCAGGACTCGAACTCGGGCGAAAAACGCGGCCGACCGTCGCGCGGCCAGCCGATCTTGCCTTCGACCGGGCCCCACGGCGTGGCGACCGTGTGCGACTGACGTCGCAAAACAGTTCGGGCCGCCGTCCAACGCCGGATGCCCAGCGTCGTGGTTTCGCGGAACAAAATGTCCTCGATCGCGGCTGCGTCCGACGGCCGGCACAGCGCGGTGAGCGTCACGCCCGGCCGATTCTTTTTCATTTGGATGGGCGTTGTGAACACGTCCAACGCGCCGGCGTCCCACAGCTTCGCGATGCAGTAGCCGATCAGCTCGCCGGTCGTGTCGTCCAGATTGGTCTCCAACACCGTCACCGGCTGGGCGTCGTCCGCCGGCGCGTCGGTCGACGGACCCACCAGCAACCGCAAGAGGTTTGGACGATCCGGAAAATCCTTGCGGCCGGCGCCGCAGCCGATCCGCTCGATCGTCATCGATGGCAGCGGGCCAAACCGTTGGGCCAGTGTGGCCAACAGCGCGGCGCCGGTCGGCGTGGTTAATTCGCCCTCGGTGGTCGAAGCGGCCAGCGGAACGCCGCGCAACAGTTCGGCGGTGGCGGGGGCCGGAATGCTGCACGTTCCGTGGGCGATCGTGATCGTGCCCGTGCCGGTTGGAACCGGAGAGGCCTCGATCCGCTCGATGCCCAACAAGTCCAAGCCGACCGCCGCGCCGACGATGTCGGCGATGGAATCGGCCGCGCCGACCTCGTGGAAATGCACCCGTTCGACCTCGATGCCGTGAACGCGCGACTCGGCCTCGGCCAACCGCGTAAACACGCGCCGGGCCGTGTCGCTGGCCCGCGGATTGAGCCGCCCGGCTTCGATCAGCGACAAAATCTGATGCAAATTGCGATGCGTCCGCTCGGGCGTGTAATCGACCGTGGCCTGCGAGGCGCGAAAACCGTTTTTGCGGACTTCCTCGGCTCGCACGCGGCAGCCGGGCAGGCCTAGCGATTCGATGGCGGCGTTGATCGCGTCCAGGTCGGCGCCGGCGTCGATCAGCGCGCCGAGCGTCATGTCGCCGCTGATGCCGCCCAGACAATCGAAATAAGCTATTCGACTCATACGGGCATTGTCGCCTGGATTCGCGGCCAAAGCAAGATCCGCGCTTAGTTTTGGGTTGCCAACATCGCGGCGATCGTTTGTGGGTTGACCGGGCGAATGACGCCGCGCTCGCAGATGATGGCCGCGATCAACTCGGCCGGCGTGACGTCGAACGCGGGATTGTAGACGGCCACGCCGTCCGGCGCGGTTTGGCGTCCAAACCCGTGCGTCACCTCGCGCGGGTCGCGTTGTTCGATCGGAATGGAACGGCCGTCGGGAATCGACAGGTCGAACGTGCTGCTCGGGGCGGCGACGTAGAACGGGATCTGATGGGCCGCGGCCAGCAACGCGACGCCGTAGGTGCCGATCTTGTTGGCCGTGTCGCCATTGGCCGCGATGCGATCGGCCCCGGTGATGACCGCCTGCACGCGGCCTTCGCGCATCACCTGGGCGGCCATGTTGTCGCAGATCAGCGTCACGTCGATCCCGCGTTGCTGCAATTCCCACGCGGTCAGCCGGGCGCCTTGCAGCAGGGGGCGGGTCTCGTCGGCGTAGACGTGCAGCGTCTTACCGGCCTCGGCGGCGGCGAACATCACGGCCAGCGCGGTGCCGTAGTCCGAGGTGGCCAGCCCGCCGGCGTTGCAATGGGTCAACACGCCTTGTCCGTCGTGCAACAGTTCCGCCCCGTGGCGGCCCATCGCGCGGCACATCTGACGATCTTCTTCGTGAATCGTCCGGGCTTCGTCCAACAGCGCGGCGGCGATCTCGGCGGTCGGACGTCCTCGCAACCGTTCGGCCGCGGATCGCATGCGGCGCAACGCCCAGAACAGATTGACGGCCGTCGGACGGCTCGCGGCCAGGTGATCGACCGTTTTGTCGAGTTGCTCAAAAAAGGCGGCCTCGTCGCGTCCGGCGACCTGTTGAATGCCCAGGCAAACGCCGTACGCCGCGGCGATCCCGATGGCCGGCGCGCCGCGTACGCGCAACATTTTGATGGCCTCCCACACGCGGTCGACGTCGTGGCAATCGATCTCGACAAACTCGACCGGCAAGCGAGTCTGGTCGATCATCCGCAAGAAACCGTCAACGCCGCCGATCCAATGCAGGGTGGGAATGTCTTTCATGAGTGTTGCAGCAAACGAGGCAAAAAACGCGAAGGGGGCGGCCAAAGATTCTCGTCTCTCGGTCCTCTGCCCTCTCCTCTATCCCCTTTTTTCTGTTTGTAGCGTCTTCTGCAACGCCGCGTCTTTTGCGGCGACTTTGTCGACCAGCGCGCGTTTGAAGGCGATCAGTTTTTGTTGGAGCGTAGGGTCGCCGATCGCGAGAATTTGGACGGCCAACAGACCGGCGTTGCGCGGGCCGCCGCCGCCGGCGCCGACCGTGGCCACCGGCACGTCGCCGGGCATTTGGACGATCGACAACAGCGAGTCCAGCCCGCCGGCCAGCTCCGTCGGGACGGGCACGCCGATCACCGGCAGCGTGGTGTGCGAGGCGAGCACGCCGGCCAGATGCGCCGCGCCGCCGGCCGCCGCGATGAGGACTTTCATGCCCCGGCCCATGGCGTCGGTTGCGTATTGGCGAACCGCCTCCGGCGTGCGATGGGCGCTCATCACGCGGACTTCATAGGGCACGTCGAACTCGGCCAGCGCCCGGGCGGCGCTTTGGATTTTCGGCCAGTCGCTGTCGCTGCCCATGACGATGCCCACCCGCGGCGATAAGGATTCCGGCATTCGATTCTCCCTTGAACGAAAAAAAGCGTCGTTTACTCGTCGCGGCCGGCTTGGCTTTCGTCGTGTTCGCGGCGACGGAGATACAATTTGATCGGTACCTCGCCGAAGTCCAACTCGTCGCGGAACATATGCAGCAGCCATCGCTGGTATTGCGGGGAAATCGCATGCGGGTCGCTGCAGAACAGCACGATCGTCGGTGGCTGAACGGCCACTTGCGTGGCGTAATAGATTTTTGGATGACGATTTTGATAGATCGGCGGCGGGTTCTGTTCGAGCGCCGCGCGCAGCAACTTGTTCAACCGCGCGGTGGGCGTTCGGGCGATCGACTGCCGAAACAGCATCCGCGAATGGTTGAGCATCGCCTTGACGTTCTTGCCGTTCTGACCGGTAATGAACGCGATCGGGACGTAGCCCATCGTGCGAAAATTGTCGCGCAGGTAGGCCACCCACTTTTCCGTCGGCATCGCGCCGACCAGTTGGTCCCACTTGTTGACGACGAACATGCACGGCTTGTATTGCTGGGCGATGTAGTCGCACAGTTGTTTATCGACTTTGCTGATTCGTTGCGAGGCGTCGAAAAACAGCAACACCACGTCGGCGCGGCGAATGCTTCGCTGAGCCCGGTGGGTGCTGTAAAACTCCACGTCCGTGTTGACGCTCTTGTTGCGGCGGAAACCCGGCGTGTCGATGGCCACCCACGACTGGCCGTCCAGCTCGAACCGCACGTCGACGCTGTCGCGCGTGGTGCCGGGCACTTCGCTGGTGATCATCCGTTCGGCCTGGGCCAGCGTGTTGACGAACGTGCTCTTGCCGACGTTGCGGCGTCCGACGATCGCCACTTTCATCACCGGATCGACCGGCGCGGCCTCGTCCGGGGCCGGATCGGGCAGCCGCTCCGCGATGGCTTCGAGCAACTCGTCCTTGCCGCGGTTCTCCTTCACGCTGACCTGGACCATTTTGCGACCGAAGCGGTAGAACTCGGCGGCTTGCGGCTCCAGCGACGGCGCGTCGATCTTGTTGACGACCAGCAGCACCGGACACGATACGTAGCGCAGCCGTTTGACCACCTCGTGGTCCAGCGGCACCGGACCGTCGCGGCCATCGACCACCAAGAGCACCAACTGGGCGATGTCGACGGCCGCTTGAATTTGTTCTTCGACCTGCTCGGTCAGATTGTCGGAGTCTTTGACGCCCATACCGCCGGTGTCGACCAACTCGACGAACCGGTGATGGATCTCGATCAAATGACTGACGCGATCGCGCGTGACGCCCGCCGTCGGATCGACGATGGCAAGGCGCTTTCCCGCGAGCCAATTGAACAGGCTCGATTTCCCCACGTTGGGGCGACCAACGATGACAACTTGCGGCATGGCCATAAGTCTTTATGATAGTCGTTGGGAGGCTGGGCTTCTAGGCTCCCATTGATTGGGGGGGCTGAAAAGTGGGATTGTGGTGAAATGCGGCGAGTACGCGGCCTGGAAAATCTTGCTTTTTACGCGGTCCTACGTCCCAGGTTTCGGTTCTCAAAATTTCGGTTGCGGAAAATGGTCCAATTGGGTTGAAATACGCTTCCATGACGGAAAACGTTCGACGAGCGGTGGTTCAGCGATTGGAAAGCCTTCAGCGGTCAGGAGTTGCGCACGTGAAGAAGCCGGCGAAACGCGATCGGACCCCCTGCAAGGCGGATATTTCGATTGAGACGGATCCGCGTCGGGCGGCGTTGGACGGATTGGCCCGGCGCGTGGCCCGATGCACCCGGTGCGCCGAGTTGGCCCGGACCCGCACGCAAACCGTTTTTGGCGTGGGCGATCCTTACGCCCGGCTGGTGTTTTGCGGCGAGGCGCCCGGCGCGGACGAAGATCGCCAGGGCGAGCCGTTCGTGGGTCGCGCCGGTCAACTGCTCAACGACATTCTGACCAAAGGGATGAAGATCCGCCGCGAGGACGTCTACATTCTCAATATCTTGCGATGTCGTCCGCCTGGCAATCGGACGCCGTTGCCGGTCGAGGCGGCGGCCTGCCGTGAGTATCTCGACGGCCAACTGGCGATCATTCAGCCGAAGTTCATTTGTTGCCTCGGCGCGGTGGCCGCACAAAACCTATTGGGCAGCGACGCCTCGATCGGACGGTTGCGCGGTCGGGTGCACGATCTCGACGGCATCAAGGTGGTCTGCACGTACCATCCGGCGTATCTGCTGAGAAACCCGGCGGCCAAGCGTCCCGTCTGGGACGACATCCAACTGCTGATGGCGGAAATGAAGAAAAGCTAAGGAGCTATCTCAAGACGGTGGGTTCTGACGCGCCTTTGGAACGGCTCCAACAGGTTTTGGATGCGGTTTTAATGCGTCATTACCAGTTGGATCAGTTCGGCCAGCGAGCGAGCGTCCATCTTCTTCATGAGTTTGGCGCGACGATCCTCGACCGTTCGGGTGCTCAGTTTCAGCTCGACGGCGATTTCCTTGTTCATCTTGCCTTCGAGAATCAGATGGAGCACCTCGCGTTCGCCGACGGTGAGTCGGGCGAGTCGCTGCTCGATGCGTTGGCGGCGCGTCCGTCGTCGCCGATTTTGGGCGTCCTGCTCCAATGCGCGACGAATGCTGTCCCATAGCTTTTGTTCTTGGACGGGCTTTTCAAGAAAATTGATCGCGCCGCGCTGCATCGCCTCGACCGCCATCGGCACGTTGCCGTGTCCAGTGACAAACACGATCGGCAGGGCGATTTTTTCCTGGGTCAGCTTGCGTTGCAATTCGAGGCCGCTCATGCCGGGCATGGCGACGTCGAGCACCAGACAGCCCGGCTGATCATGGTAGAACGACAGAAACTCGGCCGCCGAGGTGAACGTTGCGACGCGCGGAAACACCACCTTCACCAAGGTGGTCAGCGCTCGCACCGTGGCCGGGTCGTCGTCGATCAGGAAAACCGTTGGTTCGTCGCTCACGGGACACCGCATCGGTTGGATAGGGCACGTCGTGGCTGCACATTTCGGTTTACCACACTTGAAGCGTAGGTCGCAACGTGCAATCCCCTCTAACGCACGTGGAAAACCACGTTTTCGGGGGGTTCTGGACTGTTTTTGGTGAAAAGATTGCCGTTTTCCACCCCCAGAGCCATAATTGAGCGGCTGTTTTTCAACTTTGGGAGGCTGGAACGTGTCGTCCATCAAACGGGTGTTAGTGACCGGTGGGGCGGGTTTTTTGGGCTCGCATCTGTGCGAGCGGCTGTTGGATCGCGGTCATGACGTGATCTGTTTGGACAATTTCTTCACCAGCCAAAAAGCCAACATCGGCCACTTGTTGAACCGGCCCAATTTTGAGCTGATCCGCCACGACGTGACGCTGCCGATCTTTTTGGAGGTGGACGAGATTTACAATCTGGCGTGTCCTGCCGCACCGGGGCATTATCAGTACAACCCCATCAAGACGATGAAGACCTCCGTGATGGGCGCGATCAACGTGCTGGGCATGGCCAAGCGGTGCCGCGCGAAAGTGTTGCAGGCCTCGACCAGCGAGATCTATGGCGACCCCGACGTCCATCCGCAGCCCGAAAGCTATCGCGGCGTGGTCAATCCGATCGGGCCGCGGGCCTGCTACGACGAGGGCAAGCGGGCCGCCGAAACGTTGATGATGGACTACCATCGCCAAAACCACGTCAACATCCGCGTCGTTCGGATCTTCAACACCTACGGGCCGAGGATGCATCCGTTCGACGGACGCGTCGTGTCGAACTTTATCCGCCAGGCGATGGCGGGCCAGGACATCACGATCTTCGGCGACGGTTCGCAAACTCGTTCGTTCTGTTACCGCGACGATTTGATCGAGGGCATGATTCGCATGATGGACGGCCCGGACGATTTCATCGGCCCAGTCAACCTCGGCAACCCCGGCGAGTTCACAATTCTGGAACTGGCCCGACTGGTTTTGGAGCTGACCGGATCGCGTTCAAAGCTGGTCTATCGCAGCCTGCCGGTCGACGACCCGACGCAGCGGCAGCCCGACATCACGCTGGCCAAGAAACGCCTCGACTGGAGTCCGACGATTCCGTTGCGTGAAGGGCTCGTCAAGACGATCGAGTGGTTTCGTTCGATCGACGTGGGCCACTATCGTCCGCCGACGCCGAATTATTAGCGGGGGCGAGGAATTGGGGGCGGGGGATAGCGATTCCTCCCGCTTTCGCAGAAGAGTCTCTGCACGGGTCCCCATCGGGACGCATCTTATTCATCCGCGTAGACCCGCGTGCTTTCTTCCTTGTTGACCGGCGTTTGCAGGTCGTCGGTCAGCAGTTGGAAGCGGGCGCGCAGATCGCCGGCTCGCAGGGCTTTGGCTCGGATATGGAAGACGGCTTCATCCTTCGGCGCCAGTTGGGCCAGCCCGTCGAACGTGATGCGATCGCTTTCGGCGCTGTAACGCGTGGGACCTTCGACCGCGGTGGCCTTCAGTTCGGGCGGAAGCAGCGCCGTCAACCGCACGTTCGACGCGGCCTTCGAGCCTTGGTTCACGACGCGGACCTCGTAGGTGGTTTCTTCGCCCAGCCCGATCGGATCGGCGGTGTCGGCCACTTGGAACAGCACGGCCGCGACGCCTTCGACCAGCACGGGCTGTTGCTTTTCGGCGACCAGGCCTTTTTGGGCCGAACCGCGTAACCGGATGGCGTGTTGTCCGGCCTCGACCGGCAACGTGACCATGGTGACGCTGCCGATTTCGCGGGCGGGCAGTTCCTCCAGCCGCCAATGGACGGTTCGCGTCGACTCTTCATAATAGCCGGCGTTGTTGGCGCTGACGAACTTCAGGCCGGCGGGCAACTCGGCCGCCAACTCCACCTGCTTGGCCGGCGCGGTGCCGGGATTTTTGACCGACAACGTGTACGTGGCCTGACGCTCCAAATATCGGCGTCGCGGCCCGTCGACGGCGACGTCCAACTGCGGAGCGAGCACCTCGATGTCCAATCGACTTTCGGCCCGAAGACTGCCGTCGCCGCGCGCGGTCAGCCAGTTGGTGGATCGACCGGGCCGTCGAGCGGCCAGCGGCAATTCCAGCTTGCGGGTTTCGCCCGGCTTCAAGTCGCCCACTTCATATTCCAATTCGTCGCCGGCGGGATGCTGCAATCCCGGCGGAATGCGTTCGTCAAGCACCACGCCCGCCGCCACGCCGGAACCGGGGTTCGACACCGTGATCACCAGCTTCGCTTGTTCGCCGATCAACACGGAGTCGGGGCCGGTGGTTTCCACCACTAATTGCGGACGAGTGGCCATCGACGAGGCCGAGGCGTCGGCGCCGAAATGCACGGTGGCTACGCTGCCGATGCGGCCTTCGGCGGTCGGCATCAACTGCATCGTGCCGGTCCATTGTTCGCCGGGTCGGAGCGTGCCGACGGTCCAGACGATTTCGCCTTTCGCGTTGCGGTTGGCCTGCGGCGTCGTATTTTGCAGTTTCGTGCCCTTGGGCGTCATGTCGCGGACCTCGACCGCGCCGGCGGCGATTTGCCCGACGTTGCGGACCACAATGCGGAAAACGGCCGGCTTGCCGACTTGAATTTCCTTCGGGGCGATCTTTTGAATCGACAGTTGCGGATTCTGCGCGCCTTCGAGTTGCTGATCACCGGGCAGTCCGGCGCCTTCGCTCTCCAGCGGCGGCTCGTCGCTGCGTCCGAACGAATCCTTCGCGATCGGAGTGCGATCCGGTTTGCTGTTGCGCATCGGATTGGCCGGCATCGCGAACGGATCGATCCTCAGCGGCGCGGGCTCGCTGTTGGTCGACGTTTTGGCCAACGTCTTGGCCGGCGGAATCGGATCGGCGTATCGCGGACCCACGCGGCTGGCCATTCGATCCGGCCGGGCGGAATAACCGCCGTCGGATGTGTGAGCGGGTTGGTCGGGCTCGCCCAGCGAAGGACCCGAAGCCGGTTGCTCGGCCGAGGTGGCCGTCACCGAGGACGCGGGAACTTTTCGGAGCCCGAAGGGGTCCGCGGCCGGCGGAATCGAGCGACTCGGCACGGCCCGCAACGGATTGGCGTCCTGTGAAGCCGACGTCGTCGAGCTTGGGTCGGACGACGGCTCGCCGCGTTGTGCGTTGGCGATGGCGATCCATCCCAAAACCATCACGACTCCCAACGAGCCGACGCGAAGTAAAGCAGATTTCATGGCACAATCCCCTAAATCGAGGGGCTTCAGTTCGGGCGACAAGTCGTCGTATCGTAATACAAGTGGTCGGGTTAGTACCAAAAACCCGATTCCGAGGAAAGAGCAATTCGCGAAACGCTAAGGAAAATGCCGGTTGGCAGTCTGCGGCTTTTGTGGGAAGAGGAAAAATAGGAAAACAAGGAAAGGGAAGGGCCTCCCAAACAAGGCTTTTGTTTTTCAATGTTTGAAATCTTCGAACACACCGCCGATGTTGGGATTCGTGCTCGTGCGGAGACGCCGGACGCGTTGTTTTCCGAGGCCGCGCGGGGACTGTTTTCGGTGATGGTTTCTCGTTTGGACGACGTGCGGCCGATCGAGACGGTCGAGTTTCATCTTCCGGGCGACCACTTGGAAGAGCTTTTGCACGACTGGCTGTCGGAATTGCTTTTCACATTTGGTACGCGGCGGCTGCTTTTTTGTGAGTTTCAGACGCGGATCGGTCCGGACGGATTGACCGCCTCGGCCCGAGGCGAGCCGTTCGATCCGAGTCGGCACGCGTTGGGCGACGAGGTGAAAGCGATCACCTGGCACGCGTTGAAGGTCGAACGATCGGCCGACGGTTGGACGGCGGAAGTGATCGTCGACGTGTGACGTTTTGGGATAGGCTCTTAGTCGGGCGCCTGCGCCGCTTCGCCGCCGTCGATGGTCGAGAGATTGCCGAACAGCGTCATGTCGATCGAAGTGGCGATCGAACGGACGGAGCCGTCGCACAGCGCGAAGTTGACGATGCCCGAGTGCGGGCTGCCCCACTGACGCTTGCAGGGGACTTGGATGCCGTTGGCGTTGGCGCTGACGCATCGGTCGAAATCGCCCCAGAGGATGCGCGGCTGGGCCGTGGCGCCCGAGAGCGTGTAGTAGGCATACGGATAGGCCCAAAACGTCCGCTGGGCGGGACTGGTCGCCGTGGTCGATTCGCCAACCAGCAGGGTGTTGGACAATCCATCGCGGATTTTGTCGAACGTTTCGACGTGGAATTTCCAGAGAGGCAGAACCATATGGATCGGTCCGCGGGCGTTTTTTTTGTAGCTGATCAGCGTCGATTGCGAGTCGAGATAGTTCAGTCCGGTGTCGTGGCCGTTGATGTCGCTGCGTCCGCTGACGGCGCGATAAGAACCGGGGGCGTATTTCGCGCCGGTGTCGAACGCCGGTCCCGAGGCGGGAACGATCGGCGTTTGGGCGTCGATGTCCGACGGGCAAACATACACGGCCAGCGACGTTTCCCGAAACGCCTTGTTGGCGTCCGTCTCGCTGGGGTGGTTGAAGTCGTAGGTGTTGAACAAGGCTTCCTGTTCGAGATGCGGCAGAAGAGCGATGGCCCAGTTGGCCGACTGTGTCGCATAGGAAGAACCCTGCGGTTCGGTGTCGATGCCCGGGCATTGGCCCGCCGACTGATAAATGTTTCCCTGCGGCAGACATTCCCGCGCGGAGTGATAACTGTGCAGGGCCAGCCCGATTTGTCGCAGATTGTTGAGGCACTGAGCGCGGCGGCCCGCCTCACGCGCCGCTTGGACTGCTGGAATCAACAGTCCGATCAAGATGCCGATGATCGTGATGACGACCAAAAGCTCAATGAGCGTAAAACCGCGTCGGCGAATCATGCAGCAACCCATCCAAGGAAGGAAATCCATGAAGAAAACAATAACTCACGCAAAGGCGCAAAGACGCAAAGAAAAAGGACAAGCAAAAGGGCTTCTCCGCAACCGCATCAAAATCCACTCCCCTCCTAAAAAAGTCCTTTGCGACTTGGCGTCTTTGCGTGAGTTTTTTATAGGTCAGTTGGCGGGCGGTTCTTCCCCCCCAACATCACGCAGCCGACCGGCGTCGTCGCCAAACCAGCATCGTCGCCAATCCGCCCGCCAGGCACAAAGCCAGCGCACCGGGCTCCGGAACCACCGTCAATGCGCCGTTTTCGGTGCTGGTCAACCAGAGTCGATAGCCGCCGGTGTAGGGCGACGACGTGTCTTCCTGGTCCAAAATGGCGGTCAAGTCAAATCCTTTCGTTTCCATCAAGGACAATGTATCGGCGCTGAGATTTAGGGAGTCGTTTGATCCCAGCAGCAGATCGAAAGTGTAATCGACGCCGTTAATTTTTTGCTTTACCGTGACGGTCTGGTCCTTGCCCCACAAGCTTGCGTCGGCCAACGTCAAACCCTTGAGCGACACCAACGTGCTTTGGTAGTATTCACAACCGGAATTGCGCGACGAGTCGAACTGGAACGTGTCGTCCGTGTTTTTTAAGTCGGCCAGTGTGATGGTTTCGGACGAGACCGTGTCGTAATGGTCGGTCGTTTTCGTAACGGTAAAGATGGTGCTGGCGCCGTGGTTGTCGGTCAAATTGCATTTGCCGCAACGGTCGTCGGTGGCGTAAGCGGTGACGGTGACCACATCGCCGTAGTTGAGCGTCAGACTCGTCAGCGACGCATCCACGCCATAGGAACCGTCGCCGAGATAGTTCATGTAGCCGTCCCACAACACCACGCCGCCGTGATCGGTGGGGTCGAGACTCTGGATGAAAAGTTGCCAGTAGTCCGACGAGGTGGACATCTCGGTGGGATCGTTGAGAACCACGCCGGTCAAGGTGATGCTGCCGGTGATGCCGCTGTAGGCGCTGGAACCGTTGGAGTTGACGGCCTCCAACTGGCGATAAGTGACGGCCTGGGCCAACGAAGGGGCGAGAATGCAACACGTGGCCGCCAACGACAATACGAGCTTTTTCATGATGGGACGCTGCCTCTTGAACGATGATCAAAACGGTGGAATGTTACCGAAGCACGAAACGTAATAACACCCATTCTACCGAAACTGCCCAACGACGCAACAGGCCGAAACGGAAATTTTGCGAAAACGCCAAAATGCGGCTTTTTGAGGCCCCCATTCCCGTCGCCGGGGTCGATCGGTACACTGCCTGCGATGAGCACCCCGCGACGCATGGTGATTTTGACCGACGGATTTCACGATCCGCACATGGCCAAGACGGCGATCTGCTTGCTGCAATACTGCCCGGACGAGGTGGTCGCCGTGCTGGACGCTCCGTCCGTGGGCAAGAGGTGCCAAGAGGTTTTTGGCGCCGGCGGCGACATTCCCTGCATCGGATCGCTGGCCGACGCGGCCGAGGCGAACACGTTGTTGATCGGCATCGCGCCGCCGGGCGGAAAATTGCCGGCCGCGTGGCGGGCCACGATCCTTGAGGCCATCGCGCGGCGAATGACCGTCGTTTCCGGGCTGCATGATTTTCTGCGCGACGACGCCGAGTTTCGTCGCGCCGCCGAGCGACACGGCGCCGCGCTGGTCGACGTGCGCGACAACCACGAGCACGACGTGGCCCGACGCATCGGAATCCGCGAAGGCTGTCTGCGGCTGCACACCATCGGCAACGATTGTTGTTGCGGCAAGATGGTCACGAGCCTTGAACTGGCGCGTGGGCTTGGTCGCGCCGGCGTGGACGCCGCCTTCGTGGCCACCGGTCAGACGGGCATTTTAATTTCGGGTGGTGGAATTGCGATCGACCGCGTTATTGCGGATTTCGTCGCCGGCGCGGCCGAAAAATTGGTCCTGGCCCATCAGCATCATGAGGTGATCGTCGTGGAGGGCCAAGGCAGCCTGTTCCATCCGCGCTACTCGTGCGTGTCGCTCGGCCTGCTGCACGGTCTGCTGCCCGACGGCTTGGTGTTGTGTTACGAAATGGGCAGCCACACCGTTTTCGGCATGGAGCAGGTTCGGCTGCCGTCGTTGGAGCGGACCCGCGAGTTTTATGAATCGGCGGCGAACTTGATGCACCCCTGCCGCGTCATTGGCGTGGCGGTCAACGGCCGGCGGTTTTCGGACGACGCGGTGGCCGAGGAATGCGATCGGGTGAGCCGGCGGCTCGGATTGCCCGCCTGCGACGTCGTGCGTCAAGGCCCAAAACCCTTGATCGAGGCCGCATTGCAACTGGGTCGTCAATTGAAAAAGACGACCGCCGCGGTCGATGGACGAGCCGTGTAAGAAAAAAACGAAAAAGGAAGAACGGAAAAAAACGATCGTCAACCGTCGAGTCGTTGACCACGATCTTGTTTTTCTTTCCCTTTTTCCTCTTCCCTCTTTTCCCTTCTCACACGGGACGTTTTTGGTCCCAAACGGCGTCCCGCGCCAGCGACATCCCCAAAAATCTCTCTTCCCAAGGTCCGATCAACGCCTATAATCGTTCGTTATGGGAACTATTAGCAGTTCTCTAACCACCACCTGCCAAGGCCAAAATCATGAGCACCAATGTTAATTTGCAAGCGACCAGTACGATTCTTCAGACCGCTCTTTGGAACGCCAAGCAAGCGGCCCAGCGTCTGGGGCTCGATGAGAACATGATCTGCCAGTTGACCGAGCCGGCCGAGCGGATCCAAACGCGCGTTCATCCGTTGATGCCCGACGGTCGCATGTTGCACGTCAAAGTGTTCCTGGTCCGACACAACGACGTGTTGGGCCCGGCCAAGGGCGGCATTCGGATGACGCCCACCGTGTCGTTGGACGAAGTGACGGGCCTGGCGATGGAGATGACTTGGAAGACGTCGCTGATCGGCGTGCCGTTTGGCGGCGGCAAGGCGGGCATCTGTTGCGATCCCGCACAGTTGAATCCGGTCGAGAAGGAAATCCTGATTCGTTCGTTCACCCGCGGCGTGCGTCGCCACATCGGGCCGGAAATCTATGTGCCCGCACCCGACATGGGCACCAATCAAGGCGACATGGGCCACATCCGCGACTGCATTTCCTACAGTGCGGGCGTGTCGATCACGATGGGCTGCTATGTGACCGGTAAGCCGATCGTTTTGGGCGGCATCGTCGGACGCCGCGAGGCGACCGGCAACGGCGTGGCGGCCACCGTGGCCGCGGCCTGCGAGCGATTGAACCGCCGCATGTCCGATCTGCGCGTCGCGGTCCAAGGATTCGGCAACGTCGGCTCGGTCGCGGCGTTGGCCATGGCGGAACGCGGCGCCCGGGTGGTGGCTATTTCCGACGTGGCGGGCGGGACATTTTGCAAGGACGGGCTCGACGTGCCTCGCCTGGTCGAACATGTTCAGAAAACCGGCGGCGTGGCGGGTTTCGCCGGCGGGCAGGACGTCTCGCGCGACAGCGTATTGGAGACGGACTGCGACGTGCTGATTCCTGCGGCGGCCGGGTCGGTCGTTACGGAGCAGAACGCTGGACGGATTCGCGCGACGATCATCGCCGAGGGCGCCAACGCCCCGTTGACCCCGCCGGCCGACGAGATCCTCAACCAACGCGGCGTGTTCATCATCCCCGACATCCTCTGCAACGCCGGCGGCGTGTTCGTTTCCTACTTGGAATACACCCAAGAAACGCAACGCGACCAAATGACCCGCGACGAGGTGCAGCGGCGGCTGTTCGATCGGATGCAGACCACCTTCGCCGACGTATACGATCGGGCCCAGCGGCAGCACGACACGATGCGTCACGCCGCGATGGACATGGCCGTCAGCCGCGTGGTCGATGGCATTGTGGCCCGCGGCCTGTTGCCGTAAAGAATCCGTGCGGGACTTCAGGCGGTGACGGGCTCGTCCCGTCGCGCCAACTCGGCCCGCAAACGACGCAACTCCTGCTGATACTTCAACCGCTCGACTTGCCATCGCTGCGCCTGTTGGCGATAGTGCATTTCCTCGTCGAGCAGTTGTTGTTCGCGGGCGACCAGCCGCGCCGCCTGTTGCTGGCATTCCTCCTGACGGCCGGCGATCCATTGTTCGATCGTGCGTTTTTGCGCGACCAGCGTTTCGTATTGATGGACCAGATCGCCTCGGATCGTCTCCAGTTCTTTTTTCTGGCGGACCAACTCGGCGTCGGCCAGCGAATACTGTTCGGCCAACTTCGCGCGCAGCCGGCTCAAGGATTGCGTGAGCGCGGCCGGCGGCGCGTCGCCCGCCATCCGCGCCCAAAGCTCTTCGGTGGCCAGACGGATTTCGAGCGTCTCGCGGTGCATGGACTCCAGTTCGCCGCGAAGCTGCTTCAGGGCGTTTTCACACTGGTCCACCTGATCGGCGCGGCGTTGCACGGCCTGGCGTTTGCGTTCCAGATCGGCCATGGCGGCGGCTTGCTCGGTTGCCCATTGCTCTCGCTCTGCGACGCGACGCCGGTCCATCTCCTGCCGTTCTTCGGAAATTCGCTCGTGAAGTTTTTGCGTCTCGTCCCGGGCTTCGGTCAGTTGGGCCTCGGCCTCTTCGAGTTGTTGTTGCCGGGCGGCGAGCGTCTCCAAGAATCGTTGCGTCTCGGCCTCTTGCTCCGACTCGGTCGGCTTGGACTTCTTGCGCAACGCAGCCTCGGCGGCGGTCAAACGCGACTCGCGCTCCGCCAGTTGCCGCTCCTGCTCTTGATATTGTTGGGACGCCTCGTCGTTGCGGGCGGCCAGTTCGGCCTCGCGCTGTTCGAGCCAAAGCCGCGCAGCCCGGGCCTCGGACTCCAACCGCGCGATCTGCGAGTTCATCTGCGCCTCGCGATGATCCAACTCCCGCTGACGATCGCGCAGATAGCCGGCCAATTGATCGGCCTGCATGCGGACCGGTTCGCCGACCGGCTCGGCGGCCGCCGCGTGATTGGCGACCACCGGATCCGCAGACGGTTCCTGCCGGACTTCATGCGGCGGGTCGATCCGCTGCGAGGCGGTCAGTTTCGTGGCCCGACGAGACGCAGGCTTGGACCGACGGCCCGCGCCGGTGGATTCAGACTTGCTCATAGTCGGGTGTGTCGTAGGAGAAGCAGTCTTTGGAAAGCGGTGCGGTACAATCCGCGCAACCGAAAAACTTTTCCTAAACTACTTAATCGGCACCCCGAAAACTCAAGTTCACAGAATTCAGGTTTTTGCCTGGTCGATGGCGTCTTGCAGCCGTTTTTTGGGCTGGACACCAACAAAACGGTCGATGACCTCACCCCCCTTAAATAGCATAATTGTGGGGATGCTGCTCACTCCGTACGCGGAGGCTGTGTTGGGGCTCTCGTCGATATTGACTTTGGCGACCTTCAACGCGCCTTGGTTTTCCGAGGCCAATTCTTCGACCACGGGGGCGATCATTCGGCAAGGGCCGCACCAGGGGGCCCAGAAATCGACCAACACCGGCTCGTTCGATTTCAGCACTTCGGCTTCGAATTGCTGGTCCGACAGTTCGTTGACGTTGGACATGCCCGGTATCTCCTTGCGCAATAATGAAGATGGATTGTCTAAGGTTGTGAAAACAGCCGGATCTTGACGTCTTTGGAGCCATCGCCAGCCGGCAGGGGCAATTATAGCGCTGTCCGGCGAGACGTCAATCGGCTTTGATTGTCAGCCGATGCTTGGAAAGTATAATTGTCCTGCTGTCTCGACGGCTCCCTTGCGAGAAAAAAGCATGTCGTTGGCCCCCCCCCGTCAAAAACGTCGCCTGTGGTTCGTCGCCATGGTGTTGGCCACGGTGTTCTGCGTCGGCGCGGTTTCCGCTGAGCCGGCGCCGCCCGTGGTCGGGCGTTTCCTTCGCGTCACGCTGCCGGTGACCGGCCAGGGTTACGCTCAAATCCGTCGGGCCGCGCTGCGTGCGGTCGATCGGGCCCGGCGTGAAAAGGTCCGGTTGACGTTGATCTTCGAGTTCGATGTGCCGAAGGGTCAAAAGGATTTTGGACGCGGCAGCGAGTTCGGCGCGTCCTTGGAGCTGGCCAATTTTCTCGCCGGCGACGCGCTGGGCGGCGTTCGGACCGTGGCTTACGTGCCGCAGCCGATCGAAGGGCATGCGCTGTTGGCCGTCCTGGCCTGCCAAGAGATCGTGATGGCCTCGCAGGCGTCGATCGGTTCGGCGGGCGTGGATGAGAAGACTCTCACGCCCACGGTCCGCAGCGCGTATGCCGAGATCGCGCGAAAGCGTCGCACTGTGCCGGTCGCCGTGGCGTTGGGGCTGCTCGATCCGTCGCTGGAAGTGTTGCAGGTCGAAACCGAGGCCGGCGATGAAATGGTCACGCCCGACCGGTTGGTGGAACTGCAAAAAACGCGAACGACCAAACCGCCGGTCGTTCTGAAGCGGGTCGGTCAGGCGATGGAGTTGACGGGCGTCGAGGCTCGGCGGCTTGGAGTGGCCGGCTATCTGGCCGACGATCGCCGCGCGCTGATCAAGGGCCTGGAACTGGCGAGAACCGCGGTCGAGGACGATCCGTCGTTGTTGGGCGCGTGGCGGCCCGTGCGGGTCGATCTAAAGGGTCCGATCCGCGCCGATACGGTCGCCGAGGCCCAACGGATGATCGAAAACCAGGTGCGAGAGCACGAGGTGAACTTCGTGTGCCTGTGGATCGACAGCCCCGGCGGCGCGGTGGCCGAGGCCATGCGGCTGGCCGACTTCTTGGCGTTTCAGCTCGATCCGAGCCGGGTGCGCACCGTGGCCTACGTGCCGCACGAGGCGCGGTCCGACGCCGCGCTGGTCGCGCTGGCGTGCGATCAAGTGGTCGTCGGTCCGTCGGCCATTCTGGGCGGACCGGGGGCCTACGAACTTTCGCCCGACGAGATCGAGCAGACGTGTCAGACGATTCGCAAGGCGCTGGCGCCGCGCAAGGACCGCTCGTGGTCGCTTTTGGCGGCGATGATCGATCCGCGGCTGACGGTCTTTCGCGCGACGCGATTGGGCCAGGTCGAGTATTTCTGCGACGCCGAATTAGCCGAGCAGCCCGATCCGGCCCAGTGGCAGCGCGGCGCGATCGTCACCACGCCGGGCGTGCCGCTGAAATTGATCGGCCGGCAAGCCGTCGACGATCATCTGGCCAACTGCGAGGTGGACGATTTCACCCAGTTCAAGCGCTATTACGATTTGGCCGACGATCCGGCGCTGGTCGGGCCCGGTTGGGCGGACTTTCTGGTCCGGGCGCTGGCTTCGTCCGAAGTGGCCGCGCTGCTGTTGATGCTCGGTGGAGTAGCGTTGTACATCGAATTGCACTCGCCCGGCCTCGGCGTGGGCGGGTTCGCCGCGGCGGTCTGTTTCTTGCTGTTCTTCTGGAGCCGGTATCTTGGCGGCACGGCCGGCTGGCTCGAAGTGTCGTTGTTTCTGGCCGGCGTTTCGTGTCTGCTGCTCGAGATTTTCGTCATTCCCGGCTTCGGTATTTTCGGACTCGGCGGCGGTGCGCTGGTGTTGGTCTCCTTGATCCTGGCCAGCCAAACGTTCGTGTGGCCGCGCAACGAATATCAATTCGACCAACTCGAACGCTCGCTGTTGACGATCCTCGCGGCCGGCGTCGGATTGCTGGTCATCGCAATTTGCCTGCGCCATCGGTTGCCGCGGACGCCGTGGCTTGGCCGGATGATGCTCCAGCCGCCCGACGATCGGGAACGCGAAACCATCCGACAGCGAGAATCGTTGGTCGATTTTCACGACCTGCTCGGACGGCAAGGAACCGCGACCACCCAACTGACGCCCGGCGGCAAGGCCCAGTTCGGCGACTTGCTGGTCGACGTTCTGGCCGACGGCGAGGTGCTCCAACGCGGCACGACGGTCGAAGTGGTCGACGTGCGAGGCAGCCGGGTGCTTGTCCAGAAAGTGGAGAGTGGAGAGTGAAGAGTGGAGAGTGCAATGGTCGGTCGCCGGTTGAGAAACGCCTTGCCTGGATCGACGACGAACTGACCGCCTTGGAGAACAAAAAACTCCGGCGACGGCTCTCGATGCGCGAAAGTCCGCAATCGGCCCGATGCCGGCTGGACGGCCGCGAATTGGTCAACTTCGGATCGAACGACTACTTGGCCTTGGCCGGCGATCCTCGACTGGCCGACGCCGTGGCCGAGTCGCTGCGGCGCGAGGGTTGGGGCAGCGGCGCCAGTCCGTTGGTGACCGGGCACGCCGCGCTGCACGAGCGGCTGGCCCGACGCATCGCGGAGTTTGAAGGCGCAGAGGCGGCTTTGATCTTCTCGTCCGGATTCGCCGCCAACGTCGGCACGGTCGCCGCATTGGTCGGGCCGGGCGACGTGGTTTACGGCGACGAAAAAAACCACGCCAGCCTGTGGGACGGCTGCCGGTTGTCTCGGGCCGACGTTCGCGTCTATCCGCACGGCGACGCGGCTCGGTTGGCCGCGCTGTTGGCCAAATCGTCGTGTTACCGTCGCCGTTTGATCGTGACCGACGGACTGTTCAGCATGGACGGCGATCTGGCCCCGCTCGAAGCATTGGCCGATCTGGCCGAGCGGCACGATGCGATGTTGCTGGTGGACGAGGCCCACGCGACGGGCGTGTTCGGCCAAAGTGGACGCGGCGCGTGTGAGCATTTCGGGGTTGAGGCCCGCGTGGACGTTCGGATCGGCACGCTCAGCAAAGCGTTGGGCAGCGTCGGCGGGTTCGTCGTCGGGCGGGGGACGCTGATCGAATGGCTCCGCAATCGGGCCCGATCGTATGTTTTTTCGACGGCCGCGCCGGCGGCCACGGTTGCCGCGGCATTGGCGGCGCTGGACATCGTCGAACGAGAACCGGACCGTCGCCGGCAATTGTTGGACCGCGCCCGGCGGCTGCGGGAATCGCTCCGGGCGGATGGTTGGGACACGGGCGCGTCGGCCAGTCAAATTATTCCGGTCATCGTGGGCGAGCCCGATCGGGCGATTCGTCTGTCCGCCGCGCTGCAGGAGGCCGGTCTTTTGGCGCCGGCGATCCGCCCGCCGACCGTGCCCGACGGCCAGTCGCTGCTCAGAGTCAGTCTGACCGCAGGCCACACCGAGGCGATGATCGAGGCGTTGCGCACCGCGCTAAAAAAATGCCTCCCTTCGCGAGGAAGAGAGGCATAGTCGATTCGCAAGAATTCGATGGAGGGTTTTGCTTTTTCGGCAATCGCCCTCACCCTAGCCCTCTCCCAGAGGGAGAGGGGACTAGGTGAAAAACTACTTGAGCGTCTTGCGGACGCCTT
The DNA here is from genome assembly GCA_039698075.1 of Thermoguttaceae bacterium. Lineage (GTDB taxonomy): Bacteria > Planctomycetota > Planctomycetia > Pirellulales > Thermoguttaceae > JAJFVC01. The sequence continues at coordinate 821 of JBDKTJ010000154.1, read as the reverse complement.
CCAACTGGCCGGACGAACCGAGCATCTGGTTCTTGTGAACGATGTAGTCGGCATACGCGGCCATGAAGGTCTTTCCTGGCGGACGCAGGTCGAAGCCGGCCGGGTCGTCGCGGAACGCCTCGCGGTGGATGGCGCACCAGACGAGTCGGCCGTCGGTGTCGATGTTGATCTTGCAGACGCCCATCTTGGCCGCCGGCAGATATTGTTTTTCGTCGACGCCGCTGGTGCTCTTCATCGCGCCGCCGGCGTTGTTGATCCGGTCGACCCATTCCTTCGGCACGCTGCTGGAGCCGTGCATGACCAGCGGGAAATTCTTCGGCACGGCCTTTTGGATTTTTTCGAGCACGTCGAAGTGCAGGCCCTGTTTGCCGGCGAACTTGAACGCGCCGTGCGAGGTGCCGATGGCCACGGCCAGCGAATCGCAGCCGCTCTTGTCGATGAACTCGGCCGCTTGCGCGGGATCGGTCAGTCGGACGCTTCCGACCACGTCTTCCTCGACGCCGCCGAGCTGGCCCAACTCGGCCTCGACGACGATTCCCTTTGCGTGGGCCCGATCAACGACGCGCCGGGTCGTCTCGATGTTCGTCTTGAAGTCGTGATGCGAGGCGTCGATCATCACAGAACTGTAGAAGCCGCTGTCGATGCAGTCGTAGCAGGCGTCTTCGGTGCCGTGATCGAGATGGACGGCGAAGATGGCCTCGGGAAAGACCTGATCGGCCGTGCGGATCATCGCTTCAAGGAATCGCTTGTCGGTGTAGCTTCGCGCCCCGCGCGAGATTTGAAGGATGAACGGAGCGCTCTTGGCCGAATTGGCCGGATCG
>JBDKTJ010000153.1:0-23153 GCA_039698075.1 Thermoguttaceae bacterium | reverse complement strand
CCGGCGTGTTGGCCTCGGACCACGTGGCTCGATTGGGCCACGAGTTGTACGATCATCATGTCGTCGTGTTCGAAGCGGTCGGCGTGTTGCTGCTGGTGGCTCTGATCGGGGCGGTGGCGATCGTGCAGCGGGGAGCGAAGGACGTGGGACCAAGGGTTAAGGGTTGAAAAAGCGATTGTGATTTTGCACGGGCAACGGAAAAACGACGGCAAACGAACCTCAAAACGCCATGTCCTCCGAACTTGCACTGCTGAACAACTATCTGATCGTCGGTGCGATGCTGTTCGGCATCGGCATGATTGGTTTTTTGAGTCGCCGCAACATGATCGTGATGTTTTTGTCGCTGGAGATCATGTTGCAGGGCGTGTCGTTGAGCCTGGTGGCGTGGGGGCGGTTTCACAACGATTTCGGCGGGCAGACGCTCACGTTGTTGATCGTCGCGGTGGCCGCCTGCGAAGCCGCGCTCGCCTTGGCGTTGGTGTTGACGTTGTTCGCCCGCCGCGATCGATTGGACATCACCGATTGGCAATTGCTGCGCGAGTCGAACCAGCCGCCGTATTACGATGAGCCGCAGCCGGCGGCGCCGCCGGTCCGACGCGACCAGCCGCTGCCCCGACTGCCCGTGGCCGGCGTGCGGCCGGAAACGTCGCCGGACGAAACCGATTATCGGCCGGAGATCTAAAAAAACCGCGGAACACCGAGAGGACGCAAACGGTAAAACTACGCACTTGCCGGCGGTCTTCGCCGACCGGCACCTTTGCCATGGTGTGAATCTACTTCAATGACGATCGAGACGTTGCTGATCCTGATTCCGGCGTTGCCCTTGGTCGGCGCACTGCTTTCGGCCGCGCTGGGGCCGCGCGTGCTGCGCCGACAGAGCCATTGGCCGGTGGTCGTCGCGGTCGTTGCGAGTTTCTTGGCCAGCGTCGTCCTGGCGTTTCAGGTGCAACGCGACGTCGAAAAACTTCCGACCGATTCGCAAGGGTTCGAGCGGGTCGTGACGCTGTGGCGCTGGGCCGATCTCCGGATGCCGCCTTCCGATGCAAGCCTTCAACCCGACCATTCGCCGAGCGGAGAGGGGACGTCGTTCCGAGTGGACGTCGTGTTGCGGGCCGATCCGCTTTCGGCCGTCATGCTGACGATCGTCACCTGCATCAGTGCGTTGGTGGCCGTCTATTCGGTCGGCTACATGCACGGCGACCGGGGCTATTGGCGGTTCTTTGCGTACTTCGGCCTGTTCGTTTTTTCGATGACGATGTTGGTCGCGGCGAGCAATCTGGTCGTGATGTTCGTGTTTTGGGAGTTGGTCGGGTTGTGCAGCTATTTGCTGATCGGTTTTTGGTACGAAAAGCCCGCCGCCGCGGCCTCCGGCATGAAGGCGTTTTTGGTCAATCGGGTCGGCGACGCCGGCTTTTTGCTGGCGATGTTTTTGATCTGGACCTTTTTCGGGACGTTCCATTTGCACAGCACGTGGTCCGACGGGACGCTGGTCCAGCGGGGCGTGATCGATCAGGCGATGACGAGCCTCGGGGCCGCCAAAACGCTCGGGAGCCATTCGGCGCCGATCGCCGCGATTTGCTGCCTGCTGATGTGGGCCGCCTGCGGCAAGAGCGCCCAGTTTCCGCTGCACGTGTGGCTGCCCGACGCGATGGAAGGCCCGACGCCGGTCAGCGCGCTGATCCACGCGGCGACGATGGTCACGGCCGGCGTCTATTTGGTGGCGCGCTGCCTGCCGCTGTTTGCCGCTTGTCGGGTGACCGATCTGGTGGCGCTCGTCGGCGGGGGCACGGCCCTGCTGGCCGCCGTGATCGCGCTCACGCAAAACGACCTGAAACGCATCCTGGCCTATTCGACGATCAGCCACCTCGGCTATATGTTTTTGGCCCTGGGCACGGGCACGTTGGCGGGGCTGACGGCCGCGATGTTTCACCTGGCGACCCATGCGTTTTTCAAGGCCTTGCTGTTTCTCGGGGCCGGCAGCGTCATGCACGCCACCGGCGGCGTCACCGACATCCGACGCCTCGGCGGGTTGCGTCGCCGGTTGCCCGTCACCTACTTGACCTTCTTGATCGGCTGCTTGGCCATCGCCGGCGTATGGCCGCTTTCGGGCTTTTTCAGCAAGGACGCGATTCTGCAGGTCGTGCTGAATCGTTCGGCCTCGGGCGAAGACGCGGAACTGTATCGAACGCTTTTCGCGACGGCGATGTTCGGCGTGCTGCTGATCGATTTTTATATGTTCCGCCCGTTTTTCCTGGTGTTTCACGGCGCAGAAAAATTGCCGCCCGAGGCCGACGGCCGCGTGCAGGAGTCGCCGGGCGTGATGACCGTGCCGCTGATGATTTTGGCGTTCGGCTCCGTGGCGATCGGCGCGTATTTCGAGTGGACCGCCGGGCTCGCGCGGTTTTTGGCCGCGATGCCGTTGCCGAGCCGCTGGCGGGAGTTGCACGCCGGCGAGTTGGCCGCCTCGGTGCAGACCGTTCCGTTGGGACGCATCAGCGCGGCGGTTACGCTGGTCGGCATCGCGCTGGCCGCGGCGGTTTTTCTGGGGCGTCGAAGCAAGGCCGCCGGGCTGGCTCGGTTGATGAACGTGTTCGGATTGTACAGTCTTTCCTACGGCAAGTTTTTCATCGACCCCATCTATCAATGGCTGATCGTGCGGCCGGTGCGCGGCGTCGCGTGGTTGGCGGCCTTGTTGGATCGCTGGGCCATCGATGAATTAGTCGACGTGGTGGGTTGGACGCCGAAATGGCTGGGCGCGGCGTTGCGACCGATCCAAAACGGTCTGACTCCGTTTTACGCCCTGGCCATGATGGTCGGCGTGTTGGTGTTGATTGTCATGTTGTTGATGTAAGGAAACGGAGGGATTAGGGATTGGGGATTAGGGATTAGACTCGCCATGGCGGTCTGGTTCGTGGTTCTCTGTTCCGACCGGTGATGTCGCTGCTGTTGATGATTGCCCTGTTGCTTCCGTTGCTCGGCGTCGTGCTGATCGGCGGCGGTATGCGCCGATCGCGGATCGTTGCGCTCGCGTTCGCGCTGGCCACTTTCGCCGTTGCGGCGGTGTTGGCGGCCTGTTCGCCACGCGGCGGCGAGCCGTTCGCCGTGACCGATTGGGCCTGGTTCGGCGACGCTGCAACGCTCGACATCCGCTGGAGCGTCGGGTTGGATGGGCTGAGCTTGTGGTTGTTCGCGCTCACCTCGCTTTTGATGGTCGTGGCGGTGCTGGTCTCTTGGGAGTCGATTCGGGAGCAGACGACACTCTACTATCGGCTGCTTTTGGTTTTGGAGACGGGCATGTTGGGCGTGTTCGTCGCCCGGGACATCATTTTGTTTTACGTGTTCTTCGAATTTACGCTCATTCCGCTGTTTTTCGTCATCGGCATTTGGGGCAGCGACCAGCGGCGTCGGGCGGCGATGAAGTTTTTCTTGTACACGTTGGCTGGCAGCGTGTTGACGTTGCTGGGGCTGCTGAGCCTCGTGGTTTGGACCTTTTATCATCCGGCCTCGGGCCAGACCGCCGGGCGGCTCACGTTCTCGATTCCCGAGTTGACCCGCTCGTTGCAGGCCCGGCCGATGGATTTGAACGTGCAACTATGGGTCTTTTGGGCCCTGTTTGCCGGATTCGCGATCAAGTCGCCGTTGTTTCCGCTGCACACGTGGCTGCCGCTGGCCCATGTCGAAGCGCCGGCGGCCGGCAGCGTGTTGTTGGCCGGCGTGCTGTTGAAAGTGGGCGTCTACGGGTTCGCGCGATTCAGCCTGCCGATGTTGCCGGAGGCCGCTTGGCTGCTGATGCCGTGGCTGCTGGGCATTGCGATGGTCGGCATCATTTACGGCGCCCTGGTCGCTTTGGCTCAACAGGACCTCAAGCGATTGATCGCCTATTCGAGCGTCAGCCACATGGGCTTTTGCATGTTGGGGCTTTTTGCCATGAATCCGCTGAGCGTCGCCGGCGGCGTGCTGCAAATGGTCAACCATGGGCTGGCCACCGGCGGACTGTTCGCCGTGGTCGGAATGCTCTACGAACGCTACCACACCCGGCAGATGGCCGACCTGGGCGGCTTGGCTCGGCGCATGCCTTGGCTGGCGATGTTTGCGATGGTTCTGACGCTTTCGAGCATCGGCGTGCCGGGTCTGAACGGGTTCGTCGGCGAGTTTTTGATTCTCGCCGGCACGTTGCAACGCTGTTGGACCGCCGCGCTGAGCGGCCACGCGACGTATTACCATGCGGTCGGCGTGCTGGGCGTGTTGGGCGTGATTTTGGGGGCGTGGTACATGCTGAACATGTATCGTCGCGTGTTTTTCGGGCCGGTCCGCGAGCCCGAGCATGTCGAACCACCGGTCCGCGACCTGTCGCCGCGCGAGATTTGCTGTTTCGTGCCGCTGGTCGTGCTGATCGTGTGGATTGGCGTGCAGCCAGGTTTCTTTTTGGATCGGATCGGAATGGAAAACAGAGGAGCGACGCGGGGGAAGCGGGAAGTGCAGGCATCGTTCAGCCTCGGCGGCCGCGACGAGACGCGGATCCATCCTTCATCCTTTGATTCTCTCATGCCCCCATGAACTTGCCATCCCTTGCCCCCGAGATGATTGTGGTCGCCGTCGCGGCGGCGATCTTTTTGGCCGGCGCGTTTTGGGACGCCCGACGCCTGTGGGGATGGATTGCCTGGGCCGCGTTGGCCTCTGCCGCGCTGGCCCTAGGGTTCGGTCCTGCACCGGGCTTGGTGCGATGGCTGGCGTTGGGGTTCGGATGGCTGCTGGTGTCGCTGGCGGCTCGATCGGCCGCGGCGGAATCGGTCGGTTCGCTGTTGGTTTCGATCGCGGGCTGGATGCTCGTGGCCCGGGCGGACGATCTGGCGACGTTGTTCGTCGGGCTGGAGATGGTTTCGATTCCCACATACGTGCTTTTGGCGTTGGGCCGCCGCGACGCCGAGGGCCAGGAATCGACCGCGAAATATTTCTTCTTAAGCGTGCTTTCGTCGGCGGTCTTGTTGTATGGGTTCAGCTTTTTCTACGGCGTCACCGGCTCGATCGAGCTGTCGGCGATTCGGACGGCCATGCCGACCGGCTTCGAGGCGTTCGACCGTCTGGCGGCCGGTTTGATTTTCGCCGGACTGTGTTTCAAAATCACCGCGGTCCCGTTCCAGTTTTACGCGCCCGACGTGTACGAAGGCAACACGTATCCGAATGCCGCGCTGTTGTCGGTCGTGCCGAAGGCGGCGGGCCTGGCCGCGATGGTCAAACTGTTGGTCATCGCCCTGCCCTGCCCCGGCGCGTTCGTCTGGCAGATGGTCGTGGCCGTGTCGATCCTCAGCATGACGCTTGGCAACGTGTTGGCCCTTTGGCAGGAAAACCTGCGTCGAATGCTGGCCTATTCGTCGATCGCCCAAAGCGGATATCTGCTGATCGGACTGGCCGTGGCGATGGGCGGTGTCGCGTCGGGCCGCTGGGACGGAATCGCCGCGATGTGGTTCTATTTCATCACCTACGCGGCGGCCACGACCGGCGCCATGGCCGTTTTGGAATATCTCGGCCGATCGGACCGACGACTGGACGGCATCGAGGAGTTGGCCGGCCTGGGCCGCACGCGCCCGGCTGCCGCCGCCGTGTTGGCGGTGTGCCTGCTGGGACTGACCGGCGTGCCTCCGCTGGCCGGTTTTTGGGGAAAACTGTTGTTGTTCGGAGGGGCGTTGAACGTTGCCGGTTCGGCGCAACTTTGGTTCATCGCGTTGGCCGTGGTGGGCGTGTTGAACGCGGCGGTCGGCGCGGCGTATTATCTGCGCGTGGTGGCGGTCCTGTATTTTCGCACGCCGCTGGCCACGCCCCGGACGGAAGGCGGTCGCGGCGCGTGGATTGCCGCGGTGGTTTGTGCGCTGTTGACCGTCGCGATCGGCGTCTGGCCTGGACCGTGGAGAGCGGCCGTCGGCCGGTGGAGCGTGGAGACAAAGTCGCGTGAAGCACCGTCAAGCCCCGGCGTTCGCGCCGAGGCGGCCGTCGTGACGGACCCCTGCGAAATCGCACGTGACGACAGGATGGGTCGATAACGCCCAACAAAAAAAGCCGCCACACCAGTCTGCCCCGAGCCCTGGCGTGGCGGCGCACAGCGATGTTCATTTTGGCTCGGCGATGCTATTATCGAGGGTGGGAGTGACAACATGGTGTCACCCTGCTGCGGATTCGCGACGAAATTGCGAAAAACTCCCCTGCGAAAAAACTTATGTCGCCATCTCGGGTTCATCACGCGGAACTAGTCCGACTGCTCAACTCGGCGAGCCGGCCGATTTACGTGCTCGACGACGAGGGGACGATCGTTTTTTTGAATCGGGTGGGCCAGGATTGGCTCGGCGTAGGGGATTCGTTGTTGGGGTGTCGCTGCGCCTATCATTCCAGTCCGGCGGTGGCCGGGCTCGACGCCGTGGCGGCCGGGTTGTGTCCACCGCCGAGCGTGTTGGCGGGCAAAACCGTGGAGGCCACGGTGGTTCGCATTGCGGCCGACGGCGCGCGGATCGAACGAAGGGCGAAATTTCTGCCGCTGGGCGGCGGCGACGATCTACTGGGCGTGTTGGCGATCGTCGAGCCGACGGACGCCCCCGAGGCCTCGGAGTCCGAGCCGTCGACGACGCTGGTCGAGCTTGACCCGATCGCCTTGCATCAGCAGGTGCAACGGTTTCGTCAGGAGGCGGCCTCCAGGTATCGGGCCGATCGGCTGATCGGCGCCGGGCCGGCGATCGGGCGAGCGCGGCGTCAGGTCGAATTGGCGGCGGCCGGTCGGGCCAGCGTGTTGTTGGTGGGGCCGTCGGGCAGCGGGCGTCAACATTTGGCCCGGGCTATCCACTACGGCGGCGATCCGAGCGACGTGGGCATGTTGACGCCGTTGGACTGCCCGGTGTTGGGCGCCGACCTGCCCGAGATGATTGCGGCCGCGTTGGCGCGAGGGAGCCATTCGGACCGGCCGAGTCCGCCCGGCACGTTGTTGTTGCATCGGGTGGATGAGTTGCCGGCGGATTTGCAGGTCGAGGCGGCCTCGCTTCTGGTGCGGCGCTGGACCGGCTGGCGTTTGATGGCCACCGCGACCGAACCGTTGGCCGAGCTGGTCCGCGGCGGGACGTTTCGCGAGGATTTGGCGGCGGCGCTCAGCACGATCGTGATCGAATTGCCGCCGCTGGTTCGGCGTCGCGAGGATTTGCCGCTGTTGGCCCAGTTGTTTCTGGAGGAGTTGAACGCCGAGGGGCAACGCCAGATCGGCGGTTTCACGCCCGCGGCGCTCGACCGATTGGACGGCTACGATTGGCCCGGCAACTTGGACGAGTTGGCCCAAGTGGTGGCCCAGTCGCATCGCCAAGCGGCGGGCCGCGAGATCGACGTCGGCGACCTGCCCGACCGATTGCGCATCGCCGGCCAAGCGGCCGCCCGACCGCCGCGCCCCGACGAAACCATCGTGCTGGACGAATATCTCGGCCGCGTCGAGCGGGAACTGATTCGCCGCGCGCTGGCCCGCGCGAAAGGCAACAAAGCCCGGGCGGCGCGGCTGCTGGGCATGACGCGACCGAGGCTTTATCGACGCATGGTGCAGTTGGGACTGGAATAAGTGGAGTGTGGAGCGTGGAGCGAGGAGATTATTTTCATTTGATGAATCGCCTTGATTCTGCGCGGTTGATCGTTTGCGAACGATCGGGTCGCTGGGCGGCGGCGTTGCGCCGTGAGTTGGCCGAGGCGGGTGTTCGCGTTTGGGAGACCCGCACCCTGGCCGATTGCTGGGACGAGTTGGCCGCCAGTCCGGCGTCGTTCGTCGTCGTGGAGTTCGAGCCTCGGACGGAAGCGTTGTTGCGACGCATGGCTCGGCTGCCGCGTGAGTTCCCGTCGGCCCACGTGGCCATCGTGGCCGATCGACGTTGGAACGAGTATCATGGGATCATGTTGGAGGCGGGAGCGGTCGATTTTGTCGATTCGCCGCGCAAAATGGGCCGGCTCGCTCGATTGGCCTGTCGGCATCTGGCCGAAGCGCCCGCGCCGTCGCGGAGCTTGACCGAACGGATTTGGGACGGCTTGCCGTGGAATGCGGGGGAGAGAGCCGAGAGGAACTCTGCCCGGTGAAGCTGCGAGGGTTGCGTCGGGGCGTGGTTCAGCGTTTTTTTGTTTACCTGAGTTTCAACAGCACCTGAGGATGTTGCCACGATGTCGAAGACGGTGGATGAGGCTGTGGTTCGCGCCGCATTGGCTCAATTTCCCGATCCGGAAACCGGCCGGGGCGTCGGACCGCTCGGACAACTGCATCGCGTGAGTTTGGACGGTCGAAAACTTTCGGTCACGCTGGGATTGACCACCTGGTCGGCCCCGTTGTGGCAGGCCACGCGCGACGAGTTGGTCGCGCAGTTGCAGCGACAGTTTCCCGACTTCGACACGGCGGTGGAACTGGCCGTGCACGAGCGAAAGCCCGAAAAACAGGGCGAAATCGGTCTGGCCGTCAAAAGCGTGATCGCCGTCGGGTCGGGCAAAGGCGGGGTCGGCAAAAGTTCGATCGCCGCGTATTTGGCCTACGGACTGCATCGCGCCGGCTGTCGGGTCGGGCTGATGGACGCCGATGTGTATGGGCCGAGCATCCCGCATTTGTTCGGCAGCCAGGAGCGGCCCACCATGATCGGCGATCGCATTCAGCCGGTGCAGGTCGACGGGCTGCCAATGTTGTCGATGGGTTTTTTGGTGCCCGAGGGCGACGCGATCATCTGGCGCGGCCCGATGTTGCACACCGCACTGACCCAATTCCTGCGCGATACGGACTGGGGAGAACTCGACTACTTGGTGATTGACATGCCGCCGGGCACGGGCGATGTGTCTATTTCTCTTTCCCAATTACTCCCGCTTACCGGGTCGATTGTGGTTTGCACGCCGCAGGACGTCGCGCTGCTGGATGCGGTCAAAGCGATCTCGATGTTCCGGCAAGTGCACATCGAGGTGTTGGGAATGGTCGAGAACATGAGTTTCTTCGTGTGTCCCGACTGCGGCGCTCGACATGAGCTATTCGGTTCCGGCGGCGTGGAGCGACGCGCGGCGGAGCTTTCGGTTCCGTTCTTGGGCGCGTTGCCGCTGATTCCATCGCTGCGTGAAGGCGCGGATGCCGGGCGTGTGGCGGCGGCGTTTGACGATGCCACGGCGCGGCCGTATTTGGAGGCGATCTGTCGCAATGTGGTTGGCAGCTTGTCGTCGCAACATCGTCGTCATCCGGTGCTGCCGACGTTGCCGGTGTTGAAATGAAGGGATTAGGGATTAGACTCGAATTGAAAATCTAATCCCTAATCTCTAATCCCTTGTCTCCAAAACACTTAGGGCCGCCGAAACGCGGTGCGTTTCAGCGGCCCTTTCTCGTCGTAGTCGGTGCGAGGTTTCGCGAATTCAGGTCCAACGCTGCGCCGAGGCAATTACTTGCCGCAGCAGCATTTGCCCTTCTTCGCAACCTTCTTGGCGGTCTTCTTCTTGGCGACCTTCTTGGCCGCGGGCGCCTTCTTGGCGACCTTCTTGACTGCCTTCTTCTTGGCCACAGTAACCTCCATCAGATTTCTCGTGGGCCTCGGGCCGAGCGCTCCGACCATCGGAGACCCAGCATCATGCCCAACTGAAAATATGTTTTAACGTTGCAAAAAAATTCTTGCAAGCCCCAGTTGAGAAATTCGTTGTGGTTTTGTGAAAAAATATTTTTCGCGCGACGTCTTTTCGACTCCGCGACGACGCGAAGGAAAGGAAAAACGGAAAAAGGGGAAAAAGGAAAACAGAAGCGTTTTGTCTTCGTGTTTTTTTTGTTCTCGATTCCCTTTTCAACTTCTTCTTCTCGCGCCAGCAAGCGCCGAAGATCACCAACCGCGACGATAGGCCTGCAAAACGGTGTAGTTGATGTATGCGAGATAGCCGAACATCAGGGCGATGAACCAGTTTCGTTCCCACAACAATCCGACCAACGCCAGACCGACGGCCGTCGCGATCGACAGCCACAGCGACCAGCCGACGCCATGGTGCGAGTTGAGTCTCGACAGCAGTTCGCGGGCGATTTGTCCGCCGTCGAGCGGATAGATCGGAAACAAATTCACGACGCCCCACACGACGCCGACCGAGAAAATGAAATAGAACAGACGCAGAACGTTGGAGTTGAGGCTCACGTGGCGCTGGTCGGCCCAATACAGTCCGAGCAACACCAGCCCGGCCAGCAGAAAACCAGCCATCGGGCCCGCCACGCTGATGAGCACCTGGGCCAACGTGCCTTGGCCTCGCGGATGAACGCGGTAGCCGGGTTCGTACGCGGTTTGGCCCCCGAGGCCGTACAGAACGATCCACGGCTCGAACCCGTAAATCCGCATGACCAGCGCGTGGCCTAGTTCGTGGACCAAAATCGCCACGAAAACCGCCAAAACCCACGTCAAAACCGAGGCCACGTCGCCCAGGTCGTAGCCCAACATCAACGTGATGAGCCAGAACACCGGGTGGACTCGGACGGGAATGCCGAACATCGAGAAGTTCAAGTCGTAAGAGGTGCGCTGGGGCTCGCCGAACAACATAAGCATGACTTTCAATGGGGGAGAACTTGAATCGCCTTGACGGGTTGCGTCGGGCAGGCGGCCTCGCAGGCGCCGCAGCCCGGACATTTTTGAGCGTCCACCACGGGCACGAGCGTATACTCGGATTCCGAAAACACCAGCGAAATCGCCTCGTAGGGACAGCTATTGCGGCAAACCGCGCATTCCCGATCGTTACTCAGCAAACATAGGTTCATGTCGACGCGAGGCAAGCCGATCCGCGTCTGCCGCGGCTTTGCATCGAGCGATTGCCGCGCCAAGGCGCCGCTCGGACAAACCTCCGTGCAGCGAACGCAGTTTTCTCGGCAATAGTCCTCGTGGAATCGAAGAACGGGGGCCAAGAGCCCGGCGACGCCGTGGTCGGCCAGGTCTTGCTCGATGATCCGGCTGGGGCAAACGCGAATGCAGTTGCCGCAGCGGACGCATAGGCCCAGGAACGTCGTTTCGTCTCGCGCTCCCGGCGGACGAAGCGCACGCGGCATTGCCACTCGCATGGCCTTGGCGGTTGCGGCCCAGACCGCGCCCATCACGCTGCCGAGAACAACGTTCCGCAACAGCCGACGCCGCTCCCGCAACAACGCATTGCCAGACGGTGCGTGCGAAGGCCAAACGGCACGGACGGCATGGTAAAAAAAGTCCTGCAAAGCGCCCAGCGGGCATATCTTGCCGCACCATGCGCCCGGCAGCAGCAGACTCAAAATCAACACGGCCGGCAGCGCAACGGCCGACGCCATGGCCGCGGGCCCGCTGCTCCGAAAAACACTGAACGAGCCGCTGAAAATCGCCAGCGGATCGAGCCAAAGGAGGGCCGGATAGCCGACCAGCGCCCCGGCCAGCGAGATCCATGCGATCCAAGGGCCCAGCGACGGCACTCTCGGACACCGCCGACCCAGTCGCAACCCGATCCGGCTGGCCCCGTTCGCACAACGTCCCGTCGGACACACCCAACGGCAAAACCAACGCCGGCGAACAACCGCCGCCAGGGCCACCAACAGGCCAATCAGCATGGTTGCCTGGAACGTCCGCGCGCCCAGCGCCGACGCCGCGGCCACCAGCGGACTCAGCGAAAGGACCGCCAACGACGGCCACCCCTGGGCGGTGATGGGCAGCACGGCCAACGCCGCCGCAACGAGGCACGCCAGACTCACGACGCGTCGGAGGCGTTTATGCCGTTGTTTTCGGACGCCGGCGATCGAACGGTTCGTCGAATTGGGAGATTCCTTCACCCCAAATACGCCTCTTGCTGCTTGAGGATTTTTTGCACCTTCGCAATATCCACGTCACGGGGGCGGCATCCATCTTGAACGGCCACGGCCGCCGCAACGCCCGCGGCCTGACCGGTGACAAAACAATTGGGGATCAACCGCACCAGGTCGGCCATCCGGACCTCTGCGCTGACGCAGCGGCCGGCGGCCAGCAGATTGTCGAGCTTCTTGGGCACCAGGGCGCCGTAGGGAATTTGCCAAGGGCCGTGCTCCCGGTTGCTGGCGCCGCCCACGCCGATCGCATCGGGGATTGGCGATGCCGCGCCGACGGCGCCGCGGGTGATGCGATCGACTCCGTTCAACACCCGGGTAATGCGCACGCCAAGTTGCGGAGCGGTTTCCACCAGATAGGTTTTCTCGTAGCCCGGCGTATTGCGCGTCTTTTGAAGACTCTTCCACATAAACTTTCGATGATTCATTTCCAGCCGGGTCAGCGTGGCCACATCGAGACCGTCGGCCTCGGGACCGGCCAGATTGACCCAATTCACCCCGGGCACGGGCGTTTTGGCCCCCAGGTGTTTCGGCGTGGGCGATTGCGCGGCTTTGGCCCGATCGACTTCGTCCAGCTTTCCGATGCGGGAGACGAGGCCGATGTTGTGGAGACGACGTTCGTATTCCGCGCCGGCGGCCGAAAACATGTCGCCGTCGCCGGTGGCGTCGATGACCACTTTGGCCAGAATGGCCTGGCGGCCCGACTTGCTCTCGAAGACGGCGCCGGCGACCGCGCCGGAGTTCATAATGGCATCGACGCCCCAGCAGTGGAGAAACACATGGACGCCGGCCTCTTCGATCATCTCGATCATCAGATATTTGGCCGCCTCGGCATCCACGGTTGGATACTCGCCGGGCCGACGGTTCATGATGGCGCCGTTCCACTTGTCGAGACGCCGCATCATCTCCTCGCCGATTCCTTGGCACGTCTGCTTGCCGTCCTTGGTGATGTGGCCGATGATCAGGAGCACGAGTCCGCCGGTCCACAGACCGCCGAAATGGCCGTAACGTTCGACGAGCGTCACGTCGGCCCCGGCGCGCTTGGCAGCGATGGCGGCCGTGACGCCGGCCGGTCCGCCGCCGACGACCAGCACGTCGGTCTTGTGCAGGACGGGAAGTTCGCGGCTCGGTTGAACGACCTTGCCGTTGTCAACGGAAGCGCAAGTCCGGGTCGAGTGGCTCTCGTGGGCGGCAACCGTGTGGCTCGTGAATCCGCGCGATTCGCCGAGGTTTTTCGCGTTGATGTTCCGTACGGCGAGCATGTCCAGACTGACAGCGGCGCCCGAGACGCCCAAGAACCGCATCCAATCGCGACGATTGATGGAATCGCCCTTCTCTTGCATCTTTGTCGGTTCCTTTCTTGTCGTCGATTGCCGCCAAGGGAGTGGAGGCGGGGAAGGCGAGGCAGGCAAAATGGATTTTATCCATTGTAGATGGCGATGCTACTTCCGACAAGATGCCAGCACGTCGAGCAGATACTCGGCCGCCCGCTGCGACGCGCCGCCGTGGGCCACACGGTCCTTCAACTGACGGAGCGCCTCGACCCGGGCCGCTCGACGCTCGGGCTGGGTGAGCCACTCGACGAGGTGGTCGGCCACGGCCGCGGACTTGTCTTGGTAGGTCAAGTATTCGGGAAACAGCACCCGATCCGCGTCCGGTTGCGTGGGACGGTACGGCGAGAGATCGCGGTCGTCCAATCCGTCGGTCGACAGCAAATTGACCAACGTGATGTATTTTACCTTCCGAAAGAATTTTTGCACCAGATACGCAAACGGCTCGATCCAATACAGGATGACGGTCGGCGTGGTGTGATACAGCAGCTCCAACGAGACGGAGCCGGAAACCGACATCGCGCAGTCGGCCAATCGCATTAGCTCGGGCGTCTTGCCCAGACAAACTTCGATCGGCAGTCCGGTCGGCTCGACCAGGTTTCGCGCCATTTCGGCCTGATGCGGCTTGAATGCGGCCAGAGCGAACCGCGCATCGGGGACCTTTTGATGCACCAGGGCTGCGGCCTTCAAAAACCACCGCAGGTTTTTCGTGACCTCTTGAGTGCGCGAACCCGGCAGAATCACGACCAGCGGACCGGGTTGGCCGCGATGCTCGGCGATGAATCGCTCGTCGTAAGGATAGCGTCGGACCTCGTCGAAAAACGGATGCCCAACGAACGTTGCGTTGCACCCGTGCCGGCGAAGCCACGCCTCCTCGAAGGGCAAGCCGCAAAGCACGTGGTCCACCAGCCGCCGCATTTTGTGGACCCGCCATCGGGCCCAGGCCCAAATCTGGGGCGGCGAATAATAAAACACCGGAATCCCATGGGCTTTCGCACGCCGGGCGATCCACCAGTTGAGGCCCGGATAGTCGATCAACACCACGGCGTCCGGCCGGTGATGGCGGAAATATCGGTCCGCGCGGCTCACTAATTCCAAAAACGTGTGCAAATTCAAAAGCACCCGCACAAACCACATCACGGCCAACGCGGTCAGATCTTCGTGCAATTGGCAGCCGGCCTCGGCCATTTTTGGACCGCCGTAGCCGACCGCGCGCAGCCCTGGCGATCGGGCCTGAAGCTGGCGAATCAAGTTGGCCCCGTGCAAGTCGCCGCTCGGCTCGCCCGCCGAAAAGAAAATCGTCAACGGTTTCGATGCGTCCATGCCCGAAGTATTGCAAATTAGGGAAGATAGGGAAAGTGCAATTCGTGCGGGATGGGCTGTCCAGCGGTCCTACCGGAGCAATTCCAAGTAGCTGCGTCGCTCGCTGACGTGGAGTCCCAGGTGGTCGGCCAACGCGGCGATGCAGGTCCGGGCGGCGTCGAGTTCGTCCGATTCGACGACCAATTCCAGTTCGACAAACGAGCCGAGCCGTTCGATCTGGTCCAGCGACGCCTCCACGCGGCGCTGCTGCCAATCGACGTGCATCTTGCGACGCGATTTTTGGACCGTGCCGACCGCCTTG
The DNA here is from genome assembly GCA_039698075.1 of Thermoguttaceae bacterium. Lineage (GTDB taxonomy): Bacteria > Planctomycetota > Planctomycetia > Pirellulales > Thermoguttaceae > JAJFVC01. The sequence continues at coordinate 8,386 of JBDKTJ010000153.1, read as the reverse complement.
AAACCGAGGGCCTCCAGCAGCGAGGTCCACTGTTGGGCGGTCGATCGTCCGGACGGCAGCGGCAGGTCGATTTCGTGGCGGGTTTTGGTCGCGGCGTCGATCTTGGGACCTTTGTAGGTCAGAAAGGCCGCATCGCCTTTGCGGCGCACTCGCAGGGCCTCGTCCGTCCGTGCAAAATCGCGGGCCGGATGGTTGAAATACACGTCCGTCTCGATCTCGGGCTTCGACGCCTCGCTCCCGAGCTTCGACAACTTCGATTCGATCGTCGCCAGATCGGGCACGGGAAACTTCATTTCGACTTCGTAACGCATCGGACGGCCTTTGGGGCTTGCGCGGAAAATTTTTTTAGGGGAGGTCGCTATTGCGGATGCTGTTCGTTTTTGACGTTGTGTATTATAATCCCGCCGGTGGCGATGACGAGTGGCCCGCCTTTCAAAAAACCTGCTCGAAAAGGACTCGAACATGGCCGATCAAGAACGGATCGAACCGCGGACGGAAACACGGACGGAGTCGCCAAAACCCTGGCGGTCGCCGATCCTGTGGTTGTTGCTCGTGCTGGTGCTCTTGGGGCTTTGGGCCACGAGGCAGACGTTTCGGCGACAGTTTTATCTCGGGCCCGACGCTCAGCCCGGCGTCGGTCAGTTGCTTCGGCATCTGGCCTTGGAGCCGTTGACGGGCGATCCGCCGGCGTTGACCGCCTCGGACCTGCTTGGACATGTGACGCTGTTGAACTTCTGGGGCGTCTGGTGTCCGCCGTGTTGCGAGGAGTTGCCCCATCTGGCCGATTTGCAGAAGCGTTTCGCCGGCCAAACGGCCTTTCGCTTGGTGGCCATTTCCTATCCGCCGGGCGGCGCGGTCGGCGAGGTCCCCGTGTTGTGGGCTGAAACGAAAGCCCTGTTGAAACAGCAAAACCTCGCGTTGCCCACCTACCGCGACTCGAACAACGAAACGATCCGAATCGTAGACCGGTTGATCGGATTCCACGGTTTTCCCACGACGGTGTTGTTGGACCGCCGCGGCGTGATCCGCGCCGTTTGGGCCGGATATCGCCAAGGCATGGAAGACGAGGTCGGACAGTTCGTCGAAGAAATTTTGGCGGAAACGCCGTCGAAGCCGTAATCCTCGCGACGATCAAACCGCGCGTGTGATCCGCGATTTCAGTTCTCTCGCGGCGGCGGCCGGGTCGGCGGCGCCGACAATCGCTCCGCCCACGGCCACGCGGGTCATGCCGGCGGCCAGCACTTCCTCGATGTTTTTCGAGTCGATGCCGCCGATGGCGAACGTGGGAAGACGGATTTCCGACGCCACGGCCCGCAACAGGTCCACGCCGGGAAAATGCTCGAACGGCTTCGTGCCCGAGGGAAACGTCGGCCCGACGCCCAGATAATCAGCCCCGTCGAGCACCGCCTGCCGAGCTTGCTCGATCGAATGGGCCGAAACGCCGATCCATCGGCCCGGCCCGACGATTTGCCGGGCGTCCTTGACCGAAAGCTCTTCTTGGCCCACATGCACGCCGTCGGCGCCGGACAGCGCGGCCAAGTCGGGCCGGTCGTTGACGATCGTCAACACATGGGCGTCGCGCGTCAACGCAACCAAAAGCCTTGCACGTTCGAGCAATCGCCGATCGTCGAGCCGCTTGTCGCGAAGTTGGATCATGTCCACGCCGGCGGCGATCAGGTCGCGGATCAGCCGCTCGAACTCGTCGAGGGACGGTCGGCCGTCGACGAGCACGTAGAGCCGAGCGTCGGCCAGCCGCTCCGCGTTGCCGCGCGTGATCTCGACCGCCCGCTCCAACGTATACGTGCGATAACGCAACTGTTTCAGCGCAGCCGACAGGTTCGCGTCGATCAGTTTGCCGAACTCTTCCAAACTCCGAAGCGATTCCTGCAATCGGGCGAAGTTGGCGTGAAGCACGGCGGTCGCGTCGGCGCGGACGGTTTCGGCCGTCGTGAAAAGCTCCGTGCCCACGTCGGCCTCCGTGTCCCGGGCGGCCATGCGAAACGACGTCGGCGCGGACTGCAACGCGGCGGTCAGGTCGTGACGCAGTTGTTTGCACCGCCCGGTCAAATGCCGGTCGTCCAACACGAATCGGACGTAGTCTTCAACGACCCGCAACCCTTCCCGAGCGCGATTGGCCGCGGCGTCCAGCGCGCGCAGTGCGGCCGTGGTTGGGTAAGCAGGGGAATTGGGCAAGATAGCAGGCGAGGTCGCCGCAACGTCATCGCTCGGACTTGATTCCCGAATCTCTTTGCTCTCCTCTCTCCTCTCTCCTCCCCCATACTGTCGGTAGATCTCCTGCTCGATTCGATCCGGATCGATCCCCTGCTGGCGGAGCCACTGGCCGGCTTCGTGATCGGCCGAGGCGAGCCCCAACAGCAAATGCTCGGTGGCCAGTTCCAATGGTTGCGGCAAGTCGGCCAATCGCAGACGAGCCAAGTCGATCGAAAGCTCCACATCGCGAGAAAAGGTTTTTTTTAATGCACCCGCTTGTTTCGGGGGGGTGCTGGGCTGCTGGATCAACGTGGGCCAGCGATGTTGGAGCGCCGGCAGGTCGATGGCACATTGAGCCAGCAGCGCGGCGGCTCGGCATTCGGACTCGCCGAGCAACCCCACCAACAGCGGCACGACCTCCAATTCGTCACAATCGGCACGACAGGACCAGTCGGTCGCGTTTTGAAGGGCGCGTGAGGCGGCGGCGGTGAAACAGTGCCACATACGATGGAGTGTCGCACACGAAAAGGGCGTTGGCAACCCTAGCGATTCCCCCCAGTTTCCAGCGGCACAGTTTGTTGCCTTGATTCGCATGGTTTTGGAAGTTACAATTCCGTGGCCGTGGGGTAGGCGGTTGGCACGGAGGCTGCCAGGATGCGCATGATATGGCGAACAACCTATTTGTGGCCAGGACTTCCACAACTTTCAGGTTGGGGAAGTTGGGCAGGATTGGCGGTTGCGATTGGTATCGCCGCATTCTTGGACGTATTGTTGGTGGTCAGCTTCGGCTGGAGCGAGTTGGTCGATCCGCGATGGCGCAGCGGCCTGTGGGTCGGTTTTGCGGTGGCGTGGATCGCATCGGCGGCGTGGTCCGTGCGGCAGTGCAATCGCCGGGCGGCGTTGGATCGGATCGATCGTGACCGCGACGCTTTCACCGAGGCGATCGACTACTACTTGCGAGGCGATTACTTTCAGACGGAGCAAACCCTGGAGCGGTTGTTGCGGCGCAATCCGCGCGATTTGGATTCGCGACTGATGCTGGCCGGCGTGTTGCGACGCACCGGCCGTCGGGTGGAGGCGCTCGAGCAGTTGGACGTGTTGTCGACCGTGGAAGGGTCGGAACGCTGGGAATTGGAGATGCGACGGGAGCGGGAGTTGCTGACCAAGGCGCGAATGCCCAAGGCGGCCGCGTAACGACGGACGGAACAACTCGCCCGCTTCCCTTTAGATTTACGAAAGGTCATTCATCCATGTACGAACGTTTTACCGACCGCGCCCGCAAGGTCATGCAACTGGCCAATCAAGAGGCCCAGCGGTTCAATCACGAATACATCGGCACCGAGCACATTCTGTTGGGCCTGATCAAGGAAGGCAGCGGCGTGGCGGCCAACGTGTTGAAAAACCTCGACGTCGATCTGCGCAAGATCCGTCTGGAGGTCGAGAAGCTCGTGCAGAGCGGGCCCGACATGGTCACGATGGGCAAGCTGCCCCAAACGCCGCGAGCCAAGAAGGTCATCGAATATTCGATGGAAGAGGCGCGGAATCTGAATCACAACTACGTGGGCACCGAGCACATCTTGCTCGGCTTGCTGCGCGAACAAGAGGGCGTCGCCGCTCAGGTGTTGATGAACCTGGGCCTGAAGCTGGAGGAAGTGCGCGACGAGGTGTTGAATCTGTTGGGCCACGGCATGGAGGGCGCCGAAGGCTCGGAGCGGCCCGGCGGATTGCCCGGCTCTCCGGTCGGCGGCGGCGAGCAGACCCAGCGGGCCGGCAAGTCGAAAACGCCCGCCTTGGACAGCTTCGGCCGCGATCTGACCGAACTGGCCCGGCAAGGCAAGCTCGATCCGGTCATCGGCCGCGAAAAAGAAATCGAACGGACCATGCAGATTCTCAGCCGCCGGACGAAGAACAATCCGGTGTTGCTGGGCGAGGCGGGCGTCGGCAAAACCGCCATCGTCGAAGGGTTCGCCCAACGCGTGGTCGAAGGCAACGTGCCCGAGCTGCTGTTGGATCGCCGCATCGTCGTGCTGGACTTGGCCATGATGGTGGCCGGCACGAAGTATCGCGGACAGTTCGAGGAGCGCATCAAGGCCGTGATGAACGAAGTGCGTCGGGCGAAGAACACGATCCTGTTCATCGACGAGTTGCACACGTTGGTCGGCGCCGGCGGCGCGGAAGGCGCGATCGACGCCAGCAACGTCTTGAAGCCGGCCCTGAGCCGCGGCGAGATCCAGTGCATCGGCGCCACGACGCTCGACGAATACCGCAAATACATCGAAAAGGACAGCGCCCTGGATCGCCGGTTCCAGGTGGTGATGGTCGACGCATCGACGAAGGGCGAGGCGATCGAGATTCTGAAGGGGCTGCGCGACCGCTACGAGCAGCACCACCACGTGCGAATCACCGACGAGGCGATCGCCGCGGCCGTCGAACTGTCGGGCCGCTACATCACCGGCCGTTGTTTGCCCGACAAGGCCATCGACGTGATCGACGAGGCCGGTGCAAGGGTCCACTTGAAGTCGATGACTCGGCCGCCGGACTTGAAAGAGATCGACGAGGAAGTCGAGAAGCTGAACAAAGAAAAAGAAGAGGCCGTGGCCAATCAGGACTTCGAAAAGGCCGCCGCCCTGCGCGATCAGGCCGACAAGCTCAAAAAGAAGAAACAAACGATCACCCACGAGTGGCGCGAGAAGTCGCGCGAGGCCGACGGCGTCGTCGACGAGGAAGTGATCGCCGAGGTGGTTTCGAAGATCACCGGCGTGCCGCTGACCCGCATGACCACCGAAGACTCGATGCGCTTGATGAAGATGGAAGACGAGCTGCACAAGCGCGTCGTGAGCCAGGACGAGGCCATCAAGTCGATCTGCAAGGCGGTCCGTCGAAGCCGCAGCGGTTTGAAGGACCCGAAGCGGCCGACCGGTTGCTTCCTGTTCGCCGGCCCGACGGGCGTGGGCAAGACGTTGCTGGCCAAGGCGCTGGCCGAGTTCATGTTCGGCGACGCCGACGCCTTGATCCAGATCGACATGAGCGAGTACATGGAGAAGCACAACGTCAGCCGGCTGGTCGGCGCGCCTCCGGGCTACGTCGGCTACGAAGAGGGCGGGCAGTTGACCGAAAAGATCCGCCGCCGTCCTTACGCCGTCGTGCTGTTGGACGAAATCGAAAAGGCCCACCCCGACGTGTTCAACATGCTCCTGCAAGTCATGGAGGAGGGGCGGCTGACGGACAGCTTCGGGCGGAACGTCGATTTCCGCAACGCCATCCTCATCATGACGACCAACGCCGGCGCCGAGGCGATCAAGAACGAATCGGCCTTCGGGTTCCAAAAACCCGACGACGACGCCTCGTATGAAAACATGAAGAACCGCGTCCAGGAACAAATCGAAAAGGTCTTCCGGCCTGAGTTCCTCAACCGCATCGACGACGTGATCGTCTTCCGCCATCTGACCCAAAACGACTTGGGCGAAGTGGTCGAACTGGAACTCAAGAAGGTGCGCGAGCGGCTGGCCGAACGCGGCTTAGCGCTGGTGCTGGCCCCGGAGGCCAAAACCTTCTTGACCAAGAAGGGCAGCAACTTGGATTTCGGCGCTCGGCCGCTGCGTCGGGCCATCGAAAACTTCGTCGAAGACCCGCTCTCCGAGGAGTTGCTCAAGGGCGAGTTCAAAGGCATGGACACCATCACGATCGACGTCAAGGAAGTCGGCGACAAGAAGCAGCTCTTCTTCCAAGGCGCCAAGAAAGAGACGCCGGACGATTCGCAAGCGGTGGGCGCCGGGACCGGCGAAACCACGGCCGGCTGATCGTCGGCGACTCGAAAGAAGCCATCTTCTCGGCCCCCCAGTGAGAAATCGCTCGGGGGCCGGTTTTTTGCGCGGACCACCCTGCTGTGTCTTTTGTAGATTTCCTATATTGCCGCGTCGCTTTCTTCGTCAAACTTCACTCAAGCCGCAAGCTCCATGCGACGAAGTTAGAGGAGAGGGCTCCCGGTCTATACCGGGGATGGCTCGCGTTCTAGCCTTCGGAAGTCCGATGGGACCACCGGCAAGGCGAGCCTAGCCCACTTTTGGGGATGCGATTTTGAAAGGAAACGGCATGGATGCCCTTCCAGACTCCAAAAACCACGAACGCAGGTCCGGCGGACCGCTTTGGTTGGTGATCGATTGGATCGCCGACCTGGGCGGGCTGTTGATGGACGCCGTCATCGGGCTGGGCAACATCTCGATGTTCGGGCTGCGGACGTTCGGTTGGCTGTTTTCGCGGATGCCGCGCAAAGAGACGCTGCTGCCGAGTTTCTATCAGATCGGCGTGTTGAGTCTGCCGGTCATCGCGTTGACGGGCACGTTCATCGGCATGGTTTTGGTCGTGCAAAGCTACGTGCAGTTTCGCAATCTGCACATGGAGGCGAAACTGGGCGCGGTGATCAATATGTCCCTGGCCCGGGAGCTTGGCCCGGTGCTGGCCGCCACCATGCTGGCCGGCCGGATCGGCAGCGCCATGGCCGCCGAGCTGGGCACGATGCGCGTGACCGAGCAGATCGACGCGCTCGTGACGATGGGCGCCAATCCGATTCAGTATCTCGTGGTACCGCGTTTCTTGGGCTGCCTGCTGTTGATTCCCGCACTGACGATCATGGCCGATTTCATGGGCGTCGCCGGCGCGTTTTTCTACGCCGTCCATTTGCTGGGCATCGACGCGCATCATTATCTGGAGAACTCCCAACATTTCGTCGGCGGGTTTGACTTGTTCGCCGGCGTGTTCAAAAGTCTGTTTTTCGGCGCAGCCATTGCGCTGATCGCATGTTATCGCGGATTCCATTGCGATCCCGGCGCCGAGGGCGTCGGACGCGCGGCCACCGCGGCGTTCGTCTACTCGTTCGTCATGATCTTGTTGTTGGACTTGTTGCTGGGCATCGCCCTGGACGGAGTGTATTACACGCTTTGGCCGCAAACGCCCAAGCTGTTTTAGCGGAAGAAAGTTGCATGGTCGCCACCGTCGAAACCAACGCCGATCCGAATGCGCCGCTGATCCGATTGGATCAGGTCGGCATGGCGTTCGGCCGCCAGCAGGTGTTGCGCGAAATTGACCTGGTGATCCCTCGCGGTCAGACCTTGGCCATCATCGGTGAAAGCGGCTGCGGCAAGACGGTGCTGTTGAAAACGATCATCGGACTGTTGCGGCCCACGGAAGGCCGGGTCCAGTTCGACGGTCGGGACCTCGCTCAATTGGGCGAAAAAGAGTTGACGCGGCAGCGGATCCGTTTCGGATTTCTGTTTCAGCAGGCGGCATTGTTCGACAGCATGACGATCGCCCAAAATGTGACGTTTCCGTTGCGGCGCCACACGAAGAAAACGTTCGAGGAAATCCGCCAAATCGCGCTGGCCAGGCTCGCTGAGGTCGGATTGCCCGAGAGCATTTTGAGCAAGAAACCGGCCGAGCTCTCCGGCGGCATGCGCAAACGGGTGGGGCTCGCTCGGGCGCTGGCCTTGGAGCCCGAGGTCATTTTGTACGACGAGCCGACCACGGGGTTGGACCCGATCATGAGCGACGTGATCAACGAGTTGATCCTCGGCGCGAGTCAACATCATCCGGTCACCAGCGTCGTGGTGACGCACGACATGCGCACGGCCCAAAAGGTGGCCGATCGCATCGTGATGCTTTATCCCTTGCCGCGGTTGAAGCCCGGCGATCCGCAAATTTTGTACGACGGTCCGCCCGAGCGGATCGAGCGATCGGACGACCATCGGGTTTCGCAGTTCGTTCGCGGCGAGGCCGGCGAGCGGCTCATGGAAATGCGGCAGCAGAACGGAAGGTGAGTCATGGACGAACGGGTCATGCAATTTCGCGTCGGCGTGTTTTTCCTCGCCACGTTTCTCATCACGGGCATCCTGCTGGTGATGTTCGGCAAAATGCCGCGCATGATCGGAACCTACACGATTCAGGTCCGATTCAACGCCGCCGGCGGAGTGACCCGCGACACGCCGGTCCGAAAAAGCGGCATTCTGATCGGGCGCGTCAGCGACGTGCAGTTGACCGACCGCGACTCGAAGGTGCTGGTCACCATGGACATTCAGGCCGACAAGATCATTTATCGCAACGAGGCGTGCTATATCAACCGCGACCTGCTGGGCGATACGGCGATCGTGTTCGTGCCCGAAACCCGACGCGGCGCCGGCGA